>JBLMWS010000172.1:0-9351 GCA_050257355.1 Gemmatimonas sp.
CTGCTTCGACTTCTACATGATCGAAACCAAGCCGGACAATTTGATCGGCGATCGCGCCTATGACAGCGATCCACTGGATGACGAGTTACGGAAAGACGGCATCGAGATGATCGCACCGCACCGATCCAATCGCCGCAAGTCCGCGACGCAAGATGGACGCCGACTTCGCCGATATGCGAGGCGCTGGCTGGTCGAACGGTTCTTCGCCTGGATTCAATGGCAGCGCCGCCTTCTCGTGCGCTGGGAATTTTATCCGAAGAACTTCCTTGGCTTCGTGCAACTCGCTTGCCTCATAATCCTCTTCAGACGATTTTGAGATAGGTTCTAGTCACTCTTGAAACAAATGAAAGATGGCCTGCATCCCATTCACACCGGTACCCAGACTTTGACAGTGCTTCCGCTGCAACGGAAGGATCACGAGCGTAACCAGAACCTGCTGTACGCCCCGGCTGTGGAGGTAGCGGCACCGCGCCGGGTGGCGGTTCCTTATATTTCCTCCTGCTCTTTTTCTTCGAGCTAAGGATACTCGCAGACTCTTGAAACTCGTCCTCCGCTGGTGGGGATAGATTATCTACAATGCTAGGTCCAAGTCGTGCGAACAAGGTGTCGTATAGATTGAGAAGCGTACGAAAATCCGCCAATAGAGTATCCGGTGTCGGCTCAGGTGCCGGATACATTTTGCTAATGATCGCTCCCGCTCGTACCCTCTGCCGAGATCGCCTGTTGCAGCGTGGTCAATTTCACCTTTGATAAAGCCCGGCGGCACATCAAGGTAGCTTGCTGCAAGGGTAGCGCCCTCCTTTACCTTGCGTTCGGCCAGCGAGTCGGCGCCACATAAATCTTGGTACTGGGTAAATCCCTGATTGAGCGACAGTACGCATCCGGCCATGTCTCCCGAAACAAAAGCACGATGTAGTACCGCGCTCAGTGGACGTAGTGATGTTCCGCCGTAACGCAGAGACCCAAGGCACCTTAGCTAGAGGAAAATTAATCTGGCCCACCGAGCCATACACTCGGAAAGAATTAGGATAACGCCCACTTTTTTCGATTTCACTACGAATAAGGGGAAGAGTTTGCCGTATTTGTAGATCAGCCCCAATTTCATTGGTGCCCGAAACTTTTCGCCGTTGCACCCGGCCATCAACCACTTGGGTTGAAGTTGGAATGTAACGCTCCAGAGCGATCAATTTCCTCCATGTCGAGCCTCCCCCACGATCAGGAGCTCGGTGGTGCACCCCCCCTGTGCGATTTGAATCTCGTGCCTGTCGGACCCCACTGACAGTGCGATCGTGTAAACCTTCGGCCCGTCCTTGGAGACCAGCTATGTGGAGCTGGCCGCCGTACCACTCCCCCGGCATCAGCGTGTTCTCTTTGATCACGGCGCGCTCAAGCATCGCCATGTTCGCCCGACCACGCTCGATGGTCGCGGAAACCAGCTCAGCGTTCTGTGCGTTCGCATTCGACTGCGCGATGGCCGCCGCAGTTGGGCTGTAGCCGGTCGCGTGAACCTGATAGATGCCGCCACGTGGCGCGTACACGTCGAGTTGGAGGGGTAGTAGCCTGCTTGGGAAGCCGCCATTGCGTTTCCTGCTACAGCAAGTCCGGCGCCCATGGCAGCGAAGGTCTGCCGCGTTTTCTCCTCGCTCACCAGTTCCTCGTAAGTGATCACCTTTAGCGCGGCGTCCTTGCCGTTCACGTGCTGTGTCACGGTGATATTCGAGACAACTCCTAAGGCGTGCGGCCGCGGTTGTAGATCGCGAGGACGAACACGGGTCGTCCGCCAATCTGAAACTGGCGAGCCGCAGGCCGAGCGATAACGATTGAGTCTTTCTTGGTTGAGGCGATCCCCGGCACTCCGTCACGGGTAATCGACTGTTGATCTAGCTTCGGCTGGAACTGAACCGCCGAGAGCCGCCGCGCATGCGCGCGCGGCAACGCTTGTGCGCATCAGTATTCCCCCACTTCTAAAGCTGCAGTCCTGAGCAAAACGGAACACCCCCTCCCCCCGTGCGTTAGAGGCCGGGCATAAACCGCCGGCCCACCAAGCCACTATCGTACCGCCCGGCCCGGACCTATGATATTTGGGAGCACAGCAGATGCCCCACTTTGGACTTTCTCAGCGGGACTTCGACACGCAAGCCGCCAACGCCGCGAAGGTGAACTGGCGGCGCGGATTTTTCCGCGTGTGGCTGCTGCTGTCGGCCGCCTGGATCATGAGCTGGGTCGTCTACCTGCTCGTGTACGGGATCAGGGCCGGCGGATACCGGAATGCGAACGAAGTGCTCGCCATCCCCGTGCTGCTGGTCGGGCCGCCGGTCGCGCTGATGCTGTTCGGCCTGGTGGCCGGCTGGGCGTTCCGCGGGTTCAAGCCGGAAGAGACGAAGAAGTGAGAGCAGACGTGGATACCCGGCACATAGGCGTGCGAAAGCACGCCGTCCTTCGGACGGCTTTGGCCGGGCATGACGGTTGAGAGGGTGCGCCAGGTCGCGATCAAGCCGCGACGACGTCGTGCCTGGCCCTACCCCACCGTCGGCGCATTGCGGCGCGCGAAGGCACTCCAGACCACCAGCACGATGATGGCGCCGACCACGGCGCCGATCAGCCCGGCGCCCTCGTCGGCGTGGTACCAGCCGAGCGCCTGCCCGAGATAGGTCGCGACGAAGGCGCCGGCGATGCCGAGCAGCGTCGTCAGAATGAAGCCGGCCGGCTCGTTCGCTCCGGGGTGGAGGAATTTCGCGATCACGCCGGCGATGAAGCCAATGATGATGAGCCACAGGATGTGCATGGGCGCCTTCCAACGTGCGTGGGACATTGGGCGGAAAACTCAGGCAAGGAACTTTGGTTCCGGGGATAGTCCGTCCGCTCGTCCCCGCGAAAGCGGGGACCCAGGGGGTCCTGTGACTTCTGAGAATTGAAATTGGCGCTGGATTCCCGCTTCCGCGGGAATGAGCGGAATGGCGGACAAGTCGCGCCTGAACCAACCCTACGGCCTGCAAGGAAAGGCCAGGTTTTTTGCCTGGCCACGGCAGGTGGGAAAGGCTGTGCCGGAGCACCATATGACTCCCAGCCCCAACCCGAGGAACGGCCCGCCCCCTCATGCGTTGCAGGGCCGGAAAGCGTGTTGAGAATACCCAATGCCACACGTCGAAAATGTGCCGCTGGTGCCGGACTGGACCCCGCAGGACCTGACCGAGATCAACATCAATGACGAGCGCGAGCTCACCTACTGGACCAACGAGCTGCGCATCTCGATCGGCGACCTAATCTGGCTGGTGGAAAAATACGGCACCTCGGCCGAGCGCATCCGGGCGATGGTGAAGTAACTCGCTTCCTGCTCCGCTCGTCCCCGCGAGCCGACATGGGTATACCCAATGTCGGCGCTTTACGTGCGCAAGCCGGCGACAGCCGACTTCCGAATGGGACCCGGGGCCTTTGCCTGTGTCACCGCTCACCCCCGCGAAAGCGGGGGTCCACGCACATTTGAGACTCAGAATTCAGGCCGCTGGATTCCCGCATAGGCGTGCGAAAGCACGCCGTCCTTCGGATGGCTATGCGCGGGAATGAGCGGAGTGGGAGCACGCTCCGGCTTGAGGCCAACCGGGGGTTCACATAACATCGTGCGGCTGCCGGGGGGGACGAACGGCAGCGTCCAATTCCTGCGGCAATCGGCGATCCCCACGCGAAAACGGTAGCGAGCGCAGCATGAGTCCCGGTCTTCAGCGCCAACTTACCGACTATGTCGAATATCATCGCGACCCGACCAACTGTGCCATGCACGTGGCCGGCATCATCATCCTGTTCCTGGCGGCGGTGCTGCCGCTGAGCATGTGGCCGGTCACGGTGTTCGGCCTGCAGCTCAATGCGGCGGTGCTGCTGGCGATCCCGGTGCTGGTCTACTGGATCGTGCTCGATGCCGCGCTCGGCCTCGTCATCCTCGGCTTCGCCATTTTGCTGCTGCTGACGGCCGCCGCGATCTCGAGCCATGTCAGCGTCACCGCGGTCTGGATCATGGCGGCCGTGCTGCTCGTCGCCGGCGTGGCCTCGCAGATCATCGGGCACCAGGTATTCGAGCGCCGCCAGCCGGCGCTGGTGGACAATCCCACGCACCTGCTGCTTGGCCCTATCTTCGTGACGGCGAAATTATTCATTGCGCTCGGCTTCCGCAGCGATCTCGCCGCCGTCATTCAGCAAGGACCGCCATCGGCGCCGGAGCGCCCGTAGCAAGAGTCATGGCGTGCACTCTTGTCACCGGCGGCAGCGGCTTCATCGGGCAGCATCTGGTCGCGGCGCTGGTCGCGCGCGGCCGCACGACGCGGGTTCTCGACCTGCGTCCGCCGGGCCGCGCCGCAGCCAATGCACACTATGTCGAAGGCTCGGTGCTCGACGCCGACGCGGTGGACCGCGCGCTTCATGACGTCGATGAGGTTTACCATCTTGCCGGGCGGCCCGGCATGTGGATGCCGCGCAAGGAGGATTTTCATTCCATCAATTGCCGCGGCACCGAGACCGTCATCGCGGCGGCGCGCAAACGCGGCATTGCGCGGCTGCTCCATTGCTCGACAGAATCCATTCTGTTCCCCTCTTCGCCTTCGGGCCATCCCACGTCCGACGATCCCCTGCTGACGGCCGACGACATGCCGGGACCCTACACGCGCTCGAAACTGCTCGCCGAGCAACGCGCAGTAGAAGCCGCGGCATCCGGATTTCCGGTGGTGATCGGCAGCCCGACAATGCCGATCGGGCCGCACGACCATAACCTGACGCCGCCGGCGGCGATGCTTCGGCATTTCCTCGGCCAGCGGGTTCAGTTCTATCTCGACTTCATCGTGAACCTCGTCGACGTGCGCGACGTCGCGGCGGGCTTGCTTCTGGTCATGGAACGGGGGCAAGTTGGGCACCGCTACATCCTCGGCGGCGAAAGCATCGCGCTGAAAGACCTCCTCGAACAGGTGGCCGCAATCAGCGGCCGCCACAGTGTGCGCATTCCCGTTCCCGGAAAATTCGCGGAGGTGACCGCTGCCATGCTGGAGTTCATCGCCGATCACGTCACGCACCGCCCTCCGTCGGGCACGGCCGAGGGCGTGCGAATCGCGTTGCGCTCCACCGCACTGTCTATCGAGAAGGCGCGGCGCGAGCTCGGCTACGCGCCGCGGCCGATCGCGCCCGTCCTGCGCGAGACCATCGCCGACCTCGTGAAAGCCCATGCCGCCTAGCGCAACCCAAATGTTCGCTTCGGCCTGGAGCGGATGGCTCGCCGCCTGGCCGAGCGGATTGATCGCCCTGATCTGGATCGGGTGGCTTGCCAGCTGGGGCGTGGCCTCGCTCTGGCAAGGGCGGACGCAAAAGCGCGTCACGGCCCTGCCCTCGCAGGCCTATCGACTCCCCATTTTAGCCGGTGCGCTGCTGCTCACGCCCTGGACGGCACAGCTGCTGGGAGAGCGCCGCGCCTGGGACCCCGGCAATGGCGGCACCTACGCGCTGGCGGGCGTGATGCTGGCCGGCCTTCTGTTCACGTGGTGGGCGCGCATTCATCTCGGGTCGCTCTGGTCGAGCGCGATCACGCACAAGGAAGACCACCGGGTGATCGACACCGGACCCTACCGGTTCGTGCGCCACCCGATCTACACGGGGCTGATCGCGGCGATCCTGGCGACCGGCGCCGCCGTCGGCACGGTGAGCGCAATGCTGGGCGCGCTGCTGATCGCCGGCGGCCTTTGGTACAAAGCCGGCATGGAAGAACGTTTTCTCACCGCCGAGCTCGACCCGGACGCCTACGCGGCCTATCGCCGCCGCGTTCCGATGCTGGTCCCGTTCTTGCCGCAGCGCTGACCGCGTCATTGCCTCGACGGCGGCGGCTGCCCCGACACCGCGGCGATCGGCACGAGATGTCGCGGGATGACGATGCGCTGGTCGGCCGCAAGCGGCGCATTGGCCGGCACCTGATTCATCTGCGTGAGCGACCAGACCGGCACGCGGTAATAGGCCGCGAGCGTGTCGAGCGTTTCGCCGGCGCGCGAGAAAACCGGCATGCCGCTGTCCCACAATTCGATGGGGGCGCCGGCCGGAACAACATAGCGGATCGGCACGCGCTCGCCCGCGGCGATGGCCGGTGTCACGGCGAGCTGGCGGATTTTTTCGACCAATTGCGTGTGAATCACGTCCACCTTGTCGATATTGATGTGCGTGATGGGATCATGCTTCGAGAGATCGAAGCTTGCATAATGGCCTTGATAGTTTTTCGCGGGCACGACATCGCCGCCGCCCAGGACGTTATGCGCCAGGTAGATGTTGATGAAGCGCTCGACGTTGAGCGGCACGTCGGGGGTGATGTGCGCCGGATCGATGGTGACAACCAGGCTGACCGGAATGTTTTCAGCCTGCAGTCTTTCCGCAAACTTGATCGCGCAATAGCCGCCCATCGAGTGACCGATGAGGATGATGGGAGCGGGATTGCGGCGATACTCCTGAATGGCGTCCTTGGCAACGAAGGTGCACACCGTGAATTCGTTGACGCTCGCCGTGACGCCGGCCTGCTCGATGAGCTTGGTCAGCCGGTCCATGCCGCGCGAAAAAATCAGGCCGATGGCGCCGCGGAACAGATAGGCGCGCCCCGCACTCGCCGTCTGCTGGACGGCCGGCGGCGAGGCTTCACTCAACACCGCGACCGGTGCGGCGGCGGCCGGATCAAAGGTCGCGCAAAGACCGCAGCTGGACAGGATTGCCGCGATCACGACGAATGCGATTTGCACCGGATGCATGCTGCGCTTTCGGCTTCGCCCGCAGCATTCAGGCACGCGAATCATCGCCGCATTAAGGCATAGCTGCCGATGCCATGGCAGAAAAACGCGCGCCGCCTAGAGGGCGGCGTTGATGGCGCTGATGACCTTCTGCTGCATGATCCGGTTCTTGTCGATCGTCATGTGCCCGACACCGGGCACTTTCTCCACGTCGACATTCTCCAGCTTGCCCTGGAGGTGTTTGGTCGGCTGCACGCGCGTCCCGGCACCATTGGCGACATAGAAATTGATGTAGCGGCCGACGCGTCCCGACAGGCTCGTCTGAAACACGGAATCGAGGCCGATCGCCAGCTTGACGGGAGCGCCGAGCTTGTCCAGACGCGCGACCATGTCCGGCAGCGCCGTCGCGCCGGAGGAGTGCCCGACCAGGATGATCGTGCGCACGCGGCCGCTTCTGTAGTCCGCCGCCGCTTCGTCCGCGAGTGACGACCAGAACAGATAGTTGGTCACGGTGGCCCTGATGCCCTGCTGCTGCAGCCGGGAGGCGATTTCGTCGAGACCCAGCGAGAAGATATTGAGCACGCCCCGGAGCATGTAAACGTGAGCGGTGGGCTTCGCCGTCGCGTTCGCCGGCGCCGCATGCGCGCCGACCGGATTGCCCAGCAGCAGGAGCGCCACGGCCGCCACCTGCCACCGCCGGCGCAGCAACGAAACCCCGCTGGCAAAAAGGGCACAGCCGCTCTGTGGCTTCATCGGTCCCCTCGAATTCATGACGCCTCGTCGCACATCGCAGAAGTCCTCGCGGCGGTCACCTGCACAACCTAGGAGCAAATTCTACCGGCTGTGCACGCCCCTGTGAACAGTGTGGCAACGCCGCAATGTTTTTCGCGAAAATGCCGCTGGACCGCAAGGGGCATCTTGATTTGCGGCCCCAAGCCCATTTACCCTTTCCGCAGGCGCAGACTCGCGGTGCGGCCACGCGCTCAGAGCCGGGGGACGTTGGGGGTTTCATGACAGTCCACTTTCGCTCCGGCGAGGCCAGTCTCGCCGGAGAATGGGTCAGCGATGCCAATGACGGCAATCACGCCGATGAGGTTGCCGGCCTCGCCATGCAACATCCGCGCACGGTGATCGCTCTGGTCGGCATGGCCTTCGAGGCCAGGATCGCCGCCGGCCCCGGCGTGCTGGTGTTCTGTCGCCACGCCGAGCGCGAGCTGGCGATGGCGGCCGAGAGCGCAGCCCGCAGCGGATATCGCGGCATCATCAGCTTCGGCTTTGCCGGCGGACTTCAGCCCGGCTTGCGCGCCGGAGACTGGATCGTGGCGTCCGCCGTCATTGACTCGCAAACCGTCCGCGAGACCGACGCGACGTGGTCAGCCCGGCTGCTCGAAGCGATCGGCGGCGCAAGCCACGCCCCGATCGCGGGCGTCAACAGCCCGGTCGCCGAGCCGGCCGGAAAACGGCACCTGCACAAAAGGACCGGTGCCGCCGCAGTCGATATGGAGTCGCACGTGGTCGCGCGGCTCGCGGCCGCGCACAAGCTCGCCTTTGCCGCAGTGCGCGTCATCGTCGATCCCGCGCATCGCGTGGTTCCGTCCGCCGCTCTCGGCGGCATCACGGCGGACGGCCGCACCAGCATCGGGGCGGTCTTGCGCGGCCTCGCGGCGCGTCCGGCACAGCTGCCGCTCCTCGCCCGCATCGGCGCCGATGCCTTCACCGCACGCGGCGAAATGCTCCGCGTCCGGCGGCTGCTCGGATCGCATTTCGGGCTAGGCGATCACGGCAGACCGGCAAGCGCGGGCGGCGAAGCGCGATATGCAACGCCGATCATGCCTTCGCCGTTAGGCGTCAGCGCTTAGCCAGGTCCACTGCGGAAGGTCATCGCGCGGGTATGAGCGGATGTTGGCGAGGCTGGCGCTGCTGGACACCCCTACCCGCCTTTGCTAAGCCTCGCACGCCCGGCGGTTCCCGCCGCGGCAATCCGGGCGCATAGCTCAGTTGGTAGAGCAGCTGACTCTTAATCAGCGGGTCCAAGGTTCGAGTCCTTGTGCGCCCACCATATTTCGCCGCATCAACCCCGCAATTTCCAGAACGTAAGGCTCGGGGCAAGACTTTTTCTCTTGGGGGGCGTGATGGCAGTGGGGAAGCCCCATATCGTTCTGACGCTGGACACGAAGGAGCCAATCGAGCTTGGCGCTTTCGTGGGAGCATTCACGTCGCTTGGGAACGACGACGACCGGTTCATCAGACAAGCCGAGCCCGATCTTGCGGGCGAGGCGGATCTGTTCGTTCGCAGAGTCCGATCCGGGAGCATCGTCGTCGATCTGATTCCATGGCTAGCGATGATTGCTCCATTCATCGACGACCGGGAGAAAGCCCTCATCATTGAAAAGTTTGTGCGCGTCTGGAAGGACAGATTTGAAGCGCTCCTGAGCGGCACAGGTCAAGCGCCAGAAACGCGCCCAGAACTCAAAGACTGGGCCCATTGCCACAAGACGGGACGGCACCGCCAAGATCGAAGCGGTAACATTTCAAGCTGGAAAGAAAATGATACGTGCCGCATTCAAGTTCAAGTCGTCGGATGCACGTGAAGTCCTGAAAACGGTTGAGCGCC
>JBLMWS010000173.1:0-7997 GCA_050257355.1 Gemmatimonas sp.
GCAGCGGGAAACGGCGGAAAGGGGCTCGCGCGGCGGAGGATGGAGAGGGCTTCCTCGTCCAGCACGCTGTGGCCGGATGATTTCGTCACTTCGCTCTTGATCACCACGCCGGCCCTGTTCAGCACGAAGCGCACCATCACCGTGCCCACTGCGCTGCGCGCGGCTGCGGGATAGCGCTTGAAGCGCTGGAGATGGCCGAGGATAAGCGCATTGTAGGCATTCGATGCAGCCGGCGTGAAGCGGCCGATCTTGGGCGTAGGCGGCGGCGCGCGCGTCTCCGGAGCCGGCGGCGTATATTCCGGCTTCGGCTTTTCCACCTCCTTTTGCTCGGTCGGCAGTGTGACGTCGGCCTGCTGCTGCGGTGGTGGCGGCTGCACCACCGGCTCGACCGGCTTGTCCTCGACCTTCGGCGGCTCCTGCGGCTGCGCCTCGGCCTGCTGCATCTCCGGCCCGATCGCGACCTCCTGGTTGTCCGTCGTGGGCGAACTGGCCTCGGCCGGCGCCAACGACACAGCGATGGCGGGAACGATGCGCGGCGCCGGCGGCTCCTGCTTGTACCATAGCAGCATCGAGGCGATGATCGCGGCATGAGCGGCGATGATCAGCGCCGCTGCGAGAAGCCAGCGCCAAAATCCGGACCGTTCCGGCAGATGCAGCGCAAAGGCGTTCATGGTTTTTCCGCAGATCCTTCCAGTCCGACCAGCGCGAGCTTGAGATAGCCGGCGTCGCGCAGGACGTTCATGACGCCCATCAGATCGCCATAGCTCAACGTCTTGTCGGCGCGGATGAAGATGGTTTCATCCTTGTGGCCGTTGGTGGCGCTATCGAGCGCGCCGGCGAGTTCTTCGCGCGAGACAGTCGTCTCCCCGACCGCAATGGTCGCATCGGGTTTGATGGTCACGAATACCGGCTTGTCCGGACGCGGCTGCTCGGGCGCCGTACTTGCCGGCAGATTGACGCCGATATCGACCGTCGCCAGCGGCGCGGCCACCATGAAGATGATCAGGAGCACCAGAATGACGTCGATGAAGGGCGTGACGTTGATCTCGTGCTGGATTTCGAGATCGTCGCCGCCCGAACCAAGTCGCAACGCCATGATCCTACTCCGCGGCTCGCGGCAGCGACGCGGCGGTGATGTGATAGCCGCGGCTGATCATCAACAACAGCTGCGCCGAGGCATCGGTTAGCAGCACCTTGTAGCCGCTGATGACACGGGCGAGATGATTGTAGATCACCACCGCCGGAATTGCGGCGACGAGTCCGACCGCCGTCGTCAACAGGGCCTCGGCGATGCCGGGCGCCACCACCGCAAGGTTGGTGGTGTGCGCTTCGGAAATGCCGATGAAGGAGTTCATGATGCCCCACACCGTGCCGAACAGGCCGACGAACGGCGCAGTCGCGCCGATGGTGGCGAGGATGCCGATCCCGTGCGAGACCTGCCGGATCATCGCCGCTTCCACGCGATCGAGCCGCAGGCCGACCCGCTCCTTGAAGCCCTCGTCGGCAATGCCGTCGGACAGCTCCGCTTCCTTGGCCACCGACAGGATCAGCTGCGCCACGGCGTCACGGTCGCCCTCGCAAGTCTGGACGGCGGCGGCAAGATGCCGGCCGCTTTCCAGCATCCTGATCCGCCGCCGCGCGCGCAGTTTGGCAAGACGCAGCTCGATGGTCTTGGCCAGCCAGATCGTCCAGGTCGCGAGCGAAGCAATGGCGAGCCCGATCATCACCGCCTTCACGACCATATCAGCATGCAGGAACATCCCCCATGGCGAGAGATTGCGCGGCAGCAGTGGATTTGCCGCCGCGTCCTGCGCCTGCGCGGCGGCGGACATCGCGAGCGGCGCGGCGCTCGCAAGGCCCAGCATGAGAATGCGGGCGAGCCTTTTTGCGTTCGCCCGGAGTGTGTGATCAGCTTGGCGCATATGCCTCTCGTTTTCGTAGTGGTTTTGCATCGCCCCCACCTACAGCTTCTGTGATATGCCGAAGAAAAATCCGCGCCGCGGCCCGTATTGCGGCGCGAACACGCCGATACCCGATCCGTCCCGGATCACGTAAGTCGAGTCGAAGAGGTTGACGACGTCGAACCGCACGGTCGTCGGCTTCATGCCGTTGAACCATTTGAATTCGCGCGAGACGCCGAGATTGACCTGGGAATACCAGGGCACGGTGCCGGTGTTGGCAAAGCCGTTGCGCAACCCGCTGCCGTAGATCAGGTCCATCGACAGACGCGTGCCGTTGTCCCATTTGTAGGACGCGCCGGCCGATCCTGAAATCCACTGCGAGTGATCGGTGTAGACGTAATGCGTCGCGATGTAGGCGAGTTCATCCGCGCCGAACAGAAACTGGTTGGAGACCACATTGGTCGCGATCTGCCGCGCAAACGCGATATTGTTGTAGGCGGAGAAATGGCCGTCGGTGTATTTCGCCGTCAGCTCGACGCCGTAATTGTTGCCCTTCTCGTAATTGAACCCCGTCAGCACGTAGGCGGCGCCGAACTGGCCGTCGTCCAGCAGATCCTGGGCGATCTTGTAATAGCCATCCACGCCGACCTCCAGTCCCGGCAAGAGCTTCTGCGTGACGCCCGCGTCGAAATAATGGGAGCGTTCGGGGAGGACCGGATCGGCCTGGTTCACCTGAGGCGCTTGCGTCGTGTTCTGCACCAACGCCAGATTGGTCGGCGCCGCCAACACGAGCTGCGGCGGCGTGAAGTAACGGGCGTAGCCCGCGTGAAACACCGTACCGTCCCACGGGGTGTAGGTGACGCTGATGCGCGGGCTCACCTGGTTGGCATTGGTATATTGCATCATCTGGTCGAAGCGCAGGCCGTAATTCAGCGTGATCTGGTTCGTCACCTTCCATTCGTCGGCGATATAGGTGCCGAACAGGAATCCGGTCTTGCCGCTCTGGTCGATGACGTTGAAGGGCGCATCGACCGGCGAACCCGTCGCATCCAGCGGCAGCACGACCGAGGAATTCGCCACCAGCGCGTTCTCGGTGCTGACGGTGAAACCGGCGTGCAGGGTGTGCGCCTCGGTGAGCCGGTACGAGGCATCGGTCTGGATGCCGTTGGTCAGGCTGCGACGATAGACATCGGAGGCAACCCCATTGAAGACGAGATCGCCAATCACATCGGGCGTGAAATGCAGGGTGCTGAGGCGATTGAAATAAGATGTCTGCAGATCCAGCCCGTTGTTGGAATATTGCAGCGCCAGCACATTGAACTGGTTGAACTCGTTCTGGTTCTCGTTGAGATTGGCCGAATTGAAATTCGACACGCCGAACGCGGTGAAGGCCGGCGGCTGCCCCGGATTATTCGGAATCTGGAAGTGGCTGTAAGCGGCGGCACCGATATAGGTCAGCCGCAGCGTCGGATCGATCACGGTCGAGACATAGGCAAAGCCCTTGCCCTGGTCGGTGTGGTCGTGGATCGCGCCAGGGGCCGGCGTCGGGTTTTCCAGACCGAGATCGCTGCCGAAATAGCGGCCGGACACGAAATACTGCGTATTGCCCACCGTTCCGCCCCACTCGGCGTAGGGCGTGATGGTGCCGTGACTGCCGCCATAAACGGAGGCCTTGCCGGTGTTGTCGAAGGCGCTGGCCTTGGTCTGGATATCGACGACGCCGGCCGTGCGCAGGCCGTATTGCGCGGGCAGCGCACCGGTGATCAGCGCGAGGTTGCCGATGATGCCGGTATCGAGGATTTGGCCGAAGGCGCCGACGCCGTCGGGCAGCATGATGCCGTTGATGCGGTACTGCACGTTGCCGTGCTCATTGCGGATGTGGAAGTCGCCGCTCGCTGCGGAATCCTGGGTCACACCGGGCGCCTGCAACAGCACCCTGCCGAGCGAGGTGTTGTCGCCCTGCGGCAGGGCTTCGATGCTCTGCTGCGTCATCTGATAGGGCGCCGTGCCCGTCGGCGTGTAGATCGATTGCCGGCCGGCATCGAAATGCTGGTTCTGCTGCGTCACGACCTGTGCCTGCGTCGGCCTCGGCGCGGACGGTTGCGTGGCGATCACGCGCGGCGGCGGCGTGTGCGGCCGCCGCCGCACGACCGGTGCCGCGACGCGCGTCTCGGGCAGCATGTGCCCGCCACCCGCAGCCTGTTCCGGCGCGGCCGACGGCGGCGTTTGCGCCGGTGCCGGGGCTGCGCTCTGCTGCGGCGCTTCGGTCGCCGGCGAAGCGGCCGGCGCAGGGCTGGCAGCCGGCGCGGGGGTGGCAGGCGCCGGCTGCGGCGTTGCAGTCGCGGGCGGCGGTTGAGAGGCGTTGTCGCTTTGCGCCATTGCTGCCGTCCCCATGGCAGCAAGCAAGGCGAATGACGATACCGAGACGAGAGCCTTGCGGCGGAGATCGATAGACGAGAGACCCACTGGATTCCTGACCTCAATTCACCGGCTCCTGCGGCGCATGAAACGCTCAGGACCGATGCAAACAGACGAAGCTCCGCCCCGCTGCCAGCAGCGTGGCCCAGCACGCAGTGCTAGAGCAGGAAACGAAGCGGCGGGGTCAGGAAACGGGTGGTCCGCGGGATTGAAAGGCCGCGCGCGGCAGCGCGACGGCGAAGCGAACAGGCTCGATCGTGCGATCGACGACCGTCGCCGTCAGCTGCAGCGGGATGACGGGTGGCGTGGCGGCGACCCCGTTGGCGATCGCGTTGGTCGCGATGCAGATCGGACAGAGATAGTCCGCCTGGTCGGAGTGGCCTTTATTACTGCCATTGGTATTGCCGTGCTCGGCCGCGCCGAGCGCAGCGACGATGACACCGGGCGAGCTTTGTCCGCCGATGGTATGAATGTGGCCAAAGGATAGCGCAAAGTTGATGACAAGCGCGACCAGCGCAAGCCATGAACCATGCCTGACATTATCCCGAACCCAGCGCATCGGCCGCCGAATGCCTCATTCGCGGCGTCACGGCCGCAATGCGATATTAGCCGAGGGATGAGGCCCTTGGGAAGGGGCGATCATTGGCTCCGCTGTCATTGCCGTGACGATCGGAGTGAGTGCCGGTTCAAATCCCGAGATAGCGATGCTGCAGCTCCGGCTCGGCGACAAGCTGCCCGGAGCTGCCGCTCCACACGGTGCGGCCGCGTTCGATGATGTAATGGCGGTCGCAGATGCGGCTGAGGTGCTCGACATTCTTGTCGATCACAAGGACGGATTGTCCGCGTGCTTTCAGCATCGAGAGGCAGTTCCAGATCTCTTCCCGGATCAGCGGCGCCAGACCCTCGGTGGCCTCGTCGAGGATCAAGAGATGCGGATTGGTCATCAGCGCGCGGCCGATGGCGAGCATCTGCTGCTCGCCGCCGGAGAGTTGGTTGCCCATGTTGGACGCTCGCTCGGCGAGCCGCGGAAACAGCGCATGAATATTGCCGAGCGTCCAGGGATCGGGATTGTCGTACCGGTTGGCGGCAGCGGCGACGAGATTTTCGCGCACGGTAAGATTGGGAAAGATCTGGCGTCCCTCGGGCACCAGGCCGATGCCGAGCTTGGCGATCCGGTAGGACGGCAGGTGGCGGACCTCGCGGCCTGCAAAGCGGATCGCGCCCGCGCGCGCCGGCGTCAGGCCCATGATGGAGCGGATGGTGGTGGTTTTGCCCATGCCGTTGCGGCCCATCAGCGACACCATCTCGCCGCGCGCAACCGACAACGACAGGCCGAACAGCACCTGGCTCAGGCCATAGCAGGTCTCGATCGAGTCGACATCCAACAGCGGCGCGCTATCGGCCATGGCGCACCACCACATGCTGATCGCCGAGATAGGCGCGCTTGACCTCGTCATTCCCGCGGATCTCATCCGGCGAACCGGACGCAATCACGCGGCCATAGACCAGGACCGAAATGCGATCGGCGAGCGCGAACACGGCTTCCATGTCGTGCTCGACCAGCACGATCGTCACTTCCTTGCGCAAGTCCGACAGCAGCTTCACCATCCGCGCGGATTCGGTGACGCCGAGGCCGGCCATCGGCTCGTCCAGCAGCAGCAATTGCGGCCTGGTCGCGAGCGCCACCGCCAGTTCGAGCTCGCGCTGCTCGCCATGGCTCAAGCGCGAGACCAGCATGCCGGCGCGGTGCGCGAGCCCGACGCGCTCCAGCGCGGCCATCGCTGCCTCTCGCAGTCCCCGCTCCTTGCGGGCATCGGCGAAGAAGCGGAACGAGTGTCCCGCGCGCGCCTGCGCCGCGAGCGCCACATTGTCGGCGGCGGTGAAATCGGTGAGCAGAGAGGTGATCTGGAACGAGCGCGCCAGCCCCAGCGCGCTGCGACGATAGGCCGGAAGGCGCGAGATGTCGCGCCCGGCAAGATGGATGCTGCCCGCATGCGGCATTAGATGCCCGGTGAGCTGACTGATCAGCGTGGTCTTGCCGGCGCCGTTCGGGCCGATGATCGCATGCAGCTCGCCGCGCGGCACGTCGAGGGTGACGTGGTCGGTGGCGATGATGCCGCCGAACCGGCGCACCAGCTTGTCCACCCGAAGCAGCGGCTCAACCACGGGAGAACCTCCCCAGGAGGCCCATGATGCCGCCGCGCCCGAACAGCACGACCAACAGCAACAACGGGCCCATGATGATGGCCCAATATTCGGTGACCTGCGACAGCAGCTCCTCGAGCACGAGATAGACGACGGCGCCGAGCACCGGGCCGAACAACGTACCCATGCCGCCCAGGATGACCATCACCATGAGATCGCCGGAACGCGTCCAGTACATCACGGCGGGACTGACGAAATCGGTGTTGTTGGCGAGCAGCGCGCCTGCAAGCCCGCACATGGTTCCCGCGATCACGAAGCACACCAGGCGATAGCGCTTCGCCGGAAAGCCGATCGCCTGCATGCGCTGCTCGTTGGAGCGCAGACCCTGCACCACCAGGCCAAAGCGCGAATTGACGATGCGCCAGATCAGGACCACGACCGCGAGCAGGCAGGCAAGGCAGAGATAATAGAATGCGACACGATCCGAGAGATTGACGAGCCCCGCGAAATCGCTGCGGTGGTAGATGGTGAGCCCGTCATCACCGCCGTAGCGCGCGAGCCCCGAGGCGACGTAATAGGCCATCTGCGCGAAAGCCAGCGTGATCATGATGAAATAGACGCCGCGGGTGCGCAAGGACAGCGCGCCGACGACGAGCGCGTAAGCTCCGGACACCGCGAGCGCGACCGCAAACTGGATGAAGCCGGAGCCGATCCCCTCCTGCGCCAGAATGCCGACGGCATAGCCGCCGATGCCGAGATAGGCGGCGTGGCCAAAGCTCATCATACCGCCATAGCCCATGATGAGGTTGAGACTCGCCGCCGCCAGCGCCAGGATCACGACGCGCGTGAACAGCGTCAGCACGAAGACGTTTCCGGTCAGCTGCGAATAGAGCGGCAGCAGCAGCAGGCCCGCGACCAGCAGGGCCGAGACCAGATGGCGAAGTTGAGCTGCGGATTTCATCGGCGGCTGGCTGGAAACAGCCCCTCCGGCCGCACGACCAGCACGATCGCCATCAACAGGTAGATCAGCATCGACGACAGCGCCGGTGCCGCGCTCGATGCGTCCGCCGCGTCCAGGACCTGCCGCAACAGGTCGGGCAGGAAGCTGCGCCCCAGCGTATCGATCAGGCCGACAAGGATCGCCGCCACGAAGGCGCCGCGGATCGAGCCGATGCCGCCGATCACGATGATGACGAAGGCGAGGATCAGGATGTTCTCGCCCATGCCGATCTGCACCGTGAGGATCGGCGCCTGCATCAGGCCGGCCAAGCCTGCAAGCGCGGCGCCCAGCCCGAATACCAAAGTATAGAGCAGCGTGATGTTGATGCCGAGCGCGCCGATCATTTCGCGGTTGGAAGCGCCGGCGCGGATCAGCATGCCGACGCGCGTGCGCATTACGCCGAGATAAAGCAACAGCGCGACCAGGAGCGCGACCACGATGATCGCGAGCCGGTAAGACGGATAATAGAAGCCCGGGAAGAGCTGCACCGGCACCGAGAGCCAGGACGGCAGCGGCAGCGCGAGCCCGCCCGG
>JBLMWS010000174.1:0-7665 GCA_050257355.1 Gemmatimonas sp.
AGTCTTCGGGGCGAACGATGAAGCGAATGTCGCCGCCGACGCCTGCTTCCTTCCAAGGAACGGCATCAAGCGCTGCTCGTAGCGCGCGAAGGCGGTGCGGAAATCGTCTCCGCACGCGTGAAGCTCACCGGCGAGGATGTATGCCTTCGCGATCGCCAGTCCGGTCCCTTCGCCGGCCATGAGGGAGACGCAGGCAGCGGCGTCGCCGACCAGTGCCGTGCGTCCTCTGGTCCACCGGTCCATCCGAACCTGGCTCACCGTGTCGAAGTAAAGATCGCTCGTACGTTCGAGTTCCCTTTCGATCTGCGGCCACTCCCAGCCGGAGCCGGCGAAGGCCTCACGAAGAATCGACTTCGGCTGGCCGCCGCGCATGTACTCGTCGCGAAACACGAAGAGGAAGAGTGTCTTGTCGTCGCGCATCGCGAACCGTGAGACCTGCCTGCCCGGCAGTCCATGGCTCACGTAGACGAGTTCGTCGCGCGGGCGGTAGCCTTTGACCTCGAAAGCTGCGACGTGGTAACCGAGCGAGGTGATGAACTCCGAATCCGCACCGAACGCGAGACGGCGGATGCGCGAATGAAGCCCGTCGGCACCGATGACCAGGTCGGCATCGAGCGGCGGCGCATGATCGAAGGTGACCCGCACGCCCTTGTCATGCTCGTCGATGCCGGCCACTGAATCGCCGAAGATCGCCTCAACTCTCCCCTCAATGGCCCGGTATATCGTCGCGGATACATCGGACCGGGGTACGCTCGTAAACCGATCGTGGGTCACGCGGCCGAAGACGGTGACGTCGAAGCCGCCGCGCTTGCGACCGTCGCGATCGACGAAGCGCACTTCGCTGACCTGATAGCCAAGGCGGCGGATCTCGCCGATGAGGCCCATCTCCTCGGCGATGTCGTAGCCGATTCCCCAGAAATCGATGATGTAGCCGCCCGCGCGAAGGCGGGGCGCCGCCTCGACGAGGACAACCTCGTGCCCTGCCTTCGTCAACCAGTAGCCGAGAGCCGGCCCGGCGACGCCGATTCCGTTGATGACGATCTTCAAGGTCGCTCTCTCGCTGGTTGCGTTGCGGTTGCCAGTGACGAGTCCTGATGCTGTCGCACCGCCTGCTTGCCCGCCCGACCCGCAGTCGCCGCTTATTGATCGAAGCTCCGCAATTGCGGAATCCGGGTTGGTGCCCGCCTTCCCGAGCAAGTTCATGCCCTGTCGGGAGCGGAAGCTCCGCGCAAGATCCAAAGTCGAATTTCGACCATCGCGGAGTGTCTGCTCGTGGCCGACTGCACGCGCTGCCACAGCGCCTTGAAGCAGGCCGTTACCTGGAATCAGTCAGCAGGGCTGAGAGTTGTCGACTCGAAGCCGCCCTTGGTGCTGGACAAAAGAGCTCCCATCCGGCGACGGGTTACCCATACGTACTTCATGGCTCGGGTGTGCCCGTGTCCTTGAGGCCCTGCTTGAGCTCCGACCTGGCAGTAGCCGCAAGGGTCTGGTAGCGCCGCTTGAATGCGTCCAGCATTTCGTCTTCCAATTCCTCAAGATCGAGCAGGGCGTTGTGGGCGCCCTTGGTGGCCCGGATCAGTTCATCCAGTTTCACCTGAATCGCCTCGGTGTCCCGGTTCTGAGTGTTCTGGATCAGGAACACCATCAGGAACGTGACGATCGTCGTTCCGGTGTTGATGACGAGCTGCCAGGTGTCGCTGTAATGGAAGATCGGTCCCGTGACGACCCAGGCGACGATGACGAGGACAGCCAGTACGAACACACGCGGCCTGCCGCAAAAGTGCGCGGCCGATTTCGCGAATCTGGAGTACCAGGTAATTGCGCGCATGCGCAGGCCTCCTTGGGCGGCTGACTTGATTGATCAATATGGGGCGCGGCAGTGCGTTGATCTCGTCTGCGCCTTGCGCCCCGTCCTGGCGAGACTTCCCGCGCAAGAGCCACTTGGTTCGCGCACTCGCCAGCATACGTGTTCACTTGCGGCATTGGACAGGTATCAATCCATCGACACCGCGGGCGCCGCCACTCGCACCGCGGCGCGAAGCCCGGATCGTCAGCTCGACGGAAGACCGACCGGCAACGACCGACACAAAGGCGCTGATGGCAATCTTCTGATCGATTAACCGGTCGACAACGCTCGGCGGCCGTTCGGCGGCAACCCGATGAAGATCGACCGCCGATGAAACCGACCATTCAAGTGCGCGCCTAGCAAGGCGGCGATCGACCGGCAGCTTTCAAGGAACAAGGAACGCGACCGCCGCCTCACGACCCCTTGCAGCCGTACGCGGTTTTCTGATCGATTGACGACTCCACATCGCTCACCGGTCGTTCGCCAGCATCGCGAATAACGGCGAGGGCCGTGGAAAGCGGTCATCGGAGTGCGCGCCTGGCAAGGCGGCGATTGACCGGCAGCTTGTGAGGAACGCGAACGCGAATTTACGACCCTATACGGGCGGCCGATCTGTTTCGAATCGGACATTGGCGACAACAACCGTCGGTAAACTACATCGGTGCTTCTCCGTAAGTCCGAGGCCTGATTCAGGCGAAGCGCGCGGTGTTGACTGGCGTGCCGGCGACGACCACGATCCGCCGCCCCAACGAGGGCGCGTCGATCATCTCGTCGAGTCGCTCGCACATCTGCGCCAGAAAGCGCCGACCGTCGTCCAGGCGTCCGATCACGATGGCAAAGGCCGGACACCCCTTTTCGCAGGCGACGGTGAAGGTCTCGATCCTGCCATGGCCCGCCGGCTGCTCGGTGAAGGCCGGCGCGGCGAGCGCGTCGATCTCGCGCTGGGCACGCGCCGGGTCGAGGCGCTGCCAGCCATCGGCCGGCGCTGTCGAGTACACGCCGAAACTGTGCTTGGTGAGATAGCCGCCGTTGGCGAAGACCAGCGCCTTCGAGTCCGGCCGGCGGCGGCAGCGCGCGACCGCCTCGGCGATGGCGTGCGTCGAATAGTTGTTGCCCGGCCCGCCGAAGTAGGGCAAGCCGCCGGTCAGGGTCAGGCCGCGCGGATCGTCGTGCGCCAGGCCGATCATGTCGGCGGCGATCTCTACCGCCACTGGAAAGCAGCTGTACAGGTCGATGTGCTCGAGCGCATCGGCGCTCACGCCCGCCTGCGCCAGCGCCTGCCGGCTGCCTGAGCGGATCGCAGGCGACGAGTGATAGTCGACGCGCCGGCTGACGAGGATCGCGTCGTGCGTGTCGGCGCAGCCGTGCAGGCAGACGCGCCGATCCGGCGGCACGCCGGCGCGGTCTGCGGCCGCGGTGGACATCAGCAGCACCGCGGCGGCCTGGTCGACGAACATCTGGGCGACCAGGCGCTTGGTGTACGGATAGGCGATGAAGCGATTGTCTTCACCGGGCGTGATCAGTTCGTCCGCGCTGAGTGCGACTGGCAGTGCGGCGAAGGGATTGGCGGCCGCGGTCCGCGTGAACGGCGCCATCAGCTGGCCGAGACTGCGCCGATGCTCGAGCGGTGTTCGGCCGTAGTGCGCTGCCAGCGCGTTCTCGAACAGTGGATAGACGTTGACCGGGAGCCCGATGCCGTGCGCAATCTCGTGCGGCGAGGCGAGCACGGTCTCTTCGCCAAGTGTCTCGGGCGCGTCGCCAGTGTCTTCCGACCAGGTAAGCGTCAGGCCCGCCTTCTGTGCCCGCGCCTGGCTGCGCAGCGACTCGGCGCCAGCGATCATCGCCACGTCGATCGCACCGCGTCGGATGTCCTCGGCCAGCAGGTTGACCAGCATCTGCGGCGAGTGACCGCCGACCGGGCCGTACAGCAGCCGTCGCGGCTGCTGGCCCATGCGCCGCGCCATCGAGCGCGGCAGGTTGGTGTAGTGGCCAAACGGGGAGTCGAATACTGCGCTGGTGTCGGCGAACAGCCGCACCACCGCCAGCGTGTCGATGGCGATGCTTCCGCCGCCGCTGTCGGCAAGCGCCGCTACGCCCACGCGCGCAAGCAGGTCCGGCGGCGAAAGCGCGTTGCCAGGCGCGCTGTCGCGATCCACGCACTGCGCCACGCCGACGAGCACCGGCGTACGTGGGTTCGTCATCGCCACGCCTTCCTGAGCCGCGATCGCGCGTGGGGTGCCGGCCGCGACAATGACAGGAAGTTCAACGC
The DNA here is from genome assembly GCA_050257355.1 of Gemmatimonas sp. GTDB lineage: Bacteria > Pseudomonadota > Alphaproteobacteria > Rhizobiales > Xanthobacteraceae > Bradyrhizobium. The sequence continues at coordinate 4,116 of JBLMWS010000174.1, forward strand.
CATCTATCAAAGGCACCCGTAGCAATCGAACCGTGCGTCAATCGCGGAATTGACGAGCGCAGGCCCACAAAACTTCGTTCGGGAGTCCGCTGAATCGTACCTGAGGCCGTGCGAGCAACGGCACTTGTCGCACACGGGGCCTCAGGCACAATCAGGACGGGCGGTCCTCCATTCCACGCTTGACCCACGGTTCATCGGCCCCAGACATTCTCCAAAAGCGGCTTCGAAGTTCCCATCCTTCGCATGGACAGCCCGATGATCGATTTGCGCCGCTTCGGATTCGAGGAACAGCACCAGCAGGTCTACGACATGGCCTGGCGCTACGCGCAGGAACGACACCACTCGCTGCTGCGGCGCATGGACGACGAGGACTGGTTCCCCGAGGACGAGTACCGCAAGATGAGCGAGGTCGGCCTGCTCGGTACCACGGTGCCCGAGTCGCTGGGCGGGCCGGGTCTCGATCTGGTTTCGCAATTCTTCATCGGCGAAGCGTTGTCCTACTGGAACAACATGCTGGGCGCGAGCTGGGGTGCGAGCGAGAACCTGTGCATCAACAACCTGGTCAGGAATGCGAGTGCCCAACAACAGGCGCGCTTCCTGCCGCGCATGCTGGCCGGCAGCATTGGCGCGCTGGGCCTCACCGAGCCGGGTGCCGGTTCGGATGCGCTGGGCTCGATGAAGACCACCGCGCGCCGTGACGGCGACCATTACGTGCTGAACGGCCGCAAGATGTTTATCACCAACGGTCCGGTCGCCGATCTACTGCTGGTCTATGCCAGGACCACGCCTGAACGAGGCCAGCACGGCATCTCGGCCTTCGTCGTGGAAAAGGGCACGCCCGGGTTTTCGGTGGCGCAGCGCCTGAAGAAAATGGGCTGGCGCGGCAGCCCGACCGGCGAACTGTTGCTCGACGAATGTCGCGTGCCGGCGGCCAACCTGATCGGCGAGGAAGACAAGGGTGTCAAGGTCGTGATGAGCGGGCTCGACATCGAGCGCATCTTTTTCAGCGGTCATGTCATCGCCATCGCCCAGCGCGCGCTCGACGTGTCGCTCGATTACGCCAGAACGCGGGTGCAGTTCGGCCAGCCCATCGCCGGCTTCCAGCTGGTGCAGGGTATGTTGGCCGACATGTACGCGGCGCTGGAATCGGTGCGTGCGTTTTCCTACCAAGTGCTGAAGGAAGTCGCTGCCGCCGGCGAGGCCGGTCGCGGCGAAGTCCATAAGCGTTCCGCCGCCGCCGTGCTTCACGCCGGCTACATGCTGAAGACCGTGCTCGATCATGCCGTGCAGATCCACGGCGGCAACGGCTTCATGTGGGAGACTGAGGTGAACTGCCTCTACCGCGCCGGCAAGCTGATCGAAATCGGCGCCGGCACGACGCAGGTGCGGCAACTGATCATCGCCGGGGAACTATTGAAGTAGGCTCGCGCGCATAGCGCGGCAGACTTTCCAGCTCCAGGTTATCTACGGACCAAAGCGGCCACGCTCGCATTCGGTCTGCCCGTCTTCCCGATTCTGTGCGTCGCGGAGAGCGCGGCTGAGTCCCGTGGCGCGCACTCGGCTGCTCAGGTCGAGTTGCACTCATTGGATTTTCGGCAACTCTCAGAGTGGAGCGGACCTCTGAGTGTCAGCTTCAGAGCATGGGTGACGGACCGGTCGTGGCCGATCGCGGTCTAATCTTCGATGGTTTGAGTTCGATCCGAAGCGGCTGTACGACTTGCTCCAAAGCAGCGCCCCAGAATGGTCCAAGTCCGCCGCGCCGCCCCAGACACTGAAATGAACCTCACGGGGTCCGGGAACCTACCGCGCCATCAGCGCGAACACGCCCCAGCCCAAGTATTCACGCGTGTACGCGACGTACCGTTCGGGTTCCGAGGTTAGTTGGGCTCGGACATCTGTTGCGAAGTCGTCGTCGGGATTCGCCTCGAGCCATCGACGCATGGTGAGCCACTTGGCCGCCTCGTACCTGTCCCAACTGTCCTGATTTGCCAGAACCATCTCCACGACGTCGAAGTCGAGGTTGCCGAAAGACGCCAGGAGTCGTGGAAGCGTGAGAAAGTCGGAGGTCGAATCGGCAAGGCATGCTTTGGCAATGTCTTCCGTTGGCGGCATCTGCAGCCAGTATGGCTCGCCGATGAGGATGATCCCTCCGGTGCGGAGGCTCTGCGCCAGCAGTGCGATGGTGCCGGCGACTCCACCACCGATCCACGTGGCACCGAGACACGCTGCCACACCGACCTTTTCGTTGGCGACGTATCCTGCCGCGTCGCCGTGGATGAACTCGACCCGATCGGCGACGCCGAGTTCTTCGGCGCGGAGTCTGGCTTGCTGGGTGAACAACTCGCTCATGTCGATACCGGTGCCGCTGATGCCGTGATCGCGCGCCCAGGTGCACAGCATCTCGCCCGAACCGCTGCCGAGGTCGAGGACACGGGTCCCCGGTTCCAGGCGCAACGCCGCGCCGAGAGTGGCAAGCTTTTCGTGGGTGAACGGGTTATGGATGCGGTGCGCACTTTCAGTGATGTTGAAGATCCGTGGAATGTCCACTGCAGAAGCTCCTGACAGGTGTGAATGGATCCGGTACTGCATATGGCGGTCGGCAATTGTGCAGGCTACGCGTAGAACTCACGCGACCGCCGGATCGTTGAGTATCGGTAGCACGCAGCGGCCGGCGCCGCGCGATTCCTCGCGACCCCTCCAAAGAGGGCTTAAGTTCAAACGATCTTGGTCATGCAGGTCTGTCACCGCTTCTGGCCCCCTTGCGGCCTGATCGTCAACGGTCTCGGGTCGACCCGCTGCCGCCTGTCGTGACTTGCGAATCGGATCTTCGAGAACATTGCTGCGCGGGGAGCAGCGGTCAGTCGGCATCGATTCTTCGTGAGCCCGAACAAACGCGACACATCAGGCTACGGTAGAGTCAATCCGTCATGAATCAATCCGCCACCGCCGAATCGCCGGCACTGGCTCTGACCACCGTCCGCGAGCAGTTGGGGCAGGCCATCGCCGCAACGAAGTGTCATGGCTGCGGCTGCCTGATCCATACCCTTGAGGCGATGGGCAAAGCGGCGGCGACCGTACCCGCGCTCGCGCCCATTCTCGATGCGGCACGCCAGGTGCTGAAACCGACGAAGTACGAGTGCCTCGGTTGTGACGTCTGCTTCCCGGCCGTTGCCGCGAATGCCCTCACGGAAGGATTCCCCGACGCGATGGCGGACGCCGCGCTTTGCCCGACCGAGACACCGACCGAGCGGTCCGGCTGGCCGCCCCTGCCCGGCGAATACACCGTACTCCGGTACGGCGCCTCCGTCGCGGTCTGCACCCTGAACAGCGACGCATTGGCCAAGGAGCTTGCTCAACTCGCCCCGGAGGGCCTCGCCATCGTCGGCACGCTGCGTACCGAGAACCTCGGCATCGAGCGTGTCATACGCAACCTGTTGGCCAATCCGAACATCCGTTGGCTTGTCCTGTGCGGGGACGACACGCGGCAACTCGTCGGCCACCTTCCGGGGCAGTCGATGGAGAGCCTGTTCGCCAATGGGCTTGACGACAA
>JBLMWS010000175.1:0-4660 GCA_050257355.1 Gemmatimonas sp.
AGTAAGCCTTCTTCACCACGATGCTCCCCTTGAGCAGCAGCCGCTCAAGTACCCGGCTGATATCAAACTGGGCATACTTTGCGTCACGAACGCCGAGCGCGATGTTCTCGAAATCGCAGAACAGCGCCATGTTTCGCGTTTCCTGGGGGGCGGCCATCTTGCTAGTCTAGCGCCTTTGGAGCGTGCGGCGCCGCCGGTACGGCGCCGCCGCCCGGCGCGGGGCCGCTCGCGCGTGCGCGCCGACGCGCGAGCCGATCCGAGAAGCGCTCGAAATAGATGTATATCACCGGGGTGATGTAGAGCGTGAGCAGCTGCGAAAGCAGCAGACCTCCGACGACCGCGAGGCCGAGAGGCTGGCGCGCATCGCCGCCGACACCGAAGGCAAGCGCAATGGGCAGACTTCCCATCAGCGCCGCCATCGTCGTCATCATGATTGGACGGAAGCGGACCATGCAGGCCTCGAGGATCGCATCTTGAGGCGCTTTTCCCTCCTTGCGCCGCGCCTCGATCGCGAAGTCGATCATCATGATCGCATTCTTCTTGACGATCCCGACCAGCATGATAATTCCGACGAAGGCATACATGTTTAGGTCGAGGCCGAAGAATTTCAGCGTCAACAAGGCGCCGAGTCCCGCGGTGGGCAAGCCGGACAGGATGGTCAGGGGATGGATGAAACTTTCGTACAGGATACCCAGCACGAGGTAGATCACGACGATCGCGAGGATCAGCAAGACGCCCATCCCCTGCAGCGAGTCCTCGAACGCCTGCGCCGTGCCGGAAAAGCTCGCGGAAAGCGTGGCAGGCACCTGAAGCTCCCGCATGGTGTCGCGGATCGTGGCAATCGCCTGGGACAGCGAGACACCTGGTTTAAGGTCGAATGAGAAAGTTACCGAAGGCAGCTGGCCCTGGTGGCTCACCGTCAGCGGGCCGACGCCGTAAGACAGCTTTGCCACCGCATCCAGCGGCACGAGGTTGCCGTTCGAGGAGCGGATATACAGCGTCGGCAGGGCGGCGGGGCCGCGCTGGAATCGGGGCTCGACCTCCAGAATGACTGAGTACTGGTTGGTCGAGGTATAGATCGTCGACACCTGTTGCGAGCCGTAAGCGGCGCCGAGCGCCGTCTCCAATTGCTGCGCGGTAATCCCTAGCGTGGACGCCTTGGCGCGGTCGATCTCCACCAGGACCTGTGGCTGATGGATCTGCAGGTCGCTCGCCACGTCGACCAGAATCGGGATCGTCTTGAGCTTGTCCTCGATGATCGGCACCCAGTGATAAAGCTCGTCGGTGCTAGCGCCGCGCAGCGTGTACTGGTAGGGACTCTTCGTTAACAAGCCGATACGGATGGTCGGAATATTCTGCAGGAAGGCCTTGATGCCGATCAGGCCCTGCAACTTCGGCCGCAGCTGCCGGATCACTTCGTCCGCCGATACCCGTTCCGAGCGCGGCTTGAGCGTAATGAACATGCGCCCGCGATTGAGCGAGGGATTGAAGCCGCTCGCACCGATGAATGACATTACGCCTTCGACGTTCGGATTTCGACGCACAATGTCTGCGACCTGCTGCTGCAGCGCCGCCATCGCGTCGAAGGAGATGTCCTGCGGCGCTTCGGTGAAACAAAAGATCTGCCCCGTGTCCTCTGTCGGAAGAAACCCCTTAGGCATACGAACGAAGAGGTCTCCCGTGGCAACAGTGATCGCGAGGAACGCGAGCATGATGAACCGCCTGTGGGCGAGAGACCACTCGAGAGTCACCCGGTAGGCATCGCGCAACGCGTCGAATCCGCGCTCGCACAGCTCGTAGACCCTGCCGTGTACAACTCCATGCTGGGCTTTAAGCAGTCGACTGGACATCATCGGCGTGAGAGTCAGCGAAACGAACCCCGATATCAGCACGGCCGTTATGATAGTCACTGCGAACTCGTGCAGCAGGCGTCCCACGATGCCTCCCATGAAGAACACCGGGATGAACACCGCCGCGAGCGATAAAGTCATCGAAAGGATAGTGAACGATATCTCCTTCGATGCATCAAGCGTGGCTTGCAGGCGGGTCTTACCTGCTTCCATGTGGCGCGAAATGTTCTCGAGCATCACGATGGCGTCGTCGACCACGAACCCGACGCAGAGCGTGAGTGCCATGAGCGATATGTTGTCCAGGCTGTAGCCCAGCGCGTACATGACGCCGAACGTTCCGACGATCGACATCGGCAGGGCGACGCTGGGGATCAGCGTTGCCGAAAGGTTGCGCAGGAAGAGGAAGATCACCATGACCACAAGCGTGAGCGCGAGCAGCAGTGTGAACTCGACTTCCTCGACGGACTGGCGAATGGTGACCGAGCGGTCGAACAGCACCTGCATCGAAACGCCCGCGGGCACCTCGGCGCGGAAAGTCGGAAGGAGCTTCTTCACCGCGTCAACCACCTCGATGGTATTGGTGCCCGGCTGGCGGTAGATTCCAAGCACGATTCCGCGCTTATCCTTGAACCAGGCGGCGAGCTTGTCGTTTTCGACGCTGTCGACGACGCGTCCCAGCTGCTCGAGACGGATCGGCGAGCCGTTGCGATACGTAACTATTAGCGGCCGAAAGGCCGCGGCGTCAAACAGCTGGCCGTTCGCCTGTACCGCGAACAGCCGGTCTTTGCCGTACAGCGTCCCAGTCGGCAGGTTCACGTTCGCCTGCGCGACGGCCTGCTGGACCTCGTTGATGCCGATGCCGCGCGAGGCGAGCGCGCCCGGATCGACCTGGGCGCGTACCGCGTATTTCTGCTGTCCGAAGACTTGCACCTGCGCCACGCCGCTGATGGTCGAAATGCGCTGCGCGAGGAAAGTTTCGGCGTACTCGTCCACCGCCGACAGCGGCATGGTGTCTGAGGTGAGAGCGAGATAGAACACCGCGAAGTCGCCCGGATTTACCTTGCGGAACGACGGTGGCGCCGGCATCGCCGCTGGAAGCTGGCGTGCAGTTGCCGCAATGGCGGAATTGACGTCTTGCGCCGCCGCGTCGATGTTCCGATCGAGCGCGAACTGCAGCGTGATCTGCGTTACGCCCTGACCACTGACCGAGTACATCGAGTCGATGCCGGCGATGGTCGAGAACTGCTTCTCGAGCGGCGTCGCGACCGCCGACGCCATGGTCTCAGGGCTGGCGCCGGGCAACTCCCCCCTGACCTGGATCGTGGGAAAGTCGACATTCGGTAGCGAACTCACCGGCAACAACCGGTAGCCGACGATGCCGAACATGAGAATGCCGACCATGACCAGGACGGTCATGACGGGCCGACGGATGAACAGCTCGGAAAGATTCACGATGAGTCCGGACGCACGACGACTTTTACTCCCGGCGTCAGCCTGAGCTGCCCGCGCGTGACGACCCTCTCACCCTTGGCGAGCCCCCGCGCGACGACCGTGAGGTCTCCTTCCGTACGCGAAACCGCGATCTTGCGAACTTCCGCGGTTGCGTCAGGCTTGAGCACGAAAACGAACTCTCCCTGCGGTCCGGTTTGCACGGCCACCGACGGAACCACGATGGCATTCGGCTGATCGTAGAGCTTGAGTGCCACGTTCACGAACTGCCCCGGCCAGAGCGCGAGGTCGCGGTTCTCGAACTCGGCGCGCAGCTTGATCGTTCCGGTGCTGACATCGACCGCGTTGTCGACGAACACGAGTCGACCTACTGCAATAGCGGCGTGACTCACGTCGGTGCCGCTTACCGTTACGTCGAGCGGACCGTCTGCCATGTGGCGCCGGACTTCGCCGAGGCGTTGCTCGGGCACCGCGAACGTCGCGTAGATGGGCTTGACCTGGTTTATGACGACCAGCGGATTGGTATCGTTCGCCTTTACCAGGTTTCCGAGCTGCAGCATGATTCGCCCGACATAGCCGTCGATCGGTGAGCGGATGGTGCAATACTGAAGATTGAGCCGCGCGGTTTCGACCGCGGCCTCGCTCGCTTTGAGCGCCGCCTCTGCGGTTTCGGCCGCGGTACTGATCTGCGCGTAGGCCTCCTTCGATACAAAGTGCTTTTCAAGCAGGTCGAAATAACGCCGTTCCTGCGAGCGAGCTTGGCCGCGGCTGGCCTTGTCGCGCGCGAAGTTCGCCTCCGCTTGTCGCAAGGCCGCCTCGAACGGCCGCGAATCGAGGCGGAACAGGACATCGCTCCTGCGCACTGCCTGGCCCTCGCGGAAATTGACCTCCTCGATCTGGCCGTCCACGCGCGCCTTGATGGCGACGGTCGAATACGCGTCTACGTTTCCGATCGCGCGCAGAATCACGGGCATGTTGCGCTCGGCTGCCACGGCAACCGATACCGGGACAGCGGGCGGACCGGCAGGCCGCCTCTTCTCCTTGGCGCCGCTGTCGGCGGCAAAGTGCGTCGCCGCGGTTCCTGCAAGCGCGACGGCAAGAACAATGCTGGCCACCGAAATGACTTGTGAACGGGAAGAGATCGTCATCTTGTAGCCCGCGGGCCGGCCTTAGGCGATTGCGTGGCGATAAGGCGTTGCAGTCGGGTTCGCTCGCTGGCGCCGACAATCTACGGCAAGATTCTCTCTAGGGCAAAGAGATCTTCAATCGCTTCCCGGGCGCGTATCTCGCGCGCCTGTTGGCCGTCGACGAGCACTTCCGCCGCCCGCGGCCTGGAGTTGTAGTTGGAGCTCATGCTCATG
>JBLMWS010000176.1:0-13734 GCA_050257355.1 Gemmatimonas sp.
AGACGTTCGCGCCCATCGCCGGCGAGGCCCAGTGCGCCTTCGACTGTACGACCTATGACAATCTCACGGTCACTGCGGCGCAACAGAACGGTGCGACCATCATGATCCGCGGCTTACGCGACGGCACCGATCTGGATTACGAGATGCAGCTTGCCGGGATGAACGAGGCGATGGTCCCCGACGTGCACACCGTGTTCGTGCCGGCCTCCACGCCCGTCCGCCCGATCACCGCCACACTGGTCCGGCAGATCGCCGCCATGGGCGGCGACGTCTCGGCGTTCGTGCCGGAACAGATCGCCGCAGCGCTCAAAGCGAAATTCGCCGGCTGACCACGCGAGCCGGCAGCGACAATCCCGTCCAACCGATCCGGAGTTTGCATGATCCGAGTCCTCGCCGTTCTCTTCGCGCTCTTTTCAGTGGCTCCAGCGCTTGCGCAACCCCTGCCCGCCGGGCTCGACAAGCAGAACGCGATCGTCATCGACACCACCAAGGGCCGCATCGTGATCAAGCTGCGGCCCGATCTCGCGCCTCATCACGCCGAGCGCATCAAGCAGCTCGCGCGCGACGGCTTCTACAATAACGTGCCGTTCCACCGCGTGATGGCCGGCTTCATGGCGCAGACCGGCGACGGCCAGAACTTCAACGGCACCGGCGGCTCGAAATACCCGAACCTGAAGCAGGAATTTTCCAACGTCCACTTCAAGCGCGGCATCGTCGGCATGGCGCGCCGCGGCGACAGCGTCGATTCCGCCAATTCGCAGTTCTTCATCATGTATGGGGATGCACCGAGCCTCGACGGCCAATATACCGTCGTCGGCGAGGTCGTGCAGGGCATGGACGTGGTCGACAAACTGAAGAAGGCCCCGCCGGGCTCCGCCAGCGGTACCGTGGTCGATCCCGACAAGATGGTGAAGGTGCAAGTCGCCGCCGACATGAAATGAGCCGAATGCGATGAGCGGCGCCGGCAGAAAGCTGCGTTTACTGATGGCCGCAGCGCTGCCGCTTGCCTTGCTCGCGCCGGTTCGCGCCGAGATCGGAACGGTCAACACGATCAAGCAGGCCGTCGAGCGCCTCCATCGCTGCTGGCGGCCGCCGCCGGCCTCCCGCGCCAATCCGATCGACATCACGGTCATCGTCAGCTTCAATCGGGCCGGCGAGATCTTGGGCAAGCCGCGGATTTCCTATGAATCGCCTGAAGCGACCGACAACGACCGACTCCAATACCGCATCGCCGTGATGGAGACGTTGCAACGCTGCACGCCGATGCCATTTACCGAGAGTATGGCCGGTGCCGTGGCCGGCCACCCGTTCTGGATCCGGTTCCATAATCCTCACCCGAGGCCCACACCCAAACCCACAGAGAAACAAGCATGGCTGTTACCGAAAATACTTTGATCCTTGAGACGACGCAGGGGCCCGTCACCATCGAAATGCGCCCTGATCTGGCGCCGAACCACGTCGCGCGGATCAAGGAGCTGGTGCGCGAAGGTTTCTACGACGGCATCGTGTTCCATCGTGTGATCGACGGCTTCATGGCGCAGACCGGTTGCCCGCAGGGCACCGGCACCGGCGGGTCCGGCAAGAAGCTCAAGGCCGAGTTCAACCGGGAGCCGCATGTGCGCGGCACCGCGTCGATGGCGCGCGCCGCCAATCCCGATTCCGCCGACAGCCAGTTCTTCATCTGCTTCGACGACGCCTCCTTCCTCAACGGCCAGTACACCGTGTGGGGCAAGGTCACCGAAGGAATGGAGAACGTCGACAAGATCAAGCGCGGCGAGCCGGTGCAAAACCCGGACAAGATCGTCAAGGCCCGCATGGCTGCGGACGCGGCGTAAATCAAGACCTGTCATTCCGGGGCGCCTCGAAGAGGCGAACCCGGAATCTCGGGATTATCAGATGTGCAATTGCACATCAGAGTTCACGTTTTGCGTGCCCGGAAATGACGCCCAAGTGGAAAGCGCCGCCTAGCGCCCATGCGCACCGATCTCTTCGATTTCGACCTGCCTCCTGAAAGTATCGCGCTGCGTCCCGCGAGCCCGCGGGATTCCGCCCGGATGCTGGTGGTGCAGCCTGAGGGCGTGCTGCGCGACCAGGTGATCGCCGATCTGCCGAAGTGGCTGGAGCCGGGCGATCAGCTCGTCGTCAACGACACCAAGGTGATCCCGGCGCAATTGTCCGGCCGGCGCATCGGCCGGCCGACCGAGCCCAAAATCGACGCGACGCTGATCAAGCGATTGGACGGCTCGCGCTGGCAGGCGCTGGTCAAACCGGCCAGGAAGCTCGTCGAAGGCGACACCATCCGCTTCGGCAATGAGGGCAAGGTGTGCCTGCTCGGCCATCTCGACGCGCAGGTCGAGCGCAAGGGCGAGGAAGGCGAGGTCACGCTGTCCTTTTCGTTTCACGGGCCGGTGCTCGACCAGGCCATCGCCGATCTCGGCACGATGCCGCTGCCGCCCTACATTGCCGGCAAGCGCGAGGTCGACGAGCGCGATGCGCAGGACTACCAGACCATGTTCGCGCAGATCGAAGGCGCCGTGGCCGCACCGACTGCGGGGCTGCATTTCACGCCGGCGCTGGACGCCGCGTTACGGGCCCACGGCGTCGGCATTCACCGGATCACGCTGCACGTGGGGGCAGGGACTTTCCTGCCGGTGAAGGCCGACGACACCGAAGGCCACAAGATGCACGCCGAGTGGGGCCACATCTCAGCCGAGACGGCCGCGGCACTCAACCAGGCGCGCGCCGATGGCGGGCGAATCGTCGCGGTCGGCACCACCTCGCTGCGGCTCCTCGAGAGCGCGGCCGCCGAAGACGGCGCGATCGAGCCCTTCGCGGATGAGACCTCGATCTTCATCACGCCGGGCTATCGCTTCCGCGCGGTCGACATTCTCCTCACCAATTTCCACTTGCCGCGCTCGACCCTGTTCATGCTCGTCTCGGCCTTCGCAGGGTTGGACGCCATGAAGCAGGCCTATGCGCATGCGATCGCCCAGGGGTACCGGTTTTACTCCTATGGGGATGCGTGCCTGCTGTTTCGGTCCAATCAGTAAGACGATCGCAAGCAGGTACGGCGCACGTCTCCCCGGCGGGGAGAGCTCGGATCGCGAAGCAATCCGAGTGAGGGGCCGCAGCGCTCACGATGGCCGTAAAGCCCCTCACTTGATTTGCACGCGATACAGACACTCACTTTACGCCATTACCCTCTCCGGCAGCAGCTCCGCGATCTGCACCGCGTTGAGCGCGGCGCCCTTGAGCAGCTGGTCGGCGGCGACGAACATCGAGATCGAACGGCCCGATGGATCGGACAAATCCTTGCGGATGCGGCCGACGAGCACGTCGTCCTGGCCCGAGGCGTCGACCGGCATCGGGAAATAATTGTTGGCGCGGTCGTCGACGACGCGCACGCCCGGCGCGACGCTCAGGATATTGCGGACCTCGGTTTCCGCTATCGGCCGCTCGCATTCGAAGGTGATCGCCTCGCAATGCGCCCTCAAGACCGGCACGCGCACGCAGGTGACGCCGATGCCGATCGTGTCGTCCTCGAAGATCTTGCGCGTCTCCTTGATGACCTTTGTCTCCTCGTCGTTGTAGCCGGTCTCGGGATCGATCGCGGTGTTGTGGCTGAACAGGTTGAAGGCATATGGATGCGGCATCACCTTGGGCGGAAACACCTGGCCATTGAGATAGGCGCGGGTGGACTGCGCAAGTTCGTCCATGGCGGCGGCGCCCGCGCCGCTCGCGGCCTGATAGGTCGCGATGATCACGCGCTTGATGCGGTTCTTCTGGTGGATCGGCCACAGCGGCACCAGCGCGGTGATCGCCGCGCAATTCGGATTGGCGATGATGCCCTTGTGCTCGCGGATCCTCCGGGCATTGATCTCGGGGATCACCAGCGGCACGTTCGGGTCCATGCGGAAGGCCGAGGAGTTGTCGACCACCACGGCGCCGGACCTCACCGCGAGCGGTGCAAACTTCCGGGAGACGGAGCCGCCTGCGGAGAACAGCGCGATGTCGACGCCGTCGAAGGAGCGCTCGGTCAACTCCTCGATCACCAGCTTTTGGCCGCGAAAGTCGACCGTCTTGCCGGCCGAGCGGGCGCTGGCGAGCGCCTTCAGCCTGCCGACACGAAAGTCGCGCTTGTCCATGGCGGCGATGAATTCGGCGCCGACCGCGCCGGTCACGCCGACGATGGCGACAACGGGATCGTTCTTCACTTTGCTCTCCGGTTCGTTGAGCATGATCTTACCCGTAAGCCGGTGGCCCGGTTCGCGCTAACGCGGTCCTGGCGGGTCGGATCATGCTGTCAGGCAAATAAAAAAGCCCCGGACCTTTTCAGGCGGGGCTCGGTTCGAGATGACGCGGCTTGTCAGGTCAGCTACGCGCGCACGCCTCCGAGGCCCGTCCGGGCTTTGGTCGTTTTAGTCGTGCGTTTCGTCGCAGTGAACATGGCGCGGGACCATAGGGGGAGGCTGCAGGGCCGTCAACGGCCTTTCGCGCCCGATCGTCGGCCGCAAAGGTTGAATCCCACCGCGTTGTTACGTCATAAGCCTTTTCATGACGCTTCCCAACCATTTTGAACTGCTCGCCGGCGACGGCGCGGCGCGCACCGGACGGCTGACCACGCCGCACGGCGTGGTGCGGACGCCCGCTTTCATGCCGGTCGGCACCGCGGGCGCGATGAAAGGGCTGTACTGGCGCGAGGTGCGCGAGGCCGGCTCGGATATCGTACTCGGCAACACCTACCATCTGATGCTGCGGCCCGGCGCCGAGCGCATTGCCGCGCTCGGGGGCCTGCAGCGCTTCACCGGCTGGGGCGGGCCGATGCTGACGGATTCCGGCGGCTTCCAGGTGATGTCGCTGTCCGAGCTGCGCAAGCTGACCGAGCATGCCGTGACGTTCCGCTCTCATATCGACGGCGTGAAGGTCGAACTGTCGCCGGAGCGATCGATCGAGGTACAGCGGCTGCTCGGCTCCGATATTGCCATGCAGCTCGACGAATGCGTACGGCTGCCGGCCGAGCGCGCCGACATCGATCGGGCGATGCAGCTCTCGCTGCGCTGGGCGGAGCGCTCCAAACGCGCCTTCGAGACGGCGCCGGCCGGTTACATGCTGTTCGGCATCGTCCAGGGCGGCGACATCCCGGAGCTGCGCAAGACAAGCGCGCGTGAACTCGCCGACATCGGCTTTCACGGCTATGCCATCGGCGGCCTTGCCGTCGGCGAACCGCAGGCCGTGATGCTCAACATGATCGAGGAGACCGCGCCGCTGCTGCCCACCGACCGGCCGCGCTATCTGATGGGCGTCGGTACGCCGGACGATCTTCTTGAAGCGGTCAGGCGCGGCATCGACATGTTCGACTGCGTGCTGCCGACCCGCAACGGACGGCACGGCGTCGCTTTCACCCGGTTCGGCGCCATCAACCTGCGCAATGCGCGGCACGCCAACGATCCGCGTCCGCTCGATGAGGAGAGCGCCTGGCCGTCGACGCGCGACATCTCGCGCGCCTATCTGCATCACCTCGTCCGGTCCGGCGAGACGCTAGGGGCGATGCTGCTGTCGGAGATCAACATCGCCTATTATCAGCGCCTGATGGCCGACATCAGAGACGCCATCGCAAACGGCAGTTTCGTCGAGCTTTACGAACGTATACGTGCGGGATGGGCACAAGGCGACATCGCGCCACTAACAGCCTAGCGGTTGATAGCCTAATTGCACCTGATCCGTTTGGTCGTGTGCTTGGTTACAAAGCCGTAACCGCAAGTGTCGCACGTCCAGAGATAGCTGATGAGATTGTCCGACAGATAAGCGGATGCTTCGGCAGCTACCATGGAGTCGGCACAAACAGGGCAGGTCGGCAGTTCGCTCCCGCGCGGATCGGGGAGAGGCGTGACGGTCGGCAGGATTTCAGCAAGCGCTGGCATCATGGACCCCTCTGCTTTGCAAGGCCGTGTGCAAACTTATACACCAAATTCGTTGACGTTGTAGCAACACAAATGCGTTGGTTTTGCGTTAATTCGCCGCGTTACGGTTTTGCAATGCAGCGAGTTTTGATTTGAAGCATTGTTGCTTGCGCAGCCGCGCGTGCCGTCGCTAACTAGCGATCCGGAACCGGCGTCGGACTCTTTGCGCGGTTCATCATCGTCATCAGGAGTTCATCATGGACGCATCGGCAGCCACGGGTGCAGTGCAACGTCCCGGCCGTGGCCGGGTCTTCGACAGCATTGTCGATGCGATCGGCGACACGCCGATCGTGCGCCTGCGCAATCTGCCGCAGGCCCGTGGCGTGCAGGCGACCATCCTTGCCAAGCTCGAATACTTCAATCCGGCGGCGAGCGTGAAGGACCGCATCGGCGCGGCGATGGTCATCGCCATGGAGAAGGAGGGCAAGATCAACGCGGAGACGACGCTGATCGAACCGACCTCCGGAAACACCGGCATCGCGCTTGCCTTCGTCGCTGCCTCGCGCGGTTACCGGCTGAAGCTGGTGATGCCGGACTCGATGTCGATCGAACGGCGCAAGATGCTGGCGTTCCTGGGCGCCGAGCTCGTGCTGACGCCCGCGGCGCAGGGCATGAAGGGCGCGATCGCCAAAGCGGAGGAACTGCTCAAGAGCACGCCCAATTCGGTGATGCCGCAGCAATTCAAGAATCTCGCCAATCCGGATGTTCACCGCCGCACCACCGCGGAGGAGATCTGGAACGACACCGGCGGCAACATCGACGTGTTCGTTGCCGGCGTCGGCACCGGCGGCACCATCACCGGCGTCGGCCAGGTCTTGAAGCCGCGCAAGCCGTCGCTGCGCGTCGTCGCGGTGGAACCGGAGGAGAGCGCGGTGCTATCCGGCGGACAGCCTTCGCCGCACAAGATCCAGGGTCTCGGCGCCGGCTTCGTTCCCGACATTCTCGACCGTTCCGTCATCGACGAAATCGTCAAGGTGAACAGCACCACCGCGATCGAGACCTCACGGGCGCTCGCCCGCCACGAGGGCATTCCCGGCGGCATCTCCTCGGGCGCGGCGATCGCGGCGGCGATGCAGCTCGGCCAGCGGCCCGAAAATGCCGGAAAGACCATTCTCGCCATCGTGCCGTCGTTTGCGGAACGTTATCTCTCGACCGTTTTGTTTGAAGGAATTGGATGATGGCCGATCAGCCGAGAAGACCGAGGACGCTGAGTGACGCGCGCAGCGAGGCCGAAGCCGCGTTCAAGAAGGTCACTACGAAAGTGGCACCGGCCCTGCCCAAGACGAATGTCGTTCCCGGTGTCAAGGAACAGGTGACGCTGCGGATCGATCAGGACGTGCTGGACCATTTCCGGCAGGGCGGTCCGGGCTGGCAGGAGCGGATCAACGAAGCCCTGCGCAAGGTCGCAGGGAAGTAGTTATTTTTGACGGCGCCCAGGGTCCGAACGCCGGTCACGAGTTGGCCAGCGGCCGGCTGGCCGCTTGATCGATCCCGGCCGGTGCGGCTTTGCCCGACGCCTTCAGGTTCAACAGATTTCCGGTCAGGATCAGGCCGGCACCCAGCACCGTTAAGGCGTCCAGCCGTTCGGCGTAGAGCAGCCAGCCGGCCGTCGCGGTGAGCGGCACGCGCAGGAAATCCATCGGCACCACCACCGTGGCGTCCGCGTAGCGCATCGCATTGGCGAGGCAATAGTGCGAGAACGTGCCGCAGATCGCGATCACGACCATCCAGCCCCAGCCTTGGGCTGACGGCCAGGTCCAGAGGTAAAGCGTCGGCAACAGGCCGGCGGTCGATTGCACCACCAGCATCCAGAAGATCACAGTCAGCGCACTCTCGGTCCGGGTCAGCGACTTGACCAGCGCCATCGAGACGCCAAAGCCGACGGCGGCGCCGAGCGCGATCAATTGACCCGGATTGATCTCGCCCGTCGCGGGACGGACGATGATGACGACGCCGACAATGCCGAGCACGATCGCCCCCAGTTTGCGAAGCGTCATGTGCTCGCCGAGAAAGCTCGCCGCCAGGATTGCGGTCCAGATCGGCATGGTGAACTCGATCGCGACCACCTGGCCGATCGGGATCAGCGTCAGCGCAAAGAACCAGCCGAGCTGTGCGGCATAATGGATCAGGTTGCGAGCGACATGCTGCGGCAGGCGCGATGTCTTGAGCTTGGCAAAGCCGCCGTTCCGCCAGATCAGCGGCGAGAGCAGCACGAAGCCGAGCAGCGAACGCACCTCCATCAGCTCGAAGACGTTCAGCTGGCGGGTCGCCTCGCGGCCTGCCACCGCCATCACCAGCATGAGCGAAAGCCAACCCGCCATCCACAG
Organism: Gemmatimonas sp.; assembly: GCA_050257355.1. Classification (GTDB taxonomy): domain Bacteria; phylum Pseudomonadota; class Alphaproteobacteria; order Rhizobiales; family Xanthobacteraceae; genus Bradyrhizobium. The sequence continues at coordinate 8,288 of JBLMWS010000176.1, forward strand.
CGCGGCCATCGGTTTGGAAGGTGTGGTCGGCATGGCTGGAGAGCTGCGAGGCGCGAAGGGGTGACGAGGGCAGGCCGGTATCGGCGAATGCGGTCGGATTTGCAACCCGCAAGACGTCCGGCGCTGCTCGCTGCATCGAACGTCGCTATGGGATCGGCCGGTTCAATGCTAGTTGCAGGGCCCCGGAACGACGGCGGACAGGGAGAGAAACCAATGACGCGCATCTTGCAGCCGGCGGAATGGTCCAAACCGCGGGGCTTTTCCCATGGTGTCGAATTCAGCGGTCCCGGTCGCTGGATTGTGCTGGCGGGACAGACCGGTGGCGATGAAAAGGGCGATTATCCGCCCGAGATGGCGGCACAAGTCGCGACCGCGCTGCGGCGGATCGTCAAGCTCCTGGGCGAGGCGGGCGCCGGGCCCGAGCATATCGTGCGCCTGACCTGGTATCTGACGAGCCGCGCCGACTACGAGGCCGCGGGCGCCGGCATCGCCGCCGCCTGGAAGGAGACGCTGGGGCGCAATTTCCCGCCTTCGACTCTGCTCTATATCGCCGGCCTTGTGGATGCCCACGCCAAGGTCGAGATCGAGGTGACGGCCTTTGTGCCGGGCTGACGGTTCTCGCGCCGCGCGCGCTCCCCAACCCGGGCCCAGCTGCTTACCCTAGAACCGCGACAGTGAGATCGAGGCGCCGCGGAACTGGCTTGCGGCCCGCATCGTGATCGACTGGCGCTTGCCGCGCGTCACCAGCGAGATATTGGCATTGAAGCCGGGACCGCTGGCGAGCACCTGGAAGCTACCGGCTCGTCCACGCCCCTGCAGGTTGCCGGTGATGTTGCGGCTGCTCTCGCTCCACGTTCCCGTGATCACGCCACCTGGCTCGGCGACGACGTCGCCGTGGAGATCGAACTTGTAGGAGTCGCTCGCGCAGGTGAGCGTCAGGCCCATGCGTGGGCCGCCCACCGCGTAAGTTGCTCGGCAGCGGATGCGCTCGGTCGACCCGTCATCCAGCGTCACCACGCCGCTGCCGGCCCAGCGGCCGGCGAGGGGCGCAAACGGCCCCGAGGCCGCGTGAGCGGATGGACCGAAAAGACTCGCGCCGAACAACGCGCCAAATAAAACGGCGGCTGCAATGAACAGCCGCCTGAACCCGATCGTCGTGTTGCTGATCGCGCCGATCTTATTGCCGCGATGCTTCCCACCGGCCGCTGCACGGTATGCCCGCTGACGCACCATTCCACTTACCCGATCCGACGTTGCCACTGATCTGTCCGTTCGCATATGCACCGTTGATTGAGACGCGAACAAGGCCCTCTCGTCCGATGCTGCCGGTGACGTTGGCGCCGGCGGCCGAAATCTTACCGTCCGCGACGGTCAGCGTCGAGCTTGTGGAGGCCTCGCAGCCGCCTGTCTTGGTCACGATCGTGACATGCCAGAGCCCGTCATAGGGCGATTGCGCAAGCGCCGGGGCCGCGGCAGCGGTCAGAACAGAAGCACAAACAATCATGCCGATGCGATTGAAACGCATGAATAAAACTTCCTCAATTGTCAGGTGATGGGACGGCTTATTCGGGTCAAATGTGACGAAAATTGGCCGCAATCGCTTCGCGATATTAGCGAAGCGATTCCAATGACTTGGTGGCCACACCGAGTCCGTCCCGTGAGCCGGGCGGCCGAGCCTCGATAGTTAATGAGGCCCGCCGGCCTAATGCGGCGAAAGCGCCGGCGCTTTCGTGGCGAACTGCTCGTCCTGCGGCGTCGCCGGCAGCGCCTTGTGGGTCTTGGCGTAATCGACGACCTGCCCGAGCAGTTTCAGTCCGAGCGGGGCAAGCGCGCGCTCCCACAGTTCGCGCGGCGTCTCGCCCTTTTTCACGAAGCACCATTCCTGCGCCGCGATCGCGCCCGCATCCATGCGGTCGGCGAGGTGATAGATCGTGCCGCCGGCGATCGGATCGCCCTCCTTGATGGTCCATTCCACGGCCGCGATGCCGCGATGGCGTGGCAACAGCGACGGATGGTAGCCGATGCCGCCGAGCTTGGCGGCCGCCAGCGCCTGCTTGCTGACGCGGGCGTGGCTGTGCGCGGTCACGATCAGGTCGGTATTCGCCGCGATCTCGGAGGCTGCCACCAGCTTCGGATCGGCCTGGACCACGACCTCGATGCCGGCGGCGCGAGCCGTCGCCGCGAGGCGATCTTCGCCATCGTGCACCACGACGCGCGCGATCTCGACCCCGTGCTCCCGAAGCATGTTGAACGTGGCCACACCGAAATGGCGGGAGCCGACAAGGGTAATCCGCATGGTCGTCCTTTCGTGCGCGGGCGGTCGGCCCGTCGATAACATGCCACGGTGCTCGAGGTGGAATGCACAGGCTGGTTATCAACAGCCGAGGCGGGAAGCGAGACCCAGTTTTCGGCTTCTTCCGGCCAGGTGCGCCGACGCCTGGCTGCAGCTTGCAAAGAGCGCGAAGACGGTTCTTTAAAGCTTTGATGCCTATATTAAAAGGCCGCACCGCCGCGCGGCCGAATAGCCGGGTGCCGCGCCTGTCACAACCTACCCCAGAGGACGCGCGCTCGGCTATTTGCCATGACCGAGTGCTGCCGCTGCTCAGGTATCGCCGTGCTGCGATTTCATCGCGATGAATTCGTTTTGGCCGACAGCAGCGAATGAAGGTGCGCCGACGAGCAGAACTCGCGACCGTTCGTGTCCCGCGGAACGCGCTGCAGAGCAATTGCGTTTGTTCAGCACTCTGCGATCCGCAGGGTGGACTTCCGAAACCCCGGCGCCGAGAATCATTGCCCCTCAGCGCTGGGGTAGCGAGGATCGTGCGACGCGCTTTGCGCGCCTCAGCTGCTGCCCAACATGTGCCAGATGACGACGAGTACGGCGACCAGGAGCAGGCTCATGGTCAGCCGATGCCAAAGTCCCTTCATCGCAAAGACCAGCGCAAGCCGGAGAGCCCACGCCGCGGCTGACGGCGCTCAGTATTCTCCGGACGATTCGATCCGCTGCAGCGTCATCGCTTCGCGACAGAGCTGCGCAAACCAGATCAATAGGCCACTTCCGAGCAGAAACATCGTGAAATCCCGGTAATCGCCTGCACTGAGTTGCCTGAACTCGAAGACCGGCGGCAGAAAGGCCCACCAGACGAGCGGGATGGAGAGAACCGCCGCGCACGCACCGGCAGGCGCGCCAGCGAGCAGGCTCGCCACCAGTACGGCAGGAAGAAACGTCGCAAAGTAGAGCGTGGCGCCGAAGCAATCGAACAGGACGCGCAAGCCGGCCGCGGTTGCCAGAACGGACAGCGCAATGACGAACGCCGGCAGCGACCAAGGCTTGAGCTTGAGGACGAGGTGGGTGATCCAGGATCCGCTACGCAACGCTTGCCCCCCGCGCGCTTCAAACCAGCGGCCCGCCCCACCAGGCCGCGCCGGGGCGTAGGGTTAGCGCCAGGGAACAGTTTGTGCAACAGGCAGTGACGGTGCGCCGCGGAATCGATCCCGCCGCTGCTACGGGCGGTCTCTCACATTGCTGCAAGGCGGGAACCGGATCGGCGCGATTTCCATTATCGCGGCATGCGCTGTGCAAGCTCGAGGAGACAGCCATGGCCGAGCGCTCCGATCTGACCCGCCATGCCGCCGACCTGCGACAGCAAGCCGAGCAGGAGAGCGACGAGACCATCCGCAGCCGGCTGATCCGTATGGCCGAAAGCTACGACCATCTTGCCGAGAGCCAAGGTTGGTCGGAGACACACCCGGTAACGGTTGCAGCGCTGGGTGAAGTGTTCACCAAAGGGTGAGCGACTTGCGCGAAGAAGTCGACGCTGTGACTAGCAGGGCGACCGGGCTCTGTTCGTCAGGGTCGGCTCAGGACCAGGCGCGCCTCGCGCGTATCGTCTGCGGGCAGCGACGGCGCGACGCTCGGCTCGTGATCCTTTTCCACGATCTCGTAGCCGCACTCATCGAGCCAGGCGATCAGCCGGTCTGCCATGGAGCGGTCGTAGCTGGGAAAGGCTCGAGCGATAGCTTCTCGGGGCGTGAACTTGCGCATGCTGCGTTCCCTGTTCTCTCGTCTTTGATCTGGGGACCGGACGTCGGGCAAAACAGACCCGGCAGCCGGCAACACGGCAACGTGAAGCCCGCCGTGCACGCCGGGTAGCCGAGTGCGGTTTACGATTGTCTGATCCTCATGCGAGGCGAGATCAGAAATACGCCTCGACGGCATGTGCCAGGAAAATGCTGACACTAAAGAAACCTAAAAGTGCCACCGCCTCGATCATCGAACGCGTCCTTACGCCAGTCCCTGCCTTTTTATCTTTGTGCTGTTTTATAGAAGCCCGACCGTTTCAGTATGGTTTCGTCGGTTCGTAAAAATGGTTTCGTCGATCCTAATATGGGGAGGGGATTTGAGCCCGCGATGGCGAAGGCGGTCATCCCCCGCGCGGCAAAGCGACGCTGTGCAGGCGCGAAGGGCTAGCTGCTCTCCGACGGCTTCAGCATTTCTTGCCTCACGCACCTAGCAGCGGGAACTTACGATGCCCGGCACGGTTATTTTGAAAGCGGGATCGTTGGGCTTCGCAAGGACGCGGAGGCAGGCCAATGAAGCCATTGAAAGTGGTACCGTCCTCATCGGGCGAGTTGTATCTGATACTCGCCGTCGTCAGCACCGTCTTGATGGTCGAGATGGCGGTCTTCGCCCTCCTGCGTGTAACTTGAGGTCGAAGACTGTTCGCCGATATCGGCCGCAACGCGCGCGCTTCGCGCCGTGCGATCGGCTTTGGCCTCGATCTATCTCACGCCGAGATCGCCGATCTGGCCAGAGGACCGGCGGCCGGAAATCGTTCGGCGCGCCCGGTGGGTTTGCCGGCGTTTGGCCGCCCGCCGCTGCAGCGGGTTGTCGAGGTGATTCAACAGAGCGAGCCAAACGCACAGCAAGTCGCCTCGCTTCGCGATTTTGCGGTGTCCTCGTTTGGAGCCCGAGCGCAACCTCATACGGTCACCATAGTCGAGGGATGTTGAAACTTCGTTGCGGTACAAGCTCGCAAGCTCGGGAGCCTGCGCGGTGTCGGGGTATGGAGCTCGCTACGGTCCGTAGTGAGGTCGCGGCGCACTGCGATTCTCGGCTGGTGAACGCGGCGATGATGCCGCCGATGTGACCGATCGTGAAGCGGCTGTCCCTTGGAGCCGCTGCCGTTCGAACGCACATGATCGGCAGCGGGCAAACCTGATCTTCCACAACCGGCTAACAAGCTGCAGCTCGCTCGGCTATTCGACCGCGGGAGCAAATCCCATGGGCTCTCTCTTCGGCTTGACGCTCCTGATCGCGCTTGGCGTTGCCGCCAACGCCGCAACCGTGCAGCACCATCACCCCCGCGCGCGCCATCACCGCTTCCTTCGTCCGAGGGGCGCCTCGAGCTTCGATGCCATTCCGGGCTGGCGCTACGCGCCGCCTG
>JBLMWS010000177.1:0-2663 GCA_050257355.1 Gemmatimonas sp.
AGACATAAGCGACAACATTTGCCGTTGTCGAATTCCGCACGCGGGCTCACGCGGCGGAATTAGGATCAGCGTCTCGGGCGGTTGCAGAAGGCCGCGGGCGTTCCTATCTCATCAGCCCCGCCTTCCTCCTGCCGCAAAGCGGTCCGATGTGCCGCGTCCCCGCTTTCCGGCCGCAACGAACAGCCCCATGCCATCGATCATTTCCGTCGCCAACCTGTCGAAGACCTACGCGTCCGGCTTCAAGGCGCTGAAGAACATCAACCTCGATATTCGGCGTGGCGAGATCTTTGCCCTGCTCGGACCGAACGGCGCCGGCAAGACCACGCTGATCAGCATCATCTGCGGCATCACCAATCTCTCGGATGGGCGCGTGAGCGTCGGCGGCCGCGACATCAACGCCAACTACCGCGCTGCGCGCGCCCTGATCGGGCTGGTGCCGCAGGAATTGCATACCGACGCTTTCGAAACGGTGTGGGCGACCACGAGCTTCTCCCGCGGCCTGTTCGGCAAACCGAAGGACCCGGCGCTGATCGAACGGATTCTGAAAAGCCTGTCGCTCTGGGACAAGAAGGATTCGCAGATCCGCACGCTGTCGGGCGGCATGAAGCGCCGCGTGATGATTGCGAAAGCGCTGGCGCACGAACCCCAGGTGCTGTTCCTGGATGAGCCGACCGCGGGCGTCGACGTCGAACTGCGCAAGGGCATGTGGGAGGTGGTACGCGAGCTGCGTGCCGCGGGCGTCACCATCATCCTGACCACCCATTATATCGAGGAAGCCGAGGAGATGGCCGACCGCGTCGGCGTCATCAACAAAGGCGAGATCGTCCTGGTCGAGGACAAGGCGACCTTGATGCAGAAGCTCGGCAAGAAGCGCCTGACGCTGCATCTGCCGAACCGCATCGAGACGATCCCGGAGGCGCTCAAATCCTATCGTCTCGAGATCTGCGAGGACGGGCGCGCGCTGGTCTACGACTACGACACCAAAAGCGAGCGCACCGGCATCACGAGCCTGCTCAGCGATTTGCGCGACGCCGGCATCCGCTTCTTCGACCTCGATACCACGCAGTCTTCGCTGGAAGACATTTTCGTCAGTTTGGTGCACACGTCATGAATCATCAGGCCATTCGCGCGATCTATCTGTTCGAAATGGCGCGCACCTGGCGCACGCTGCTGCAGAGCATCGTCTCGCCGGTCGTTTCCACCTCGCTCTATTTCGTGGTGTTCGGCGCGGCGATCGGCTCGCGCATCAGCCATGTCGAGGGCGTCAGCTACGGCACCTTCATCGTGCCGGGCCTGGTGATGCTGTCCGTCCTGACGCAGAGCATCGCCAATGCGTCGTTCGGCATCTATTTCCCGAAATTCGTCGGCACCATCTACGAGATTCTCTCGGCGCCGATCTCCTATTTCGAGATCGTGCTGGGCTATGTCGGGGCCGCCGCGACAAAATCCATCATCCTGGGCTTGATCATCCTCGCCACCGCCGGGCTGTTCGTGCCGCTGCATATTCATCACCCGGTCTGGATGCTGGCGTTTCTGGTGCTGACCGCAGTGACCTTCAGCCTGTTCGGCTTCATCATCGGCATCTGGGCCGACGGCTTCGAAAAGCTGCAGATGATCCCGATGCTGGTGGTGACACCGCTGACCTTCCTCGGCGGCAGCTTCTATTCGGTGAACATGCTGCCGCCCACCTGGCGCTCGATCGCGCTGCTCAACCCGGTCGTCTATCTGATCTCGGGCTTCCGCTGGAGCTTCTACGAGATCGCCGACGTCAATGTCGCCGTCAGCGTCAGCGTGACGTTCGGCTTCCTGGTGATCTGCATGATTCTGGTATGGTGGATCTTCAAGACCGGCTATCGCCTGAGGAATTGACCCGGACCGTCATTCGGGCGCGCGCGCCTGCCTCATTCCGGGGCGCTCGCTTAAGCGAGCGAACCCGGAATCTGGAAGTTGCGGCGCGAGATTCCGGGTTCGTGCTTCGCACGCCCCGGAATGACCGAGGAAGGCAAAAGGAAAATCAGCGGTAGCAGTGATAATAGCCGCGATGGTCGTAGAAGCCGCGGCAGTGGTGGTGCCAATGGTGATAGTGCGGAACGCCGAACACACCCTCGACCGCGCCGACGGCACCGCCGACGCCGGCCCCCACCGCACCTCCGACCACCCCGCCGACAGGACCGGCAATCCGATTGCCCTCGGAAGCCCCCTGCTGCGCGCCGCGAACGAGACCCTGCGCCCGGCCGGCATCGGGAGCGGACAGTAGCGCCAGCGCGAGCGCGGCGCTCACGACCGTGAACGACAGCCGCAAGCCAGCCCGGCTTGCGCTCTCAACCTTGCTGTTTTGCATCTCTTTTCCTTGAAAAACGGCGAAATAAGACGGCAAATCACGCCGCTAGGCGGGAAGTGTTAAACGCCGATGCGGCCAAATGGTTGCGGCTCTGTGACGAATTGGAGATCGCACCCGCCTGCCCACTCGCGAAAATGTCAGCGCGGGAGTTTGCGCTATCACATTGCCAAAGCGGCACGCCCCATTAACGATGCAGGTACAGCCCCGCTGGAACAAACCGGGGATTCCGGGCATATTGGATGCCGGGGACGGAGAACCACGGCGCTTTGGAATGAGGCCAGGAGGCCAGAGGTAACATGCGTACGTTCTTCGCCGCTTTCGC
>JBLMWS010000178.1:0-3236 GCA_050257355.1 Gemmatimonas sp.
CGGTGCAGGCGGGCGAGACGGTGGCGGTGATCGGCGCCGGCGGCGGTCTCGGCATCCATCAGGTAATGATGGCGAAGTGGGCGAAGGCGCGGGTGATCGCTATCGATGTTGCCACTGACAAATTTGATGCCTGCCGCAAGGCGGGCGCCGACGAAGTCGTTAATCCGCGCGATGGCGACGTGGTCGAGGCGCTGCGCGAACTCACGCATGGTGCCGGCGTCGACGTGGTCATCGACTATGTCGGTGCCACGGCGATGCTGGAGGCTGGCGTCAAGGCGCTGGGCCGGCGCGGCCGGCTGGTCATTCTGAGCGGCGCGTCGCAGCCGTTCCAGGCGCCGGCGCACGCGATGCTCCAGAATGAGCAGGCAATTCTCGGCAGCCGCTATGTCACGCGCGTCGAAGTTTTGGAGACCTGCGATCTGGTAGCGCGTGGCGAGGTGTGGCCGCTGGTGACGGTCGTCCGGCCGCTGCAGGAGGCCGAGGCGGTGCACGACATGGTCGAGCGGGGACAGGTCACCGGGCGGGCGGCCTTGCGTGTTGCCTGAGCGCAAGCCGTGCTTCCGGCCAGCCGCAAAAGCGAATACGATCCCGCACTATAAGGTCACGGGAGAAAAGCGACTATGACGCAACGCTTGCCGGGAATTTCCGATGCCGAGGCCTCTGGCGTCGCCAAGCATACGCTCGCGGGCTCGACCAGACTGCTCGGCCGCTCGTCCAATCTGCTGCGCATCCTGTCGGCGCACACGCCTTATCTGGCGCGCTGGTTCATCGGCTTTGTCGCCGCCGTGCGTCAGCCCAATGTCGGTGCGGTGTCGGAAGTGCGCCTGCGCAACCTCGCCACCATTAAGACCTCGATGACGAACGCGTGCAATTACTGCGCGACCCACACCTCGATCTACGGGCAGGCGCTCGGCGTCAGTGAGGCGCAGCTCGAAGCGATGAAGGGCGAGGCCTGGCGCGACAGCCCGCTATTCAGCGAGCGCGAAAAGGCAGCCATCGCCTGGGCCGAAGCGGTGACGCGCAACACCGCCAAAAGCGACAAGACATTGTGGGACACTATGAAGCGCCTGTTCAGCGATGCCGAGATCGTCGAGATCACGCTGGCGTCGGCGATGTTCAATATGATCAACCGGCTGAACGACACGTTCTGGACCGAGCTCGAAAGCGTCGAATACAATCGCCGCCAGGGCAATGCCGTCAGCGGCGTCACCGTCGCCGATATCGAGGGCTTCGCCGGCGGTTTTGCGTCATCCGGCGAGGCGCAGCGGCGTGGCGCGAGCGCGGTGGCGGCGGAGTGATGGGCCGATAGGCGCCGCCACGGCCGGACCGATCCAATGGACCTCATCGTCCGCAACGCGCGCCTTTCCGGCCGCATCGCCGATGGCCTGCTCGACATCGGCATCGAGAATGGCCGCATCGTCGGGATCGAGCGGGCGCTGCGGGTCGATGCCGAAAGCTACGACGCCAAGGGTCGGCTGGCCTGCCCCGGCCTGATCGAGACTCATATTCATCTCGACAAGTCGCGCATCATCGACCGCTGCGCGCCGCAGGAGCGCGCTACGCTCAGTCCGGTGTTCGGCGTCACGCCCCTGAAAAAAGACATGTCGGTCGAGGACGTGCACGCGCGCGCCGCGCGGACGCTCGAACGATGTATCATGCACGGAGCTACCCGCATGCGAACGCAGGTGGAAGTAGACCCCGGCATCGGCATGCGCGGCTTCGACGGGGTGAAGGCGCTGATCGATGAATACAAATGGGCAATCGACATCGAAATTTGCGTGTTCCCGCAGGAAGGATTGATCAGCTATCCCGGCACCGATGAACTGCTGGTCGAGGGGCTGAGGCGCGGTGCCAAGCTGATCGGCGGGGCGCCGCGTTACGACAAAGACGGCGCTGGTCAAATCAGGCGCATTTTCGAACTGGCGCGCGAGTTTGACGTCGACATCGATATGCACCTCGACGTCGGCAATACCGCCGAGAGCATGGACATCCACTTGGTGCGCGAATTGACCGACCGATATAAGCGCGGCGGGCGCGTCGTGGTCGGCCATATGGCCAAGCTGTCGCTGCTGCCGCCGGATCGATTGGCGGTGCTGGCGAAGAGCCTTGCCGACAGTGGCATCGCGGTAACGGTGTTGCCGGCGACCGATCTGTTTCTGATGGGGCGCGACCAGGACCATAATGTCCGCCGCGGTGTCGCCGATGCGAATTTTCTCACCGCACACGGCGTGACCTGTTCGCTGTCCACCAACAACGTACTCAATCCGGCGACACCCTATGGCGACTGCTCGCTAATCCGCATCGCCAATCTCTACGCCAATGTGCTGCAAGTCGATCGCCCGGCGCAGTTATGCGAGTGCTTTGACATGCTGACGCATTCCTCGGCGCGTCTGCTCAATCTCAGGGACTACGGGTTTTCGGTCGGCAATCCTGCCGATGTGGTGGTCTTCGATGCGCAGACGCCTGAACAGGCGGTGGCCGAAATCGCACAGCCGGTGGCGGTATTCAAGAACGGCAGGCGGACGGTGAAATGGAATTTGCCGGAGCTGCTGCGGCCGACATGAGCGTCCGGCTCATTTCTTGCGGATGCGGAACGTAAGAACGCCGTCGGCGTTCGCGTTGCCCTCCAAGATGTCGCCGGTCTCGCGCAGCAGGTTGGGAATGTCGATCGCCGCCAGCGGATCGGTGCACTCCGCCACGACTAGGTCGCCCGTGCTCAAACCGGACAGCATTTTACGCACCCGCAGAGCTGGCAACGGGCATTTCAGGCCGCGCAGGTTCATGATCTTTTCGGCCATTAGCTTTTTTTCCACGCGCATGATCTTGCCGGAACCATGCTCCCGCTTTTCGGGATCATGCTGGAAGCGGCACCATCGACAGCTTCGGATCAGTGGCCGGAATATAGGCCTCCGGCAGGCCCAGCTCCTTTCGCACAATGTTGGTGCCGCGCGTGAGCGCCACCATCTTGTAGAACGCGTGCATGCGGCTCATCGACTGCCGTCCGAATCCACAATCGCTGGTCAGGATCAGCCGCTCCGGCTCTATGTATTTGAGCGCCTTGCGGATTAGATCGGCGATCTCCTCCGGCCGCTCGATCTGCAGTGTACGGTGGCTAATGACGCCGAGCGCGATCTTCTTGTTATTGGAGATCATGGTGCCGAAGTGTTCGAGGTCCATGCCGCGGTTGAATGCGCCTTCGACCGTGAGTACATCGCAGTCGAGCTGGTCGAGATAGG
>JBLMWS010000179.1:0-2674 GCA_050257355.1 Gemmatimonas sp.
CGTCTCCTGCAGAATGCGGCCGGCCATGGGGCCCGCGACATTGATGTGTCGCTGCCCGGCCTCGCTGGTCGCGGCGATCTTCCAGCCGAACAATTTCGCTGCGGAGAAGTTCGCAAGCGCAGCCTGCACCGCATAGGCCTCGGTGCGGCTGCGCGGGCGCATCGTTTGGTCGAGCGCGGCGAGCTTGGTGCCGGCACGCCAGTGATCGTGCAGGATGCGCGAAGCGGCTGCGATCTGGTCTTGGTCCAGCATGTTCCTGGCCGTGTCCTATCCGATGATGATTTTGGTCTGTGGCGAAAGGCGCCGCAACAATTGCAGCATAGCGGCTTTGGTCATCGACACGCAGCCGGCAGTGGCGCCGAAATTCTCCCGCGCCAGATGCAGAAACACGGCGCTGCCCCGGCCGGCGATGCGCGGCCGGCTGTTGTGGTCGAGTTCGATGATGAAATCGTAGAGGTGATCCTCCCGCCGGAGGCGGTCGCCGCGCTGGCGGGCGTGCAGGTGCAGCGGCCGATTGTAGCGGCGGTCGGCCGGATCCTCGCACCAGGCGTCCTCGGCTCCGATTCGCCGGAGCGGCAGAAAAGTCCGTGGCCGCACGTTGCGGTCGGCGCGCCACCAGACTCGCAGCGGCCGAAACGTGCCTCTGGGCGTGCCGCCGTCGCCCTCGCGCTTATTGGCGAGGATGCCGCCGCGACCGAGCGCAACGGGAATGGCAAGGCCGCCCGCGATCAGCCAGCCACGGCGGGGATTGCCGGCGCGCGCGCGAATTGTCACAGAAGCGAGCGGCCGGGCTGCCCGGACTTTATCATAAGTAATTGAAATCGCCACTTTTTTCATGGAAGCTCGCTGTTGGATGGGTCGCAGCGCGCCTCACGCTCCATTACAGGACATTCATCTGAACGACGCCGTTTTCTGGAGTAGACTGCGCGTCGACTTGTGAATCGATAACGGCCGCCTACTTCAACACGTATCCACTGGAGGTGGAGGCCCATCGTAACCGGGCCGGTCGCTAGCTGTTTGCTCCCGCCGCAGCCCATAGAGGATGTACCCATGGCCAATGCCCGCAAGATCCTAATCGTGGATGACGATACCGATCTGCGTGATACGCTGGTGGAGCAATTGTCGCTGCACGACGAATTCGAGGCCTCCGCGGTTGACACCGGCGCCAAGGGCGCCAGCGCCGCCAAGGCCAATTCTCCTGATCTCGTGCTGATGGACGTCGGCCTGCCGGATACGGATGGCCGCGAAGTGGTGCGCAGCTTGCGCAAGGGTGGCTTCAAGGCTCCCATCATCATGCTCACCGGCCATGATACCGATTCGGACACTATTCTGGGGCTGGAATCGGGCGCGAACGACTACGTCGCCAAGCCGTTTCGTTTCGCCGTCTTGCTGGCCCGGATCCGGGCCCAGCTGCGTCAACACGAGGCCAGCGAGGACGCGGTGTTTTCGGTTGGCCCCTATAGCTTCCGGCCGGGCTCGAAGATGCTCACCGCGCCGAACGCGCGAAAGGTGCGGCTGACGGAGAAGGAAACCGCGATTCTGCGCTTCCTCTATCGCGCCGGCCAGCTGCCGGTCTCGCGCGAGACGCTGCTGCAGGAGGTGTGGGGCTACAATTCCGGCGTCACCACCCACACGCTGGAGACCCACATTTACCGGCTGCGCCAGAAGATCGAGAAAGACGCCGCCAATCCGGAGATCCTGGTAACGGAGGCCGGTGGCTACAAGCTGGTGCCGTGATACGATTCGGGGCAACGATTCGCCAAGAGAACGTGTCCCGGTCACCGGTCCTGAATGTCGATCGAAGATGATGTGGCCCTGCTGGAGCGGGTGCCGACGCTGCGCCTTCTGGGCGAGGCGTCGTTGCGCATGCTGGCGATCGGGTCCGAGCAGCGCATCGTGGCGGCTGGCGACACCTTGTTCAAGCAGGGCGACGAGGCCGATTGCGGGTTCGTCGTGCAGCGCGGGGCGTTGCGGATCCACGACGACAGCGGCGCCGAAATCACCGCGAGCCCGGGCACCCTGATCGGCGAACTGGCCCTCGTCGTGGCGATGCGCCGGCCCTCGACCGCCACCGCGCTCGAGCATTCCAGCGTGGTCCGCATCTCGCGCAGCCTGTTCCAGCGGGTGCTGGAGAGCGATCCCGCCGCCGCGGTGCGCCTGCGCGACGAATTCGCCAACCGCTCCGCCCAGATCGCCAGCGACATTCTGACCGCGGGCTCCAAGCTGAATACCTAGCCGGCTCGACGTCCGCGCCAGCGGGCGATGCGCCTTGCTTTCCGATTCAATTGTCAAATGGCCAACCACTCGGTTGTCATCGTCCGGCTCGACCGGTCGATCCAGTAACCCATGTCGCGTGTCATGCCTACACAACCGACGGCGCGGATTACTGGATGCCCGCATGCGCGGGCATGACGACCGGAGAGGGTGCGCGTTCGCATTCTCGCGACGGCATTCGCCCGAGTTCTGCATCGCCATTACCCTCCATCAAAATGCAGAGGGCGCAGGAAAGGCCGGGTGGCCGCTGCACCCGGGGCCCCCGCGCAAAAAGAAATTGCGCGAGCGCGTTGACCACAGGCACAGGCGGTGATCACACCGGCCTTCCCTGCGCGAGTGGTTTTACGGCTTATACGGGCTCTCCTCGGTGAACCAGCTTGATTGCCACCGTCATCCGCGC
>JBLMWS010000180.1:0-9612 GCA_050257355.1 Gemmatimonas sp.
TGACGCGGTTGGTGATGAAGATGTGCAACATTTCGGTGCTGCCGATCCCGTCCAGGATCGGCTTGCCGGTCTTGGCGGTCCAGCTTTCGAAAACCGGCGCCGGCAAGGTCTCGCCGGCGGAGACCGCCAGGCGCAGCGACGACAGATCGGCTCCCTTGTCCATCGCGCCCATCATCACCCGATAGGCCGTAGGCGAGGTGAAGCAGATCGTGGCCTTATAGGTTTCGATGATCTTGACCATCTCCGGCGGCGAGGCATTTTCCAACAAGGTCGCGGTTGCGCCGAAGCGCAACGGAAAAATGGCGAGGCCGCCCAGACCGAATGTGAAGGCGAGCGGCGGCGAGCCGACGAAGACGTCATCCGGCGTCACCTTGAGGACTTCCTTGGCATAACCATCCGCGATGATCAGGAGATCGCGATGGAAGTGCATCGTCGCCTTCGGCTCGCCCGTGGTGCCCGAGGTAAATCCTAGGAGCGCAACGTCGTCCCGGCCGGTCTTGACCGCCTCGAAGCGCACCGGCTTGTTCAGGGCGACGCGGTCGAGTTCGGCATCGTGGTTCGATGTCCCGTCGAAACTCACGACCTGCTTCAGGAAGCGGCTGGTCTTCGCGCAGGCGACCAGTTCATCGGCGATGCGGCTATCGGTCAGCGCCAGCGCGATCTCGGCCTTGTCGACGATCTTGCTCAACTCGCCGGCACGCAGCATCGGCAGGGTGTTGACGACGACGGCGCCGGCCTTGGTGGCCGCGAGCCATGCGGCGACCAAGGCGGGATTGTTGCCGGAGCGGATCAGGACGCGATTGCCGGGTTTGACCCCGTAATTCTCGACCAGCGCGTGCGCAAGACGGTTCGACCAGTCGGCGAGCTCCTTGTAGGTGCGTTGGCGGCCATTGCCGATCAGCGCAATGCGGTCGCCCATGCCCTGCTCGACGATGCGGTCGGTCAGTTCGACCGCTGCATTGAGATAGTCGGGATATTGAAACTCCGACCGTTCAAGCAGCAGATCTGGCCATTGCTGCAACGGCGGCAGGTTGCGCCGCGAGAAATCATCGACATGGCCCGACGGGCCAAGGCTCGGAATTCGACCAGACATTTCCATCGCCCCTCTTGTTCGGGACCAAGATCCAGGACGCCCGGCAGCGCTACATCCTGAAAACATTTTATACTTAAAATAATTTGACGCAATAGCGCAAAATGAGGCGTTCGACGCTTTTGACATTGGCGCGTAATATTGGCGCGGCTCAGCGCCTCGCCAACTGCTTCAACCGCATCACCATCGCAGAGTTCGGATCGGCAAGGGGCGCGATCGCGGTGAAATGGTTGGCATCGGCGATGGTGTCGAACCGGGTTGTCACACCTGCTTTGCCCCATTGCGTGACAATCGTTCGGCTCTGGCGCAAATATTCCGCGCTTTCCCTTTCGCCGACCACGGCGTCGAGGCTCGCCCCCTTCGGTGGAGACCAAAACAACGGGCTTGCAGCTCGCGCGGACGTCTCGTCGAGGCGCAGCGCGTTGTTGATTGACGTTCCGATGAGCGGAGTGAGATCGAACAATCCGGAAATGGCGTAGGCGCCAACCACGAGATCCTTCGGCAGCCGGGCATCGATGGCCGGCCAATCGGTCGCCAGCATGCAGGCCGCGAGATGCCCGCCGGCGGAATGCCCGCTGATCACGAGCGGGCGGCCAAGCCGGGCCAGTTCGCACGTTGCCGCGCGCATCTGCTGGATGATGCCATCCACCGTCACGTCCGGACAGAGATCGTAGCTCGGAATGGCGACGCTGATCCCATGGCCGTTCAGTCCGCGCGCACAGTGACTGAAGGAAGAGCCGTCCAGGGCCTGCCAGTAACCGCCATGGATGAACACGACGGTCGGCCCGTCCTGATCGCCGGGAAAGACATCGATCCTGTTGCGGGGGCCGGAGCCGTAGGCGATGGCCTGTCCGGGGTGCTGTTGGCGATACGCTGCCGCGTCTCGCGTCCACCCTTGCATCAGGGCGGGATGTTCCGGAACCCGCGCCCGGTTGTTGTATTCGGCCTCGTAGTCCATCTCTGCCATCTGGCTCACGGCGCCCGCCGGTTCGCGGCCTTCTGTGCCGAGGCCTTTGTCTTGGCCAAAAGCCGCATCAGCTCGCGCACGTCCTTCGGCGTCAGATCGGAAAATATGTCGGCGATCCAGCCCTCGTGCTCAGCGGCCATCCTGCGAAATTCCGCACGTCCGGCTTTTGTCAAGCGAATGACCTGAACGCGGCGATCGCTTTCCGACGTGCGACGGTCGAGATGACCGGATTCCACCAGACGTTCGACCAGTCCGGTCACGTTGCCGTTCGAGACCATCATGCGTTTGGAGACATCCGACAACGTCATGCCTTCGGGAACTTTGTCGAGCTGGGCCATCAAATCGAACCGCGGCAGCGTGACGTCAAAGCGCTCGCGCAGCCGGCTCCGCACCTCGCCCTCGATCAGAGTCGTACAGGTCAAAAGTCGCAGCCACAAACGCAGTTCGGTGCCGTGATCTTCCGGCAGTTCAACGGCCTTGGTCTCTGAATCAAGCATCATGACGACATCAACCTGCCAGATGGCCGCGGGCGCGCCGCGAATCCCGAAATCGGTGCTCGACCAATCGTTTTGACCTTCAAATATTTCGCAGCCCGCCACAAGTCAAAATTGAGCCATCCGTATCCACCCGGCAATTTGTTTAGGCTTCAAATAAAATGGCGCGCGGCTTGCATCCCGCTCGCGGCGAAGAGTGAACCCGCCTTGTGAAGCCTGCTTGCAGCGCGCGCCGCCCTCGGCATAAGCTCGAATGCGCGCCAAGTCGCTGAGAACAAGTCGTTGAAAACAGGTCGTTGAGAAAGGGAGGACCAGCGAATGAGAACCGAGGTCGCCGGCATCACGCGGGCCAATGAAGGCATTCAGGGCATCAGCTGGAACATCCTTGGCCAAACCTATGTGCCGAAGAACCGCACCGACCAGTGCTTTTCGTGGCACGCAACCTTCCCGCCCGGCACATTCGTCCCGCCACACATTCATCCGGACCAGGACGAGTATCTCTACATCCTGGAGGGCCGGCTCGATTTCATGCTGGACGGAGCCGACGAATTCGCAACACCGGGAGATACCGTTCGCCTGCCCATGGGCAAGCCGCACGGCATCTTCAACAAGTCACAACAGCCGGCAAAGACGCTGTTCTGGGTGTCGCCGACCCGCAGGCTCTACGACCTGTTCTGGGCCATTCACAACATGAAGCAGCAAAATCCTGAGGACGTCGTCAAGCTCGCTGCCGAGCACAACATCCACTTCCTGCCGCCGCCGGCTTAACTCGCCTGGCGATCTTCCTGGCGGGAGACGACTCGCGCGGCAAATCCCGCTCTTGCGGCATAGCCGCGCACGATGGCTTCCCGCGCCTCGTAAGCCAGCACGCTGTCCACGTCGGTGAAACCTTGCGGGGCGAGTTGCTCCACCGCATCGATCACGCCTTCGGGGCCGCCCCGGCGATTCGACGCCACGATCTCCGCCGTCATCGGCAGACGCTGCCGCTCATAGGCGAGCAGCGCTTGGCGCGGATGCTCCGCGCGCGCCAAGGCATCCGCCAGGCACCGCGCGTCGAGAATGGCCTGCGACGCGCCGTTCGAGCCGACGGGATACATCGGATGCGCGGCATCGCCGAGCAGTGTCACCCGTCCACCCGACCAGTAGGGCAATGGATCGCGATCGCAGCAGGGATACTCCCAAAACTCCGGCGTCGCGCGCACCAGCGCAGCGAAATCGACCTGCGGGATCGAGAACCCGGCAACATGGGGCATCAGCTCCTCGGGCTTGCCGAGCCGTGACCAATCCTCCTTGCGCGGCGGGGGCGCCGTGCCATCGCCGATCCGCACCAAGACCGCCCAGTTGGTCAGCCGGCTTGCCGGGCTCGAGCCTTCTGCGATCGGATAGATCACGGCCTTGGCATTCAATCCGCCGGCAATGATCATCGATCGTCCGGTCAAGAACAGCGGCCAGTCGATTGCGCCGCGCCAGAGCATCAGGCCGTTCCAGCACGGCGGCCCTTCCTCGGGAAACAGCGTTTGCCGGACCTTGGAATGGATACCGTCGGCACCGATCAGAATGTCGCCGCGCGCGGTGTGCACATGCGCGCCGGTACGGTCGAAGAAATAGGCGGTCACGCCACCTTCGTCCTGCGTGAATGAACCGAGCCGGCAACCGGTCCGTACCGCATCGGCGCCGAGCCGCTCGATGACTGCCTGATGAATCACGCCCTGCAGACGGCCGCGATGGATCGAATATTGCGGCACATCGTGTCCGGCATCGAGCCCGCGCTTCTCGTGCCAGACCTGCTGACCGTGACGGGTGAGATAGAACAACTCGGCGGTGCGGATCGCGACATCGTCCAGACGATCCAACAGGCCTATTGCCGCCAGCTCGCGGATCGCATGCGGCAGCGTGTTGATACCGACGCCGAGCTCACGGATCGTGTCAGCCTGCTCGAACACCTCGCAGTCGAGGCCGCGGGCCCGCAACATCAATGCGGTGGTCAAGCCGCCAATACCGCCGCCGACGATAATCGCCTTCATCGCTGCCACTCCATGCGTGTGGGGACGAGCTGGATCGCTGACAGGCTCGCACGGCAGGTCACTCCGCGGCAAGCGGCTTTGTCGCCTCCGCTTTCAGCTCCGCCCGCGTCTTCGGCTTGGCCTTTATTTTCAGTTCCTCGAAATCCTGCCTGTCCCGGACGCTGTTGCGGAAAACCTGCTCCTTGCCCGGCAGATATTGCGGCGGACAGCTCACGCCGTCGGCGCCGTACCAGGCCGCGGCCTTGAGGGTGAAGCTGGGATCGACCAGGTGCGGACGGCCGAGCGCGACCAGATCGGCGCGCCCCGCCGCCAGGATGGTGTTGACCTGATCGGCCGATGTGATGTTGCCGACACACATCGTGGCGACCCTGGCTTCGTTGCGTACCTGATCGGAGAACGGCGTCTGGAACATGCGGCCAAAGACCGGCTGGGCATCGCGCACGGTCTGTCCCGTCGAGACATCTACAAGATCGACGCCCGCCTCCGCAAAGGCGCGCGCAATCTGCACCGCGTCATCGCCGGTAATGCCGCCCTCGGCCCAGTCGGTCGCGGAAATGCGCACCGACATCGGCTTGTGCTTTGGCCACACGGCGCGCAAGGCCTCGAACACTTCGAGCGGGAAGCGCAGGCGATTTTCCAGCGCCCCGCCATACGCATCCGTGCGCTTGTTGGTGAGCGGCGAAATGAAACTCGCCAGCAGGTAGCCGTGGGCGCAGTGCAGTTCCAGCATATCGAAGCCGCAGCGTTCGCCGCGCTCGGCGGCAGCGACAAAGTCCGCCTTGATCTTGTCCCTGGCGGCGCGATCCAGCTCGCGCGGCACGCGGCTGTCGGGAAAATAAGGAATGGACGAAGCGGACACGACATCCCAGCCGCCCTCGTCCAGCGGCCGATCCATGCCTTCCCACATCAGCTTGGTCGCGCCCTTGCGGCCGGCGTGCCCAAGCTGCAGGGCGAATTTGGCGGCCGAATTGGCGTGCACAAAATCGACAATGCGACGCCAGGCGGTTTCCTGTTCGTCGTTCCACAGGCCGGCGCAGCCAGGCGTGATCCGGGCATCGCGACTGATGCAGGTCATTTCGGTGAAGATCAAGCCGGCGCCGCCGAGCGCACGCGAACCGTAGTGCACCAGATGGAAATCGACCGGCACGCCTTCCTTGGCCGAATACATGCACATCGGCGACACCACCGCGCGATTGGCGAGCACCATGTCGCGCAGGCGAAACGGCTGGAACATCGGCGCGACCGGCTTTTCCACGTCGACGTCAACGCCCTTGGCGCGCACCTGCCTGGCAAACGACCTGTCCACTTCGGCCATGAAATCCGGGGCGCGCAAGTTCAGATTGTCGTAGGTGATTGCCTTCGAGCGCGTCATCACACCAAACGCGAACTGCACGGGATCGAATTCCCAGAAGCGGTCGACATGCTCGAACCAGACCAAGGACACGTCGGCGGCGTGCTGGGTTTTCTCGACCTCCTCGCGACGACCGTGTTCGTACGTCTCCAGTGCAGCGGCCACTGTCGGCGCATCCCGCAGCGCATCGGCCAGCGCGATCGCGTCTTCCATGGCAAGCTTGGTTCCCGAACCGATCGAGAAATGCGCGCTGGCCTTGGCATCGCCGAGCAGCACCATGTTGTCCTTGACCCAGCGCTGGCTGCGGATCATCGGAAAATTCCGCCACATCGAGCGGTTGGTCAGAATCGGATGACCACTGAGAAACCAGCCGAAGATCTCAGCCATTCGATCGGCCGACTCTCTCTCACCGAGCCCCGCAAGTCCGGCGCGCGCGAATGTCTGCGGATCCGTCTCGAAAATCCAGGTCGAGCGCCCCGCCTCGTATTGATAGGCATGGGCGATGAAGGGGCCCCATTCGGTCTCCTGAAAGATGAAAGTGAACGCATCCAACGGGCGGGTCGACCCCATCCAGGCAAACATATTGGCCCGGACGTCGACCTCGGGACGGAAATGATCGGCATATTTTTCGCGAAACCGGCTGTTGATGCCGTCGGCGAGGACGACGAGATCGGCATCGGCGAGCCGCGCCTCGTCGTCGATGTCGGTTTCGAACCGCAAGCTGACGCCGAGTTCGCGCGCCCGCTCCTGCAGGATCAGGAGCAGCTTGCGTCGCGAGCAGCCGCAGAACCCGTTGCCGCCGACCCGGTGCACTGTGCCGCGAAAATGGACCGCAATATCGTCCCAATAGGCAAATTCCTGGGTGATGCGTCGATAACTCGGCAGGTCGTATTGTTCGAAATTGTCCAGTGTCGCATCGGAGAAGACCACACCGAAGCCGAACGTGTCGTCGGCGCGGTTGCGCTCGTACACGGTGATCTCCGCCTCGGGGCGCTGCTTCTGCAAGAGGATCGCGGCGTAGAGACCGGCTGGTCCGCCACCGATGATCGCGACCTTCATGGGAGCCTCCGGCTATCGCATCTGGAAATTATTTTAAACCTAAAATAATTTTACGCAAGATCCCGCCTTCCATTTTGGCGTTTGCCGGGATCAGTTGCCCTGAAATACCGGTTTGCTCTTGTTCGCAAAGGCTTCGAAGGCGCGGGCGAAATCGGCGGTCGTCATGCAGAGCGCCTGCGCCACCGCCTCCGCCTCGATCGCCTCCTCGACTGACATTGCCCATTCCATGGCGAGCATTCGCTTGGTCATGGTGTTGGCAAAACCTGGTCCTTGCGCGATCTCGCGTGCCAGCGATTGAGCGTCCGACAGGACCTGACTCGCGGCAACGATACGGCTGAAAAACCCCCAGCGCTCGCCCTCCTCCGCCGTCATGAAACGGCCGGTATAGAGCAGCTCCGACGCGCGCGACTGGCCGATGATGCGCGGCAGGATCGCGCAGGCGCCCATGTCGCAGCCGGCAAGGCCCACTTTGTTGAACAGGAAGGCGACCCGGGCGCCGCCGGCGGCGAGCCGCATGTCGGACGCCATCGCGACGATGGCGCCGGCGCCGGCGCAAATGCCTTCGACCGCGGCGACGATCGGCTGCGGACATGCCCGCATGGCTTTGACGAGATCGCCGGTCATGCGGGTGAAGGCAGTCAGCCCCTTGGTATCCATCTTGACCAGCGGACCGATGATCTCGAACACGTCGCCGCCGGACGAGAAGTTTCCGCCGGCACCGGTCACCACCACGGCCTTGACCGCATCGTCGAAGGCGCAGGCCCGAAAGAAATCGGTCAGTTCGCGATAGCTCTCGAAGGTCAGCGGGTTCTTCCGCTCGGGGCGGTTCAGCGTCACTGTTGCGACGCCGTCGGCGATAGCGAGCAGGAAGTGCTGCGGCGAATAATCCGCCACGGGAATGCTGACGGGATTGGCTGGCCGGCTCATGGAATATCCCTGTTGCTAGCGGTTGACGACTTTCGGCGCGTTCCTAGACTTCTCCGCCGGCGACCGCGATAGCCTGCCCGGTGATCGCACCGGCTCCTTCGCCGCAGAGCCAAAGCACGGTGTCCGCGACCTCCGCCGGCGTGACAAGGCGCCCCTGCGGGTTATGGCGGGAAAGTTCGGCCATAGCCTGCTCGCGGCTGCGACCGGTCTTGTTCATGATGTTCTCGATGCTGCTTGCGACCAGATCGGTATCCGTGAAGCCCGGGCACACCGCATTGACGGTCACCGACGTAGCCGCAAGCTCCAGCGCGAGCGAGCGCACAAGGCCGATCACGGCGTGCTTGGCCGCGCTATATGCGCTCACATAAGGATAACCTTTGAGTCCCGCGGTTGACGCGATGGCGACGATTCGCCCGTAAGGACGCACCTTCATCGCGGGCAGCACTGCCCGGATGGCGTGCACGACGCCCATGAAATTGACATCCATCATGCGCTTGAACAACGCGGCGTCCGACTTCATGAAGGGCGCCGATTCGGCAGCGCCGGCATTGGCGATCAGGATGTCGATCGGTTGCCGCCTGGCGGCGGCGGCAATCGCAGCAGCAACCGCGCGCTCATCGGCGACGTCGGCGACGTCGGCAAAATGTGCAGCGCCGTCGGTGACGGCCCGTTCCAAGCTTGCCGGGCTGCGGCCCATCACGGTGACCGTCGCGCCCGCGCGAAGCAAGGCGGCTGCAATTTCGCGGCCGATGCCGCGGCCGCCGCCGGTCACCAGCGCGTGCGGGGAACGCGGCAGTCCGGACATGCGCAGGCCTCCCCGTATGAGCTCGGTCCTTTCGCGTATATTTTAGACTTCAAATTTTTGCAAGAAAGGGCGATGCCGCGGCACCAAGCGCACCAAATGCTTTAGATATAAAATTACGGCTTCCCATCCTCAGCCGGCCTGTTAGCATTGTCGCGTTCAAATTGCGGAGACTTGGCGTGCCAACATCTTTAGCCGTCACCACCAGCGACGGCCGGTTCAGTTACGAGGCAGCCGGCGATCCCGGCCTGCCGCCGCTGGTGTTCTTGCACGGAATCGGGGGAGCGGCGCGGGCATGGCGAGGGCAGATCGAGGCCTTCGGCGACCGCTATCGCGCGCTCGCCTGGGACATGCCCGGTTATGGTGGCTCGGCGCCGCTCGCCACCGTCAGCATTGCAACGCTTGCCGATGCGCTGCAGGCGTTTCTGGAACAGATCGGCGCAAAGCGCCCCGTATTGGTCGGCCACTCGATCGGTGGCATGATCGTTCAGCAATGGCTCGCAAACCATCCGTCGCACGCCAGCGCCGTGGTCCTGGCGCAGACCAGTCCGGCCTTTGGCAAAGCCGATGGCGACTGGCAGACATCCTTCATCGCGGCGCGCCTCGGTCCGCTTGACCGGGGCGAGACGATGGCTTCGCTGGCGCCGACATTGGTTGCGGAACTGGTCGGCGATGATCCCGATCCTGCCGGGCTGCAGATCGCCCGGGAGTGCATGGCGAACGTTCCGGAGGCGAGCTATCGGGCCTGCATGCTTGCGCTGTTGGGCTTCGACCTGCGCCACGCACTCAAGGATATCAGGGTTCAGACGCTGGTGTTGTCCGGTGCAAAGGACAAGAACGCGCCGGCGCCGATGATGGCCAAGATGGCGAGCTTCATTCCGTCGGCGAGCTATGTCGA
>JBLMWS010000181.1:0-15799 GCA_050257355.1 Gemmatimonas sp.
CAAATCGAGGGCAGGACGACGCATGGCAATCGGCAAAATGAGCGTGCCGGAACTGGAGAGATTCCTGCACGAGGAATTTCCGCAGGCGTTCCGCACCGGCGGCGACATCATTATCGAGCACGCGGACGGCGAGACCTGCCGGCTGCGCCAGCGCTACAGCGAGAAGATGCTACGCCCGGGCGGCACGATTTCGGGACCTACTTTGATGGCGCTCGCCGACTGCGCGATATACGTGGTGCTGTTGTCGGCGATCGGGCCCGTCGGGCTCGCCGTCACGACCAACCTCAACATCAACTTCCTGCGCAAAGGGACGCAAGGTGAGGATGTGCTGGCGGCGGCGCGGCTATTGAAGCTAGGCAAGCGGCTCGCGGTCGGGGAGGTCAGCCTGACATCAGGCGCTGTGCCCGACCCGATCGCCCATGTCACGGCGACCTATTCCATTCCAAATAAATAGAGATTTCTTGGGTATTATAGCACCTTAATTGTAAGTCATTGGTTTTATTGGAATAAATTTTGACAAAGAGCGTTGACGCGCGCGGGTTGAATCTCTAGAAATCAGCGCAGTTCGGCCGCGCCTTCGTGCGGCCGTTTCCCTTTCACGGATCCCATCAGATGAAAACCTATTCGGCAAAGCCTGCCGAGGTGACGAAAAAGTGGGTGCTGATCGACGCCAAGGGCGTCGTGGTCGGCCGGCTCGCTTCACTGGTCGCCATGCGGCTGCGCGGCAAGCATCTCCCGACCTACACGCCTCACGTCGACTGCGGCGATAACGTCATCATCATCAACGCCGCGCATGCGGTGCTGACCGGCCGCAAGCGCGAGCAGAAGGTCTACTACAAGCACACCGGCTATGTCGGCCATATCAAGGAGCGCACTGCCCGCCAGATCCTCGAGGGTCGTTTCCCCGAGCGCGTGGTGGAGAAGGCGATCGAGCGCATGATCCCGCGCGGGCCGCTCGGCCGCGTGCAGATGGGGAATCTGCGCGTCTATCCGGGCGCCGAGCATCCGCACGAGGCGCAGCAGCCGGAAAAGATCGATGTTGCCAAGATGAACCGCAAGAACATGAGGGCCGCATAAGATGGCCGAAAGCATTCAGTCCCTGGACCAGCTGTCGCAGCTGAAGCCGGCCGCGCCGGAAGCGCCGAAATACGAGAAGAAGGTCGACAAGCTCGGCCGCGCCTACGCCACCGGCAAGCGCAAGGACGCGGTTGCCCGCGTCTGGATCAAGCCCGGCGCCGGCAAGATCATGGTCAACTCCCGCGAGGTCGAATCCTATTTCGCCCGCCCGGTGCTGCGCATGATGATTCAGCAGCCGCTGGTCGCTGCCGCACGCAACGGCCAGTACGATGTGATCTGCACGGTCGCCGGCGGCGGCCTTTCGGGTCAGGCCGGCGCGGTGCGCCACGGCATCTCGAAGGCGCTCACCAATTTCGAGCCCGACCTGCGCAGCGTGCTGAAGAAGGGCGGCTTTCTCACCCGCGACTCGCGCGTGGTCGAGCGCAAGAAGTACGGCCGGGCGAAAGCGCGCAAGTCGTTCCAGTTCTCGAAGCGCTAATCGCTTCGCCCGCATTTGCCGCAAATGCGGCGAAACGATCGGAAAAGGGCGCCCTCAGTGGCGCCCTTTTTGTTGTTTTATTGAGCCGAACTTGTCGGGGTTTTTCCCGAAAACTTGGCCTCGAGCGCAAACCGAATTGGAACGCGCCGCTCCTATCACCTCTAGTCGCAAATAGGTGAGCAACGTTTTTCCGGAGCCAACCGGATACGCTGCACAAGATTTGGGAGTGAGCGATGTCGCTCGACAGCATCACGCTTTACCTGGTGGCGACGATGGTCGCCGCGCTGCTCGGGGCCATGCTGCTATTCCTCGGCAGGCAGGAGGCGAATCCCGCTCTGAAGTGGTGGGGCTCCGCCTATCTGATCGGCGCGGCTTCGGTGGCGCTATGGACGATCGCGAGCCACAGCCTGGGCGAGACGCTCTCGCTCCTCATCAATGCGGCCGGCTTCATCGCCTGCGGTATGGTGTGGAACGCGGCACGCGTGTTCCACGGCCGTAAGCCGAACCTGCCCGGGCTAGCGCTCGGGGCAATCGCGTGGATCGCGACCGTGCTGGCCCTCAATCCGGCAGCGGCCGCGCTACGGATCACGATCGGCGCTGTGATCGTTGCAGTCTATGCAGGTCTCACCGCAGCCGAATTGTGGTCGGAGCGGCGCAAGACGTTGCAGCGACGATGGCCAGCCATGATCGTGCCGGTGCTCCACGGCTTCGTGCTGATGCTGCCCGTCATGCTGGGCGACGTCCTGCGGCCCTCCGATGAGCAGTTCTCCACCAGCATCTGGGTCACCGTCTTTTCGGTCGAACTCGTGCTCTATGCGGTCGGCACGGCGTTCGTCATTTTCATGCTGGTCTCGGAGCGCACCGTGACGGCGCACAAGCATGCAGCCTCCATGGATCCCTTGACCGGCATGCTCAACCGCCGCGGCTTTGCCGAGGCCTGTGCGCGGGTGATCGAGCGCGAAGCCGTTGCAGGCCGGCCGGTGACCGCGCTGATTTTCGACATCGATCATTTCAAGAGCATCAACGATCGCTTCGGTCATCCGGCCGGCGACGAAATTCTCAAGCTGTTCTCGGCGATCGTGGTCAGCAATCTGCGCATCAGCGATCTGTCCGGCCGGATCGGCGGCGAAGAATTTGCCGCGCTGCTGCCCTGTTCGCTCGAAGAGGCGGTGCTCGTGGCCGAACGCGTGCGCGAGGCCTTTGAGGGCGCTGGCATCACCGTGGAGGACGGGCCGGTCGAGACCACGGTCAGCATCGGTGTCGCGGGCGGGCCGGCGGGGACCGAGCTCGAAGTGCTGCTGGCAGCGGCCGATACCGCGCTTTACCGGGCCAAGAGAAGTGGTCGCAACCGGGTGGACACGGCGGAAGAACTGCCGTTGTCACTGGAAAATTGGCGGCGCCGAACGGCCGGCCTCGCGGCGTCAAAGTCGCGGCCGGTGGTGGCCTAGCCGTCTCGGAGCAGGGCGTCCGATAGGGCGCCCTTTTTCTTTTCGGTCGCTTGCGCTAGATACGCGCACCCAAAAATGAGGAGGTGCAGCGCCCATGATTACCGAAATCGCGCAAATCGACGTCAAGCCCGGCACGGAGAAGGATTTCGAGGCCGCCGTTGCCAAGGCGCGCGCCGCCTTCGGCCGCTCCAAGGGCTTTCACGGTTTCGAGCTGCACAAGTCGATCGAGAAGCCGCAGCGCTATCGCTTGATGGTCAAATGGGAAACGCTGGAAAGCCATACGGTGGATTTCCGCGGCTCGGAGAATTTTACGGAATGGCGCGGGCTGGTGGGCGGGTATTTCGCCGCGCCGCCCGACGTCGAGCACACCGAGACGGTGCTGACCTCGGCGGGTTGAGGCCGGGCTCAGACGGCCGGTTCGACCGCGGACTCCTCCGATTTGAAATAGTTGATCATGACCTTGGCGATGGCCATCAACGGTAGCGCCAAGGCCAAGCCCCAGATTCCGAACACCACGCCGAGCAGGATCTGGAACGCGAACAGCGTGGCCGGCGGGATGTCGAGCGCCTGGCGCTGGATCAGCGGCGTCAGCACGTAGCTCTCCATCGCGTGCACGCCGAGGAAGAGGATGGCGGCGCTCAAGGCCGCGATCCATCCCGAAGCCAGACTGGCCAGCACCACGATCAGCCCGCCGATCAACGCGCCGACCGTCGGGATGAAGGCGAGCAGGCCGGCCTGAATGCCCAGGATGAAAGCCCCCGGGATGCCGATGATGCTCAAGCCGATCCAGGTGACGAGGAAGACCGCGAACATGGTGATGATCTGGGCGATCAGCCAGCGTTCCAGCGTATCGCCGATGCGGTCGACGATGATGGTGGCCCGCGCGCGCTGTTTGGCGGGTGCCATGAACAACAGCCCGCTGCGATAAATCGCCGGCTGCGCCGCGAAAGCGAGTCCGAGAAACAGCACAATGAAGAAGTTGCCGACGGCGCTGACCGTACCGAGCAGCAGCTTGAAGGTCTGGCTCACGATGGCGCCGCCGCTGGAGGCGAGCGCACCGGCGCTCGGCAGGTGAGCCGCCGAACTTGCCGGCGCGGTTGCGCCTGTGCCCGCGGGCTGGCCCTGGCTGGCACTGCTCCCGAGGTCAAAATAGCTGGTGTCGATGCCGTGCCGGTCGAGGAACCCTTTGACGTTGACGAGTTGCGATTTGATGGTGTCGCTGAGCGCGTTGGCCTGTTGCGCGATGGTGGTGCCGCCCAGGAACGCCACGCCGGCAAAGAGGACGGCAAGCACCACGCAGACGATCATGAGCCGCAGGGCATGCGGCAGCCGCACGAAGCGGCCAAGCCGGTTGGTCA
This sequence comes from Gemmatimonas sp., assembly GCA_050257355.1. Taxonomy (GTDB): domain Bacteria; phylum Pseudomonadota; class Alphaproteobacteria; order Rhizobiales; family Xanthobacteraceae; genus Bradyrhizobium. The sequence goes on from JBLMWS010000181.1 coordinate 4,362, forward strand.
GCGCATTCAATCCCACGGCCAAGAGAATCCCCGTGAAGATCAGAAACAGCGTGGCCGCAAAATACCAGGTGAACGCCAGCAGAGCGGCAAACAGCACCGTGCCGATGCCGCCGAGCGTCAGGGCCCAGGCTAGATCCTTGCGCGCCTGAAGGCGCTCATCGTTGGAAACCGACACGCTGCTCCCCATCTCCTCGCTAGTGCGAAAGCACTCTTTCGCCAAATCGGGCGAGGATCAAGCCGAGGCTGGCTCGCCGGTTCGCCTGTGGTGCTGATTTATCCGAAATCGCATCGCCGCCCCGCCGCGAGATGTGTTGATCCGGCGCGGGCGGGCAGGCATGATCCGCCATTCGCGAGCCGGGAGAACGGAACGAGGCATGAGGAGGAAGCCGGTCGTGGGCGTGATAGGGAACGCCCACCGGATCGAGAACAGATTTGCGGTACAGGCCGTAGGCGAGCGCAACCTGCGTGCCGTGGCCGAGGTCGCAGGCGCTTTGCCGCTGATGTTCGCCGGCTCGCCGGAGATGACCGACATCGGAACGCTCCTGGACCTTGTCGACGGCATCGTGCTGACCGGGGCGCGCGCCAATGTTCACCCGACCCGCTTCAATACCGAGCCGCATTCCAAGCACGAACCCTATGACATCCAGCGTGACGAAATCGCGCTCGCGCTGGCGGAAGCCTGCGTCGTCAGAGGCATTCCGCTGTTCGGGATCTGCCGTGGCCTGCAGGAGATGAACGTCGCCTTCGGCGGTTCGCTGCATCCGGAGATCAGGGAATTGCCCGGCCGGATGAACCATCGCATGCCGCGACTCGAGAACGGCGAAATCCATCCCGATCCCAATGTGATCTTCGCAGATCGCCATGAGGTGACGCTTGAGCCGGGCGGTGCCTTTGCCAGGATCCTCGGTTGCGAGAAGATCCGCGTCAATTCGCTGCACGGGCAGGGCATTCTCGAACTGGGCAGGCGGGTGCTGGCCGAGGGGACCGCCGAGGACGGCACCATCGAGGCGATCCGGATCGCGGATGCGCCAGCCTTTGCGCTCGGGGTGCAATGGCACGCGGAGTATGACCCGCAGCGCAATCCCGTCAACCGCAAGCTGTTTGAAGCATTTGGCGAAGCGCTGACCGCATACGTGAAGGCGGCGGCCCATAGCTGACCGCAACGGATGTCTCGCCAAAAGCAAAGGCGCTCCGCGAGGGAGCGCCTTTCATCTTGTTCAAGTGCAGCGAAACGAGCGTCAGCCCGAGTAATACATATCGAACTCGACCGGATGCGGCGTCATTTCGAAGCGCTCGACCTCGGTCATCTTCAGCTCGATATAGGCGTCGATGAAATCGTCGTCGAACACGCCGCCCGCTTTCAGGAAGCCGCGGTCCTTGTCGAGATTCTCCAGCGCTTCGCGCAAGGAGCCGCAAACGGTCGGGATCTGCTTCAGCTCTTCCTTCGGCAGATCGTAGAGGTCCTTGTCCATCGCCGGGCCCGGATCAAGCTTGTTCTTGATGCCGTCGAGACCCGCCATCAGCATCGCGGCGAAGCCGAGATAGGGATTGGCGAGCGGATCGGGGAAACGCACCTCGACGCGCTTGGCCTTGGGCGAGGCGGTGTAGGGGATGCGGCAGGAGGCCGACCGGTTGCGCGCCGAATAGGCGAGCAGCACCGGCGCTTCATAACCCGGGACCAGGCGCTTGTAGGAATTGGTCGAGGGATTGGTGAAGGCGTTGATCGCCTTGGCATGCTTGATGACGCCGGCGATGTAGGACAGGCACATCTCCGAAAGATCGGCGTACTTGTTGCCGGCGAACACCGGCTTGCCTTCCTTCCAGATCGACTGATGGCAGTGCATGCCCGAGCCGTTGTCGCCGTAGACCGGCTTCGGCATGAAGGTGGCGGTCTTGCCGTAGATGTGGGCGACCTGCTGGATGCAGTATTTGTAGATCTGCATCTGGTCGGCCATCAGCGTCATCGTGTCGAACTTCATGCCGAGTTCGTGCTGGGCCGAGGCGACCTCATGATGATGCTTCTCGACCTTGACGCCCATTTTGGCCATGGCGCCCAGCATTTCCGAGCGCATGTCCTGCACGGAGTCCTGCGGCGGCACCGGGAAGTAACCCATCTTGGTGCGGATGCGATGACCGAGATTGCCGCCCTCATATTCGGTATCGGAGTTGGTCGGCAACTCGGAGGAATCCAGCCTGAAGCCGGTGTTGTAGGGGGTCGCGCTGTAGCGAACGTCATCGAACACGAAGAACTCCGCCTCGGGTCCGAAAAAGACGGTGTCGCCGACGCCCATCGACTTCACCATCGCCTCGGCCTTCTTGGCGATGCCGCGCGGATCGCGGTTGTAGGGCTCGCCGGTGGTCGGCTCCAGCACGTCGCAGACCAGGATCATCGTGGTCTCCGCGAAGAACGGGTCGATCGTCGCGGTGACCGGATCGGGCATCAGGCACATGTCGGATTCATTGATCGCTTTCCAGCCGGCGATCGACGAGCCGTCGAACATCAAACCTTCGGCGAACGAGTCCTCTTCGATCATGCCGGCATCGAAGGTGACGTGCTGCCACTTGCCACGCGGATCGGTAAAGCGCAGGTCGACGTATTTGACGTCGTTGTCCTTGATTGATTTGAGGACATCTTTGGCGGTCTTCATGAATCCCCCTCTCGGCTACAGGTCGTCGTGATCCGTTCCGCGGACCAAGGCCGCGGGTGAGTGCTCAATAGCGTCGGGTCGGGCTCAAGACAACACAAACTGCCGCAAATCGCGGTCCCTGCCGCCGATTTGATCCTGCCAGATCGGTTAAAGGTGGAACTAAATTGCGTCCAGGCCGGATTCGCCGGTGCGGATGCGGATCGCTTCCTCGATATTGGAGACGAAAATCTTGCCGTCGCCGATCCTCCCGGTCTGGGCCGCGCGGCGGATCGCATCGATGGCCTTCTCGACAAGATCGTCGCCGATGACGATCTCGATTTTGACCTTGGGCAGGAAGTCCACGATGTACTCGGCGCCGCGATAGAGCTCCGCATGGCCCTTCTGCCGGCCGAACCCCTTGGCCTCGGTCACCGTGATGCCCTGCAATCCCACTTCCTGAAGCGCTTCCTTCACCTCGTCGAGCTTGAACGGCTTGATGATGGCTTCGATCTTCTTCACTTGAGCGCCTCCCCGGGCCTTTCCAAATCCAACATTGCAACCTTGTCCTCAGGCTGCGCATATGCGCAGAGCTGTTCGATCCCTGAAGTTCGGACCTCGCCCGACTCTACGGTAGCGTCCGGCGTGAGGCCATCACGGCCAGTGAGCACGGCGAAGTAAAGCGGCTTCCTCAAAAGCAGGGTCTATGCCAAGTTGTGAATGCGCCTGATTTGGGAACGTTATCAGACTTTTAACTGGCATTTCGCTTGCTAATCGGCCCGAGGCCCCAGAATAGCGGAGCCTGCGAAATAGGCAAACCGATCAAGAGATGTGCAGCGATCGGGCCGCGGCGCCTCGGCGCAAACAAGAAGTGCCTCAGGATAAGGCGATTTTACCAGGGTTTCGGCATGGAAGTCTTGACCACCGCTGAGATGGAACGTGCAGACCGGCTCACCATCACGGCCGGCACGCCCGGCTTTGCGCTGATGCTGAGCGCGGGACAAGCGGTGGCGGAGGCCGCTCAGGATCTGGCGGAGGAGGGACCGATCCTCGTCGTGGCCGGGCCCGGCAACAATGGCGGCGACGGTTTTGTGGCTGCGGCGGAGCTTGCGGCACAGGGGCGCGAGGTTTCCGTAAGCCTGATGTGCGAGCGGGACGCGCTCAAGGGAGACGCGGCGTCCGCGGCCAAGGGATGGAAGCATCCGGTGCTGCCGTTCACGCCCCAGGCGATCGGCAAACCTGCTTTGATCATCGATGCGCTGTTCGGCGCGGGTCTTAGCCGTTCGGTTGCGGGCGAAGCCCACGACATGATCGCCGCGGTCAACGCCAACGGCGCGCCCGTGGTCGCCGTCGATCTGCCGAGCGGCATCAACGGCACTACGGCAGCCGTGATGGGGATTGCGGTGCGCGCCACCGAAACCGTGACCTTCTTTCGCAAGAAGCCGGCGCATCTGTTGCTGCCGGGCCGCCTGTACTGCGGCCGCGTGCGGGTCGCCGACATCGGCATCGACGCCAGCGTGCTTGACGAGATCAAGCCACAGGCGTTCGAGAACACCGCAGAAGTCTGGCGCACGTCGTTTCCGGTGCCGCGCACCGAGGCGCACAAATATGCACGTGGTCATGTCCTCGTCGTCTCCGGCGATATCGCCGCGACCGGAGCGGCCCGGATGGCGGCGCGCGGGGCGTTGCGCGCCGGCGCAGGTCTCGTGACGCTGGCCTCACCTCGCGATGCGCTCGCCGTGAACGCCGCCGCGCTGACGGCGGTGATGGTGCGCCCCGTGGACACTGCAATCGAGTTCGGCGAGCAGCTGTCGGACAGGCGCTTGAACAGTTGCGTGATCGGGCCCGGCGCCGGAATCGGCGAGCGCACACGCGACTTCGTCCATACCGCGTTGTCGGCGCAGCGTGCATTGGTGCTCGATGCCGACGCGTTGACGAGCTATGCCGATGCGCCCGACCGTCTGTTCGAGGCGATCAAAGCTTCGCAGAATCGCGAGGTCGTGCTGACGCCGCATGAAGGCGAGTTTCCGCGGCTGTTCAGCGATGTCAGCAACAAGCACCCCGGGCGCTCCAAGCTCGAGCGCGTGCGCGCGGCGGCCGAGCGCTCCGGCGCGGTGGTGCTGTTGAAGGGGCCGGATACCACGGTGGCAGCTCCCGATGGCCGCTCCACGATCGCCGCCAACGCACCGCCGTGGCTCGCCACTGCCGGGGCCGGCGACGTGCTGTCCGGAATCATCGCAGGCCTGCTGGCGCAGGGCGTGCCGGCTTTTGAAGCGGCCAGCATCGGCGTATGGATGCACGGCGAGGCGGGGCGGGAAGCCGGCCCCGGCCTGATCGCGGAGGACCTGCCGGAAGTGCTCCCGGCCGTGCACCGGCACATCTATGACGAGTTCGGTATCGACTACTGAGCGCGGGCGGCGCGAAGGTTCAATCAGACCAGGTATTTTGCGACGGCCGGCTCATTCCACTCCAGCCCCAGGCCCGGCCCGCGTGCGGTGAGCGTGCCGTCGACGATCCTGATCGGCTCCGCCAGAATCGCATTGCCGAGGTCCATGACTTCGAGCCAGTGTGCGGTGGGCGTCACCGCCAGCATATGTGCGCTGGCTTCGGCGAACAGATGGCTCGACATCGGGATGGAGGCCGCGTCCGCCTGGCTCGCGACGTTGAGCCAGCCGGTCACGCCGCCGACCTTCATCAAATCCGGCATGATGTAGTTGCTCGCGCGCGCGGCGATGGCCTCGGCGAAGCCGCGCGGAAACCACCAGTTCTCGCCGGCCTGAATCGGAATCGGCGAGTCTGCGCGCACCTTGGCGTGGCCTGACAGATTTTCCTGCGGCACCGGTTCTTCGACCCAGGTGAGATCGTAAGGCGCAAGGCGTGCGATGCGGCGCTTGGCCTCCGCCGGATCGAGCGACTGGTTGAAGTCGATCATCAACGCGATGTCGGGCCCGAGCACGGCGCGCACGCCCCTGACCACGCGCTCGTCGTTCGCGGCATCACCGTCGCCGCCCTTGATCTTGATGCCGCGAAAGCCTTGTTCCAGCGAACGCTTGAGCGCCCGCTCGTCTGCGACCGGATCGACGGCCCCATAGCTGTCATAGGCGCGGAGCGGCCGCGCCGAGCCACCCAGCAGCTCGACGAGCGGTTTCTCGGCGAGCCGGCCGAGGGCGTCCCAGAAGGCCATGTCCAGGCCGGACACCGCCATCCCGACCAGGCCTTGCCAGCCGAGCAAGCGGAATTTCGCATCCATGAGCGCCGTCAGATCGAAGGGGACGACGGCCTTGCCGATCAAATCGCGTCCGATCTCCTCGATCAGCGTAACCAGCGGTTTCAGCGTCAGCTTGCTGTAGCCGAAGATGTAGGAGCGCCCCGTCACGCCCTGGTCGGTTGCGACATCGATCAGCACCAGGGGCGCGGCTTCGATGACGCCAAAGGCGTTCCTGACGGGACGGGCGATCGGCGCGACGACGGCGCGGGCCTTGACACCGCGGATCGCGGGGACGGTTTTGCTCATAATCGTTTCCTCATTCCACACTGTACCATCGCACAAGACGTGGTGCCGCCGAGTCGGTGGCGACCGATTCCAATAGCCAGCGGCCGGAAAACTCGGCCAGGAAGGCGATGCGTTGGGTCTGCCCCGGTTCCACCGTCAGCGTATCCAACCAGAATGGTTTCCAGCCGTCGTCCAGTCGATCCAGCAGACGGAAATGGTGGCCATGCAAATGGAAGGTGGTCGCGGACGCGGTGTGGTTGTCGAGCGCCAGCACGACGGTGCGGCCCGCTTTGGCCTTGAAAGCCGGTGCCACGGAGACCGAAAAACTCACCGGCGCCGTCCAGCCGTTGCCGCCCAGGGGCAGGTTGAGGCGGATGGCGCCCCGGAGACCCAGCCGATCCGGGCGTCCGTCGGCCGGCAATATCACCGCGGGACGAGGGTGCGGGCGAACTGGGGCTGGCTCATTTGAGGTCACGAGGCGGGCGAGGCGGTGCGCCTCCTTGCCGTCGTGCAGCAGTATCGGGGAGATCGCGCCCGGGGCGTCCTTCACATCAATGATGGCATCGACCCGCCCGCCCGGAGCCATTACCACAGCGTTGTTGCGGGCCGGAAAGGGCTCGGCAGGCGCGCCGTCCATGGCGATGACCTGAACCTCGTTGCCTTCGATTTTCAAAGCGACGACTTCGCGTTGGCAGCCATTGATGAACCGAAGCCTGAGGCGCTCGCCGCAACGCAACGAAATCTCTGGCAAAACCTGGCCGTTCAGGCTGTAGATCCTCCCTGCATCCCCCGTCTCGGTGCCAGAGGCCGAGCCATCGGATGCGAGGCGCCAATTCTCGATCAGAAAGGTCTCGTCGCGATCTACGGCAGGCGGTTCATTCTCTTCGATAACGAGAGGAAAGGGCCGGGACGGCCGGACCTGTCCCTCGGCCAAAGGCCAAAGGTCGCAAAAAGCCGTGCCGGCGTGGCGCAGGAGAATCGCATAAGTCGCCTCAGCGGCCGGGAGGACGGCCGGGACCGTGGTCAATGCTTCGCCGGCCGATGCGCCGTCCAGGCCGCGCCAGTCGAGTGCGGCAGCGACCGGCAAGGCATTGCGAAATCTGACCTGCAACACGTGGCCGCGCTTGAGGCGAGGGGGTGCGGCCGGACCCTGCAATTCCCATATCGGTATAGGCGGCTGATCCGGGCGCAGCTGAAACAGGGCTGGCTTCGCTTCGAGCTCCATGGTTTGCGATATCCGAGGCGGAGCTTCGGCAGCAGCCTCCGCGGCGGCCATCCAGGACACGACAGGCGTTAGAGCGGCGGCCAAGCCCGCCATTGCCTCGCGCCGGCTGAGCATCGGAATCCTGTGTGCCATGAGTCAGATGCGGACCATTTTTGCTCTATTGTGTCCAGTGGCTCGCGAGGGTCTCAAACCGGCCCATTTTTTTGCTGCGAACGAACGGGCTCATGTTATAAGCCCGCCGCCCGCGGCGTCGCGGCCCAACTTGATGCTGTTTTCGCGGGCGTGGCGGAACTGGTAGACGCGCTGGATTTAGGTTCCAGTGACGAAAGTTGTGGGGGTTCGAGTCCCTCCGCCCGCACCAAGCGCTGTTCGCGTTTGCACCAGGGATCACTGGAGGACCTGTTTCCCACGTGGGATTGGTTCGCCGACAAAACCGGCGCAAGGGTTGGCCGCGCGCCGAAGGGATGGATAATTTCGGGGCTTTCAACCTCGACGAAGCAGAAGAAGATTTTTTGCCATGCAGGTCACGGAAACCCTCACCGAGGGATTGAAGCACGAGTTCAAGATCAGCGTTCCGGCGTCGGATCTCGATGCCAAGGCGGATGCGAAACTGGTCGATCTGAAGGACAAGGTCCGTATCAACGGATTTCGGCCCGGCAAGGTGCCGGTGAGCCACCTGAAGAAGGTCTACGGCCGGTCGGTCATGGCGGAAACCATCGACCAGACCATCCGCGATACCAACAGCCAGATCTTCACCGAGCGCGGCTTCCGCCTTGCGACCGAGCCGAAGATCACCATGCCGACCGAGAAGAATGAGGTCGACGACCTCCTCGCCGGCAAGTCCGACCTGAACTACACGGTCGCCATCGAAGTGGTGCCCGCCATTCAGCTCGCCGATTTCAACAGCTTCAAGCTCGAGAAGCCGGTCGCCGAGGTGACGGACGCCGATATCGACGAGGCTATCAAGCGCATCGCCGACCAGAACCGCAGCTATGCGGAGAAGGGCGAGGGCGCCAAGGCCGACTCCGGCGATCGCGTCACCATCAGCTTCAAGGGAACGATCGACGGCAAGCCGTTCGAAGGCGGCACCGGCGAAAACATCCATGTGGTGATCGGGTCGAACAGCTTCATTCCCGGCTTCGAAGAGCAGTTGACCGGCATTGCCGCCGGCGAGACCCGGACCTTGAAGGTCTCGTTCCCCAAGAACTACGGCAACGCGACCTTGGCCGGCCAGCCGGCGGAGTTCGAAACCACGGCGACTGCGGTCGAGGCGCCGCAGCCGGTCGAGATCAATGACGAGTTCGCCAAGACGCTCGGGCTCGAATCGCTCGACAAGCTGAAGGAGGCGATGCGCGAGCGTCTGGCATCCGAATTTGCGGCCGCCACGCGCCAGCGCGTCAAGCGCGCGCTGCTCGACCGGCTCGACGAAGCCCACAAATTCGAGGTGCCGCCGTCGCTCGTCGACGAAGAGTTCAACTTGATGTGGAACTCGATCAGGGCCGAGATGGACTCCAGCGGCAAGACGTTCGCCGACGAGAACACGACGGAGGAGGCGGCCAAGGAGGAGTATCGCAGGATCGCCGACCGCCGCGTCCGGCTTGGCCTCGTGCTGTCGGAGATCGGCGAAAAGAACAAGATTTCCGTGACCGATGATGAGGTCGGCCGCGCCGTGATCGAGCGTGCGCGCCAGGTGCCCGGCCGCGAGAAGGAAATCTGGGACTACTATCGCAACAACGCCCATGCGTTGGCCCAGCTTCGCGCCCCGATCTATGAGGACAAGGTCGTCGACTTCATCCTCGAACTCGCCAGCGTGACCGAAAAGAAGGTTTCGCGGGAGGAGCTGTTCAAGGACGAGGACGAAAAGAGCGCGGCCTGATTCGGCTCGCGGGCGCGTTAAGGATGAATGGCGATAGCGGCCGGCATCGCTGGCCGCGCGCTTACGAATCGGCTTGAACTTGTGGCGTGAGCCGGCGTCCCGGCGATCAAGGCCTCTGGCTCTTGCCGTCGCGAATTTGGCTCATATGTGTGCCTTCATCTCGTCCTGCATCACGGGACGTTCATCCGCCCCACCGTTGCTTTGGCAATGCCTGCGGCCGGATGTTCGTCCCCGCAACTCTTGTCAACTCTTTGGGTGACTCATGCGCGATCCCGTTGAAACCTACATGAACCTCGTGCCGATGGTCGTCGAGCAGACCAACCGCGGTGAACGCGCCTACGATATCTTCTCGCGCCTGCTGAAGGAGCGCATCATCTTCGTGACCGGTCCGGTCGAAGACGGCATGTCGACCTTGATCGTCGCGCAGCTGCTGTTCCTTGAGGCGGAAAATCCGAAGAAGGAAATCTCGATGTACATCAACTCGCCGGGCGGGGTGGTGACGTCGGGGCTTGCGATCTACGATACGATGCAATTCATCCGCCCGCCGGTGTCGACGCTGTGCACCGGCCAGGCCGCCTCGATGGGCTCGCTGCTGCTGGCAGCCGGCGAGAAGGACATGCGCTTCACGCTGCCGAATTCGCGCATCATGGTGCACCAGCCTTCCGGCGGCTTCCAGGGCCAGGCGACCGACATCATGCTGCACGCGCAGGAGATCCTGAACCTGAAAAAGCGGCTCAACGAAATCTACGTCAAGCACACGGGCCAGACCTTCAAGGCGATCGAGGATGCGCTGGAGCGCGACAAGTTCCTCACCGCCGATCAGGCCAAGGAGTTCGGCCTGGTCGACAAGGTGATCGACAAGCGCCCGGATGATCCGGCTGCCGCGAAGGCCGCGTAGTCCTCGTAGTATTGCGGGGATCGTTGAGCGAGGAGCGGCGTTAAGGCGGACGGGCGCTGCCCGGCCGCTGGCCGTTCGGTAGCGCTCTCGCGCGGGCAGAAAGTTCCCCTTTCGTGCTGATCTGGCGTGGCAATCCCGCAACGCTCGGCCGATTTTGACCTTTTCTGCTCGTGCGAATATCGCAAATCACGGTATTGTCACGGATTGTGGTCCAGGCGCGCTTAGCGAATTCTTGATAGTCGGGTGTCAGCATGGTTGGCTACCGACGATGGGCTATGATCGCGGGGGATTCGACGAAGCCGTGATTGGCACGGGATGTGACGTTTAGGGTCTTTTTTGGTACGGAATTTGCTCTATCTACTATCCAGGTCGGACCTTCCCGAAATGGAGCGATTGAGCGGACGAGGTCGAACGGCGGACGGAGACAGGAATGAGTAAGGTCGGCACGAACGACTCCAAGAACACGCTGTATTGCTCGTTTTGCGGCAAGAGCCAGCACGAGGTCCGTAAGCTGATCGCCGGGCCGACGGTTTTCATCTGCGACGAGTGCGTCGAACTCTGCATGGACATCATCCGCGAGGAGAACAAATCCTCGCTGGTGTAATCGCGCGACGGCATTCCGACGCCGAAGGAGATCTGCAAGGTCCTCGACGACTACGTGATCGGTCAGAGCCACGCCAAGAAGGTGCTCTCTGTCGCGGTGCACAATCACTATAAGCGGCTCAATCACCAGACCAAGCACAACGACGTCGAACTGGCGAAGTCGAACATCTTGCTGATTGGCCCGACGGGCTCGGGCAAGACGCTGCTGGCGCAGACGCTGGCGCGGATCCTCGACGTGCCCTTCACCATGGCTGATGCGACGACGTTGACCGAGGCCGGTTACGTCGGCGAGGACGTCGAGAACATCATCCTCAAGCTGCTCCAAGCCGCCGACTACAATGTCGAGCGGGCGCAGAGGGGCATCGTCTACATCGACGAGGTCGACAAGATCAGTCGGAAATCCGACAATCCGTCGATCACCCGCGACGTGTCGGGCGAGGGCGTGCAGCAGGCGCTCCTCAAGATCATGGAAGGGACGGTCGCCTCGGTGCCCCCGCAGGGCGGGCGCAAGCACCCGCAGCAGGAGGTCCTCCAGGTCGACACCACCAACCTCCTGTTCGTTTGCGGTGGCGCCTTCGCGGGTCTCGAGAAGATCATCGCCGCGCGCGGCCGGTCGACCTCGATCGGCTTCGGCGCCAAGGTGGAAGCCGCCGACGACCGCCGGACCGGCGATATCCTGAAAGGGGTCGAGCCCGAGGATCTGCTGAAGTTCGGCCTGA
>JBLMWS010000182.1:0-9471 GCA_050257355.1 Gemmatimonas sp.
GTGACGTGCGATTTAGTTGGTCGCCTGCCGAATGTCGCCTTATCGAGGTCATCAAGTTCCGTGAGGCCACGCGGGAAGAATTCACGTTAAACAGCTCGAGCTGAATACGTGCCTGTTCAGCCCAGGCGCGGCGATTTTCGATGTAACGGGTAAAGCTTTTTTGCCTACTATCGAGATCAACGGTAGCGACACGCTGGCCAGCCTTGAGCAGCGCTACCGTCATGTGCAAGGCCGTAGTTGTTTTACTTCCCGGCGCGGCCGGACTTGCTCTTGCGGATTTCCGCGATCGCATGTTCCGTATTGGTTAATAGCACTTTTGCGAATTCATTCATCGTTTCGAACTGTTTGCGATCGATTTTCTTGAACAGAAGGTCATTGACCTTGCGCACCATCGGCGACGTTGCCTCAACCGCCCTCTTGCCCTTGGGCGAGAGTGAAATGAGCACGCTACGCCCGTCGCTCTCGTTGGGCCGCTTGATGAGCAGGTCTTTGCGGATGAGGCGTCCAACCTCGGTAGTCACATGCGTAGCGGCGAGGCCAATGTAGTTCGCGAGCGAGGCAATGGTGATGCCGGTGTCGCCCTGCCGGTAGGCAACGCCCATCAGAACAGTGAACTGGCTGCCGGTGAGGCCGAGTTGGCGGCCAAAGGCTTCACGACAGACAAGCAGCCGGCTCAGCGCCTGCACCAGGCGATAAAGCGCGTCTCGGAACCAATCGTCCGATCCATCCTTGAAATAATCTCGCCTCGAGATCGTCGACGGGACCGCGAGGCGGCGGGCCTGGCGAGCTTTTCTGCCGGCAGTCTTGGCGATGGGCCTATTTGTTACCAAAGAGAGAAATGCCTTCAATCACAATTAAATTGCACGATAGATTAGATTAGGATTCTGTCACGGGCTACAACTTTTGGCTCGTTAGGCCACCTTGAGGCCGACTTCCTTACAGCTGTATGGCTCACACTGGATCGATCGGCGTTGCAGGCGGATGTCTCGCCTCGATGACCTCAGCGGCGGCGAAGCAGATGTCCTCGCGAAACCGCGACGCCACGAGCTGCACCCCAATCGGCGCGCCATCGACTTGGCCGGTCGGAACCGCCAGTCCCGGCAAGCCGAGCATCGAGATCGCCAGCATCGGATGATATGAGGTGAGCATGCGGGCAACCGCCGCGTCGCCCTGCTGGTCGTAGTCGAGCGGTACCGGGCGCAGCGACGATACCGGCATCACGATGAGCGGGTAGCGCTCCAGGAATAACTGCCATTCGCGCAGAATGCTGGCACGGCGGCCGAACGCCTTGATGTAGCCGTCGTAATCAAGCTCTGAGGCATAGGCCATGGTCGAGGCGCGGGCGCGCCGCAGCTGATCGTCACCCAGGCGATCGATGGCGCTGGTCGTGGTCGAGCGCTCCTCGCTGCGAATCAGTGTGAAGAACAACCGCGCGATCTCCTCGAAGTGCGGGGGCACGGCTTGCTCAACTCGGTAGCCGGCATCCTCGAGCCAGCCGGCGGCGCTGCGCAGCGCGATGACCACCGCCGGGTCTATTTCGACGCCGGGATTTTCAAGACACAGCGCGACCGGCCCGGGACGCACCGGCGGCCCGTCTTGCGTGCTCACCGGCATCCACCATGGGTCGCGGGCATCGCCCACAGCCATCGCGACATAGCCGAGCCGCAGGTCGCGTACCGTCCGTGCCAGCGGGCCCTGGGTGTGGGTGATTTGCGTCGTCAGCGACGGGTCTTCCGGCGTGGTCGCATTGAATGACGGAATGCGCCCGATCGTCGGCCGCAGACCGCACACGCCGCAGCAGTAAGCCGGATAGCGAATCGAGCCGGCGCGGTCACTGCCGTGAGCGAGCGGCCCGATGCCTGTGGCGACCGCGGCGGCGCCGCCGCCGGTCGAGCCGCCAGGGGTGATGCCGGCATTCCAGGGATTGAACGTGCAGCCGTGTAACGTATTGGAGGTAAAGAATCGCGCGCTGAACGGCGGTACATTGGTGCGGCCGATGCTGATCGCCCCGGCTCTGCGCCAGTTCACAATCGCCGGATTGTCGGCAGGCGCGATGCGGTCCTTGAAGGCGACAATGCCGTTGGTGGTCGGCCGGCCCGCATAGTCCATGTTGATCTTATAGGTGACCGGCACGCCGTGCAGGGGGCCCAGCGGCTCCCCGGCGCGCACAGCGCGGTCGGCGTGGTCGGCCTCGGCCAGCGCCTCATAGGCCATCAGATCTACGACCGCGTTGATCTGCGGGTTGACCGCCTCAAGCCGGTCGAGGCAGCTTTGGATTGCCTCGCGCGCGGAGATTTGCCGGGTGCGAATGGCGTGCGCGAGATCGCACACCTGCCATCGCCAGAGATCGGTGCCCATCACTTGCCGAATGGATGTTCGCGCTCCAGGCGCGCCTTAGCCTCCTTAGCGATCGAAAGGTCGAACAGTTGCTCGCGCGTGACCTTCTTCTCCACCAGATGGAAGGCCTTGCCGCTCCAGTAGTCCTGCATCTTCATGATGCCGTCCACCGGCGGCGTGCCATCCGGGTTTATATAGCTCCAATGCGGCGCAATGGCCTTGACCAACTCGGGCTTGTTGAGCGCGGTGGTGCGCGCGAGGATAGCGACGATGTCCGGATGCTTGTCGGGGGCCTTTTCGGCTTCCGCGAATTCCTTGGCACCTTGCAAATAGGCCATGGCATAGCGGACGATCACGTCGCGATGCTGCTTCAGGTAGTCCCGGCGCACGGCGATCTCGGCGATCGGCGAATTGGGCGCCACCTCGTCGCCGGTGGCGACGATCGGGCCCCAATTGTTGCGCTGCGCGAAGAAACCGAACTGGTAGGCGAGGTCCGTGACGTCCAGCTGCTTCTGGCCGAGCATCTTCATCAGGTCGGGCTGCGGCACGTTAACGGTCCAGTGCACGTCCTTGGCCGGATCGAGGCCGACCTTCTGCAGTGCCACCGCTACATTGTACTGATTGATGCTGCCGAGCGCGCCGACGCCGACCCGTTTGCCCTTCAACTTGGCGAAATCGGCGGGCGAATGGACGCCCTGATTGTAGAGCTCCTGGGTGACGCTGGTTGCGGTGTAGCCGAAGCCTGGCTTGTTCTGTCCGCGGTCGAGAATTATCACCAGCGGTGCACCCTTGGCCACGCTATTGAACAGGCCTGCCGCCGCAGTCATGCCGCCAATGTCAAGCTCGCCGGAGACGAAAGACGGGACGGCAAGGGCGCCGTCGATATACTGGTGGTGCTGGATTTCGATGCCGAGCTTTTTAAAATAGCCTTTCTCGCGGGCGATATAATAGGCACCACCGGAGATGAACGGGCCATCAGAAACGCGCAAGATATCGGCGGCGAGTGCGGCACCGAGCGGGGCGGCGGTCGCAGTCCAGACGAGCGCGACGGCAAGACCTCGATTCAAGCTGATCTTCATGGCGACCTCCCTCCCGGTTTGCAGGATCATCGCTTGTCGTGCGCGATCCACGGTGCGACTTTGCAATCCACCCATTGCTGCAGCTTGATGATGGCGGCGCCCATCACCGCTAGCACGATCAGTGCTGCAAAGACCTTTTCAGTCTCCATCACCTGCCCGGCCGAGATCAAGAGATAGCCCATGCCGCTCTGGCTGGAGCCGCCGATCATTTCCGCCGCCACCACCAGAATGATGGCAACGCCCATGCCGAGTTGCAGGCCGGATAGGATGCTCGGCATGGCGGCGGGGATCACCACCTTGAACTGAATCTGCCGCGTGCTGGCGCCGAGATCCTCGGCCGCCTTGATCAGGCCGCGGTCGGCCTGACGGATGCCAGCATAGGTGCTGATCACGACCGGGAAAAAAGCGGTGACGGCGCTGATGACGATGCGGTAGGCCTCGCCGCTGCCGAGCCAGATCAACAAGAGTGGGATCAACGCGATCTTCGGCAGCGGGTAGAGCGCGGCGATCCAGACATCGGCGATGCTCGCGATGATGCGCGACATCCCCATCAGCAGGCCGAGCCCAACCCCGGTCACCGCCGCCGCCGAAAATCCGGCGAAGATGCGGAGCAGCGTGACGGCGAGGTTGTATTCCATCGTGCCGTCGATCAGCATGCGCCACAGATAGATCGCAATCGAACTTGGCGCCGGCAGAAAGATCGGCTCGATGCCGCGCAGCCGCACCGCGGCCTCCCACAGGGCGAGAAAAAGGAGAACGCTCAGCGCCGGCAGAGCCTTTTCCAGAACGGTCGGACAGGTTCTATGCTTCATGGCTGGTGGGCGGCCATCTCCGCCTGCTGCGCCATGGCGGCGGTAACCTCCTCACGGATGAGGTGAAAGGTGCGATCGAACAGGGCGCCGAACTCCGGCGTGTTGATCATCTCCAGCGACCGCGGGCGCGGCAGGTCGACCGGGATCACCTCCTTAATCCGGCCCGGACGCGCGGTCATCACCACCACCTCGTCGCCGAGCAGGATCGCCTCTTCGATCGCATGGGTGACGAACAGCACCGTCTTGTGAGTCTCGTCGAAGATTTTCAGGAGTTCCTCCTGCATCACGATCTTAGTCTGCGCATCGAGCGCCGCGAACGGCTCGTCCATCAGCAGGATTGAGGGGTCTATGATCAACGCGCGGGCGAGCGCCACGCGCTGGCGCATGCCGCCGGAAAGCTGCCCCGGCAGGTGATGCTCGAAGCCGCGCAGGCCCACGGAGGTGATCAGGTCGCGCGCGCGCCGGCAGCGCTCGGCGCGCGGAGTGCCGCGCATCTCCAGGCCGAAGGCGATGTTGTCGATGACGTTGCGCCAGGGAAACAGGTTGAGGTTCTGCCACACCAGGACGGAATCGGCGCCGAGCGGGCGTTGCTCTTCGGTCTGATTTTGAATGCGGACGCTGCCGGCGGTTGCTGGCTCCAGGCCGCCGACGATCTGGATCAAGGTGCTCTTGCCGCAGCCGCTCGGACCCAGGATGCAGGAGAAACGGCGGGACTTGAACGTGTGCGTGAATCCGTCAACTGCGACGATCTCTAAGCCGTCGCGGCTCTCCCACACCCGCCTCACGTTCTCGACGCTAATATTCATCGCAACCGACCAACGCAAGCCAAGCCGCTACTTCTGCGGATACAAGGCGTGCTTCCACTTATCTGCGATCTCTGCGGCCTCATCCGGCATCAGAGCGGAGGACGGCGGATACTCGTCCTTCCAGGAAAAAGGCTTGCACGCGTCGATCAGCATCTTGGAATGCAAGGTCGCGGCCTTCGCGCGCGCCTCGGGCGGGATGCGGGGATCGAGCGACGAGCTCCAGGCGCTGCGCACGATATCGACGTCTTCCGACGGTTCGCAGCGCGTGGTCACGGCCCACATGACATCGGCGAGGTTCGACGGATCGACATCCTCATCGACGACCACGACGACGCGGCCCATATAGCTGTTGGCAGCCGCAATCAGCGCGGCCCGCTTCGCGTGGCCGGCATAGCGCTGCTTGAGCGCGATGACCGTCATCAATTGCGAGACATGCTGCCAGGCGCCGACAATGTCGGTAACACCCGCGACTTCGAGATTGCCCCAAATGCTGGCGGCACGGAACGGCAGGCCGAAATGAAAGCGCGGCGGCTTGAGCGGCGGAGAACCGAACAGGATCGGGTCATCGCGATAGTAGATCGCTTCGACATCCATTACCGGCGCGGGGCGCGTGTCCGCCGCGTAATAGCCGGTGAACTCGCCGAACGGACCTTCCGGCAGCGTCGCTTCACTCGGTGGCAGCAACTTCCCTTCGAGAATGATCTCGGCATGGGCCGGAATCGGTAAGCCGCTTCGAGGCCCGCGAATGATCTCAATCGGTTCGCCCTTGATCGCGCCGGCGAAGTCATATTCCGAGACGCCCTCCGGCAGGTATTCGAATCCCGAGATAAATAGCGCCGGGTCCTGACCGTTGACAATCGCAGTCGGGCACGGTTTTCCGTCGTCCCAGTATCGCTTGGCGATGATCGCGCCGTGGCGGCCAAGATGGTCGAACTGTACGGTGACGCGGTTCGGCGCATGCACCTGGACGCGGTAGATGGATGCGTTCACCCAGTCGGAGCCCGGATTGCCAGTGACGACGAGGCTGCCCGAACCGATGTAGGGTCCGCCGTCCTTCTTGTGCCAAGTCGGCACCGGGAAGCGATGCAGATCGACCTCCTTACCGACCTGGGTGTTCTGCATGAACGGCGCGTCCTTGACCCCGACCGGCGGAACCATCTTCAGCTTGCTGTGGCGTTCTTTCCATGCCTTGAGTGCATCGATCGGCCGTAGGTTCAGATCGAGCCCGAGCGCCAGCGCCGCGCACTGCGAACTCGTCGTCGCATTCGAGAAGATGCGGAAGCCCTTGGGGAAGCCCTTAATGTTGTCGAAAAGTAGTGCCGGCTGTTCCGGCGAGCCCGCCGCAACCTCGGTGATGCCGCCGATTTCAAAGCGCGGATCGGCGCCGTCGATTCGGCGCAGGGCGCCGATGCCATCGACCAACGCAATGTAGTCGCGCAAATCCTTGTACATGGCCGACCTTATCGGTGCTCCGTCTCACGCCGAGCGCGCCGCTCACGTTACGGCATGCAAGACTGTCCTCAAACTTTGTCCGTCGCCGGCAACGGGAAGGCCGTCCCCGCGGGATCACCCTTCGGCAAATCGCAAAGTCCATTCGGTAACGTGATCAGATACGCCACCACCTCTTTGATGAGACCACATTACTTCGCATTCATGTCGCAGAGGCTCACCGCATGCGAGGCTTGGGAATGGTCGGCGCAGCCCGCTGTACATCCTTGGCTGGATTAAGGAATGCCGTGTAGCCGTGACCCGGACGGTTGTTGCCCCAGCGGCGAATAGGGCAACGGGCGCGCCTTTGGTGAGGCTGTTAAAGAGGTTCGCTGAGACCGGGATTTTGGTCAACTCCAACTCGCCCGCGATCATCGCAGGCATGCCGAGAGATCCGTCGTCGAAGCGCCGCGATTCCACGGTGATGCTCATTTTTTGAAATAGCCCTTCTCCTGCGCGATGAACAAACCGCCGCCGGACAAGAAGGGGCCGTAAGCAATCCGGATCACGTCGTTCGCGCGCGCCGAAGTCGCAGCGAAAGTCAGCACACCGATCGCCGCAGCAGTCGCGACCGCACTCACGCTGCTGAACATTCTCAGCTCCGTCCTCCCTGGCCCAATTTGCCTTAATTCGAGCCGAGCGAACTGCAGCCCATCTAAAAAGTGGTACAATATGAACATATTAGTCAAGCCAATTAGTTAGGCGCCCCGCGCTATATTGAGCTTGCATGAACGATTTGCCGGAACCGAAGGCGGTCGAAACGCACACGCGCCGCACAAAAAGGAACCGCAGATGGGCGGTCTGGACAATCAATCCGCAAGCGGCGGAAGGTTCAAGGCGTTGTCGACTAGATCGCCGGCGCGCTTGAAGTCGAAGGAGCGGAACATGTTCATCTTCACCAGGAAGGACGCGCCGCCATAGAACTTCTCATATTGCTGATGGCGATTGCCGAACTCCGTGCCGATGAAGTCCCAGGCGAGGCGCATCAGTGCGATACGGGTACGCGCATCAGCCTTACCCGACCGGTAGAATCGCTCGACATCCTTCGCCGTTTCAGGATTCTCGAGATCTTTGAACGAAGACGGCAGCGTGATCATCGCAGCGCCGGTAAGCTCACGCACGATATCGGTCATTTTTGGATTGATTTCGGATTGCAGCGCCATCACCGAATAGAGCGCCGTCTTTGACGGCCAGAGCACGCCGTCCTCGTCGGTTGTCGCAAGCGTTTCCTGCGACCGCAGCATGCCCTCGACGATCGACGCATAAGCAGCGAGCTCGCCCATCATCACCTGCACCGGCGGCATGGCGTCATTTCCAGTCATCTCATTCATGCGCTTGGCGAGGCCGAGTAGGAAACGTAGCTTGATCGTATAGCGCGCCTGGGCCTGGAGATTCCCATAAAGATGCGCCGGCGTCTTCCACCACTGATCACGACAGACCTCGAGATTGCGATAAACGAACACGCGCTCCCAGGGCACAAATGCATTGTCGAACACGACCAGGCAGTCGGTCTCGTCGAACCGCGACGTGAGCGGATATTCCGCAGCACTCGTCGCCTGAAGCGGGAAAGCGCGACGGGAGTAAAGACGCAGGCCTTCGGCATCCGTAGGCACCGCAAGGCTCACTGCATAGTTCTCTTCGCCTGGCCGCAGCGGATGGATGCAGCTCAGGTGGATGTAATCGGCATAGACGCCCCCCGTCGCCAACTGCTGCGCGCCCGAAATGTAAATACCGGCATCCGTCTCTTTTACGACGCCAGCATAGAGCGTCGGATCGTCCTGAAGATTGGCGGGTTTGCTGCGGTCGATCTGCGGCGGGACGATCGCATAGGTGACATAGGCATGTGTATCGCGCAAATGTTCGTAGAAGGCGACAACGTTGCGGGCGAATTGATCACCGCCAGCCGCAAAAACGGAGGGCTTGGCTGCGAAGCCGCAGAAGAAGCCAGCGACGTGATCTGGCGCGCGCCCCACAAGGCCGAAGGTAAGCTCGGCCCACTTTTCGGCCGCGACGCGCTTGTCGCGCAAGTCCGCGGACGTCTTCGGAATCTGATAAGCGCGCAGCACCGGTGCCCCGTCTTTTGGAGACTGGAAGGTCATAATCGCCCGGTTCTTCGGCGCTGCCGCATAGTCATAGAGCGCCGCCATTGTATGCGCGCCCGCCTTGAACGCCGGGTGATTGGTCGGGTCCGAAACGATCTCGCCTTCGACGATCACCGACCGTCGGCGACGACGAAGATCAGACAGGAAATCGGCTCCCGTGCGCAGCGGCAGCGTACCAGTCACTTGAGGCTCGCGAGCCGCATTCGTGGTCATTCCTCGTTCTTTCGCTGGTCCAAACCCTTTCAGCGTGGCAGCGCCACCCTCTAAATCGAAGGCGCCACTCTCTTATGTACAGTATGTATATAACCTTGCACGCGTCAAGCTTGGACTGTTCAAATTCTGCGGTCAACGACGGCCCTTAGCCGGATTGGAATTCTCCCCGATGCGGCACCAAGCGAGCGATCATAGCCATGGCGCGCCCTATCCTCACTAATGATAGCGGTGTCCTTGCCAAGAGCGTGGCTCCGCAGCGACGCGGGAAGAAGCGGCGGCCTACTGCGGGCGCGAGAGCATGGCTGCATTCAGCGACTGGGTTCGTCGCGGAATTGTACCCGGCCCCATACCCGTAACCCACCGGTTCGGCGGCCGTATGGTGCGGAGCTTCTACGGGGGACGACTGGCTGTGGCCTCAAGCTGCTCCCAATTGCTCACGCCATCCGCGATGCCTCTGCAAAGTGCAGAGGATGCCGTCACAAAAACTCGATTCCCGCGGTCGGGAGGTTTGAAGATAAACGGGCCGAGAGAGAATTCGGGCCCCATCCGTTGTGACGTAGTACAGAGGTTTGTGCGCGGTACCCTTGGTTATTGGGCTTTTTTGTCCATCCGTTGTGACGCGTAGTGCAGAGGT
>JBLMWS010000183.1:0-3069 GCA_050257355.1 Gemmatimonas sp.
AGCGTGCCAGCAGCCGGGCATAGACGTCGTAGCCGCCGCCCGGTCCGTAGCCGACGATCAGGCTGATCTGCTTGCCGCGGTAGAAGTCCGCGACCGCGTCCGCGTGAGCGGAAGCGGCCGCGCATACCGCCGCGATCGCTATCGCCGCAGTGCAGCGCGCCAACATGCTTCCTCCCGGTAGTGCGGAAGCGTAGCCGGGCGCCCCCGGCCATTCAATGGTCGCCGGGCGCGGCCGGTGCCGGGGCGCAGTCTCATAAATCGCGCCCGGCAACAGCGATGCATCAATGTCGGCGTCGCGCACTCGCAGACCCAAGTCGGGCGTGATGTCCGAGAAGCGCCAGTGGACTAAACCGCTCGCGCGGTAGGGAGCCTGGGGCCCGGCCGGGGTAGTTATCAACACCGTAGCGGGTGGAAGCGTCCTGTCTTGAGATCGAGGGATCGTCAACCTCACTCAAGACAGGAGCACTTCCATGACCGACCAGGGTATCAGCCCGTTACGCCGGCGCATGATCGAAGACATGACGATGCGCAAGTTAGCGCCGAGGACCCAGCAAGGCTACATCCGCACAATCAAGAATTTGGCCGCCTTCGTTGGCCGTTCGCCTGATACGGCGACATTCGAGGACATAAGGCGTTTTCAGCTGCACGTGGCCGCGAGCGGCGTCGGCACGCCGACTCTCAATCATACCGTGTCGGCGTTGCGGTTCTTTTTCAGGGTCACGCTCAAACGACCCGCCATCCTCGAGCACACGGCATTCAATCATGAGCCTCGGAAGCTGCCGGTAGTGCTCAGTCCCGAGGAGGTAGCGCGGCTTCTCGATGCAGCCCCGGGGCTCAAATACAAGACGGCATTGAGTGTGGCCTATGGGGCAGGGTTGCGCGCTGCCGAGGTGATGTCGCTCAAGGTGTCGGACATCGACAGCGAGCGCATGCTGATCCGCGTCGAGCAGGGCAAGGGTCGCAAAGACCGCTACGTGATGCTGTCGCCGCATCTGCTGGAGCTATTGCGCGCCTGGTACAAGGCGGCGCGCCCACGGGGTTGGCTATTTCCGGGCGGTCGCAACCCCGTGCAGTCGCTCACGACACGTCAACTCAACCGGGCCTGCCATGAGGCCGCAGACGCCGCTCAGATCGGCAAGAAAGTTTCGATGCATACGCTGCGTCATAGCTTCGCCACGCATCTGCTGGAACAGAACATTGATATCAGAGTGATCCAGGTGCTGCTCGGACATTCCAAGCTGGATTCAACGGCTCAGTACACGCGCGTCGCTACCAAAACCATCCGCGACATCATGAGCCCGCTGGATCGCCTTACTCCGCTGATGGCCAAGCAGGACAAGCCCGAGTGCAAGCCACCCGCCTAAAGCGCGGCGACGGTGTCGCGTCCGGCGCTGGAGGTCGCGGATATCTTCCGCGACCATGGTCCGGCATGGCGTCAAGCCAACGCTGGCCATGTGAGCCTCGGCCAACTCAAGGTGATGTCGGCGATCGAGAGCTGCCGTACGGCGGCGCTCGGCGGCCACGTCGCGCGTTGCGAGAAGTGCTCGCACACCCTCATCGCCTATAACTCCTGCCGCAATCGGCACTGCCCGAAGTGCCAAGGGGCGGCGGCCAAGGAATGGCTGGCCGAGCGCGAGACCGACCTATTGCCCGTGCCCTATTTCCACGTCGTATTCACGGTGCCGGCTCAGATCAGCGACATCGCCTACCAGAACAAGGCCGTCATCTACGACATTCTGTTCAAAGCGTCATCGGGGACCATGCTCACGATTGCGGCCGATCCCAAACGTCTGGGCGCCCGCATCGGCATCACCGCCGTGCTGCACACTTGGGGCTCGGCGCTCATCCACCATCCGCATATCCACATGCTCGTGCCGGGCGGTGGCATCGCGCTCGACGGCAAGAACTGGGTCTCCTGCCGACCCAGGTACTTGCTCCCGGTGCCAGTTCTCTCACGTCTGTTCCAACGCTTGGTCCTGACCAAGCTACTCGCGGCCCACCAGGCCGGTCAGCTCAAGTTCTTCGGCGATCATACCGCGCTCACCGAAGGCAAAGCCTTCGCGACCTATCTGGCGCCGCTGCGCAAGATCGAGTGGTACGTCTACACCAAGCCCCCGTTCGGCGGACCGAAGGCGGTGCTGGCCTATCTGGCGCGCTACACTCACCGCGTCGCCATCTCCAACCGCCGGCTGATCGCCCTCGATAGCACGGGCGTCACTTTCAAATACAAGGACTATCGGGCCAAGGCCCGCGCCCGCCACAAGGTCATGAAGCTCGCCACCCACGAGTTCATCCGCCGCTTCCTCATCCACGTCCTGCCCGACGGCTTTCACCGCATCCGCCACTACGGTCTCTTCGCTAGCGCCGCCCGCGCCGACAACATCGCGCGGGCGCGCCAGTTGCTCAACGCCACGACGCCTCAAACCCAATCCTATGATGCAGGAGCCACCGCGCCCAATGAACCGCCGACGCTCTCCCATCCATGCCCTTGTTGCGGCGGCCGCATGATCATCATCGAGAGCTTCAAGCGCGGCTCAACGCCTCGATATCAGCCCACCGCGCCCGCCATCAGGATCGACACGTCATGACAGTGACGCCCAAGTCACCACGCCGCGTTCCTCATTCGCTTCGCCGATGCTCCACCGGCCGTGCCGCGGCTCGCTCAAATAGCGACTCGCCCTCTCAATTCGTGCAGCAATCCTCAGCGTTCCATCCAGCCGTTCGCGACCAAAGTCAATTCCTCAAGCGCCGCAAGCTCGCCGATCACCCTGCGCGATCGCGTTGCCTCCCATCAGGCGCATCAGCTGCGGCACTCAAATCCCCATAGCGCCCGTCGCACCACCAACGTCCCCCCATCGCGGTTTCCTCCCTTGGAGGTTTTCGGACGCCAGCCGCCGGAGCGTGCGGCACCACTCGTGAGTGGCCGGCATCCGAAAACCTTCACACATCCGGACATGCCGTCTATTCGATCACCTCGTCGGCGCGGGCGAGTACCGACGCCGGCACGTCGAGGCCCACCGCCTTGGCAGCTTTTCAGATTGATCACCAGCTCGTACTTGGCGGGTCCTC
>JBLMWS010000184.1:0-12137 GCA_050257355.1 Gemmatimonas sp.
CGTTTTCTCGGCATAACTCCGCCCGATGGGGTGGTACAGGTTCATTCAGTTGGGCGCGGTCGGCCTCGCGGCGCTTGCGCTCGCCGCTTGCGGCATTGCCGACAGCCACGCGCCGGTGCCGGCGTTCATGCGCGCGAAGGAAGCGGACCCGCCCACCTCCGAGCCGCCGCCCAATGTCAGGCAGCTGGTCCACGACCAGCTCGACTCGGTGTTCGTCAGCACCTCGGACCCGCAGAACGTCCGGGTGTCGCGCCCGGTCCACGATCCGCAGGGACCCGGCTGGACCGCCTGTGTCCGGGCCGAGGTCAATTCGGCGACCGGCACGCCGATCGGCACCGAGACCTACCGCATCACCATTGACGACGGCCAGATCGTCGATCGACGCCGCGTCGACAGTGACGACAATTGCACGTCCGAAGATTACCAGCCGATCTAGCTGGCGATTCCCGTTCGGTCAGGCGGCAACGACCGCCTTTTCCTGATACTGCTCGAAGGCGGCGATCGCATCGCCCGCGTACATCAAGGACGGTCCGCCACCCATGTAGACGGCCATCCCGAGCACTTCTTCCACTTCCTGGCGCGTCGCGCCTAGCCGCACCAGAGCCTCGGTGTGAAAGCCGATACAGCCGTCGCAGCGCGCGGCGACCCCGAGCGCGAGCGCGATCAGCTCCTTGGTTTTCTTGTCCAGCGCACCGTCGCGCGTCGCCGCCTGCGCCAACGCGGAAAATGCCTGCATGGTGTCCGGAATGTCCTTGCGCAACTTTCTCAGATTGCCGGAAATGTCTTTGCAGATCTCCGAAAAATTCTTTTCCATGACGGACCTTTCTATACAGGCTTCTCTACAGGCTTCGAAGGAGCGCTCCGCGACGGTTCGCGCAACGCGATGTAGATGGCGGGAATGACCAGCACCGTCAGCAGCGTCGACGACGCCAAGCCGAACAGCAGCGAGATCGCAAGGCCCTGGAAGATCGGATCGAGCAGAATGGTCGCTGCGCCGATCATGGCCGCGAGCGCGGTCAGAAGGATCGGTTTGAAGCGGACCGCGCCGGCTTCCAGCACCACGTCGCGCAGCGATTTGCCTTCGCCGCCGCAATGGCGAATGAAATCGACCAGAAGGATCGAGTTGCGGACGATGATCCCGGCGAGCGCGATGAACCCGATCATCGAGGTCGCCGTGAACGGCGCACCCAAGAGCCAGTGACCAAGCAGGATGCCGATCAGAGTCAACGGAATCGGCGTCAGGATGACCAGCGGCAGGCGGAAGCTGCGGAATTGCGCGACCACCAGTATATAGATCCCGAGGATTGCGGCGCCGAAGGCCGCGCCCATGTCACGGAACGTGACCCAGGTGATCTCCCATTCGCCGTCCCACAACAGCGTCGGGTGCGACTCGTCGGTCGGCTGGCCGTGGAAGCTGATCACGGGCTTGGGCAAATTGCCCCAATCGTGGGCCTCGATGCGCTTGTCGACGTCGAGCATGCCGTAGAGCGGCGCCTCGAAGCGCCCGGCAAGCTCCGCCGTCACCATGTCGGCAAAGCGGCCGTCCCGGCGGAAGATCAGCGGACTGCCCAGTTCGCGGGTCGCCTTCACCACCTGACCCAACTCGACGACCGTCTTGCTGCCCGGAACCGTATTGGCAGGCACCGGCGTCGAGGCGAGCGCCTCGTTCCAGACCAGGTCCCGCTTGGGCAGCTTGATCGCGATCTCGATCGGATTGCGGTCCTCCCCGCGATGCGAGTAGCCGATGCTGACACCGCTGAACAGGTCCTGGATCGTATCGTAGACGTCGCGCTGTTCGACGCCGAAGTACTCGAGCTTGTCCTGATCGATCGACAGCCGCAGCCGTGGCCGCGGTTGGCCGATCGAATCATCGATGTCGACGATGAACGGCACGTCCGCGAAGATCTTTTTGACCTCGTGCGCGACCGCACGGCGCGTTTTCGCATCGGGGCCGTAAATTTCGGCGAGCAGCGTCGCCAGCACCGGAGGTCCGGGCGGAACCTCGACGACCTTGATGCTGGTGCCCTGTTGAAGATTGAGCGCCTTGAGGCGTTGCCGCAGATCCAGCGCGATCTCGTGACTGGTCCGGCCACGATCTGCCTTCCCGGTCAGGTTGACCTGCAGTTCGCCCAGTTCGGGCCGCTCGCGCAAATAGTAATGTCGGACCAGCCCATTGAAATTGAACGGCGCCGGCGTTCCGGCATAGGCCTGTACCGAAGTGGCCTCAGGCAGTTGGCGCGCGATATCGGCAGCCGCGAACAAGGTTCGCTCGGTATCTTCGACGCTTGCGCCTTCGGGCAGATCGACCATCACGGCGATCTCTGACTTGTTGTCGAACGGCAGCAATTTGACGGTCACCGATTTGGTCGCGAACAGCATCATCGACAACAGCGTGGCGACGCCGACGGAGAGTAGGAACGTCCAGGCCGAGCGCTTGCTGGCGACGACGCGCCTGGCGATCAGCAGATAGATGCGACTGAGGACGCCGTCGTGGTGACCGGCGTGGAGTTGAGCCGCCTTTGCGCTCTTCGGCGCCAGGCGCAGCATCAGCCAGGGCGCCACCACCATCGCGACAAAGAACGAGAACAGCATGGCGGCCGAGGCATTGGCCGGGATCGGCGCCATGTAGGGGCCCATCAATCCGGACACGAACAGCATCGGCAGCAGCGCGGCAACGACGGTCAACGTCGCGACGATGGTGGGATTGCCGACCTCGGCGACAGCCTCGATCGTGGCCTGCAGCCGCGGCCTTCCATCTCCCATGCCCCAATGGCGCGCGATGTTTTCGACCACGACGATGGCATCATCGACGAGGATACCGATCGAGAAGATCAGCGCGAACAGGCTGACGCGGTTGATGGTGTAGCCCATCAGGTTGGCGGCAAACAGCGTCAGCAGGATCGTGGTCGGGATCACGATCAGCGTCACCACGGCCTCGCGCCAACCGATCGCAATCGCGATCAGCACAACGATCGAGACGGTGGCGAGGCCCAGATGGAACAGAAGCTCATTCGCCTTCTCGTTGGCGGTCTCGCCGTAGTCGCGGGTCGTCGTCACCTGGATGTCGTTGGGGATGAGCCACGACTTCAAGGTTTCCAGCCGCTTCGAGATGTCCTCGGAGACGACGACCGCGTTGGCTCCGGCCCGCTTTGCCAGCGCAACGCTCACTGCGGGAACCCGCTTCCAGTTGCCGCTGGCATCGCGGGCGTCGTTCCAGACATGGTGCTCGACCGTATCCGGTGCGATGACGACGGAGGCAACGTCCTTGACGTAGACCGGTCGGCCGTCGCGGGTCGTGATCAGCAAGAGACCGATATCGGGAATCCCGCTCAAGGTCTGACCGGCTGCGACGTTACGAACAGTCCCCGCATCGCGCACGGCTCCGGCAAGGAAGGAGCGATTGGCATCCTTCACCTTGGCGACAAGGTCCTGCAGCGTCACGCCGTACAACGACAGCTTTTCCGGATCGGGCTCGACCCTGATCTGTTGGGGACTGCCGCCGGAGATGTAGGTCAGGCCGACATTGTCCACCTTCACGAGTTCGGACCGCAGCTTCTCGGCGAGCTCGTAGAGGCTCTTGTCGGTCCAGCGATCGGCGGCTTCCGGCTTCGGCGAAAGCGTGAGCACCTTTATGGCGACGTCGTTGATGCCGCGACCGACGATCAAAGGCATGGGGATGCCGATCGGGATGCGGTCGAGATTGGCGCGGATCTTCTCGTGGACGCGCAGAATGGCGTCGTCGAATTTGGTGCCGACCAGGAAGCGTGCGGTCACCATCACCCGGTCGTCTTCCGTCTGACTATAGACGTGCTCGACGCCGTTGATGCTCTTGACGATCGCTTCCAACGGCTTGGTGACGAGCTCGACTCCGTCCGGCGCGCGCAAGCCGTCGGTGTTGACGAGTATGTCGACCATCGGAACGCTGATCTGAGGCTCCTCCTCGCGCGGAATCACGGACAGCGCGATGAGGCCGACGATCAGGGAGGCCAGCAGGAAGAGCGGCGTCAGCGGCGAGCCGATCGTCGCCTTCGTCAGACGCCCGGAAAGACCCAGGTTCACGGTTTCACCAGCACATCGCCGGCATGAAGGCCGGACAGGATTTCGAGACCGTCGGGGAGTTCGGGGGTGGGATGATCGCGCCCGCGCTGCACCGGCACGCTGATGGTGCCGCCCGCTTGTTGAAGCTGGACGTAATCGATGCCGAATCGGGTAGTCACATAGCTCGACGGAATGACAATGGTCGTGCGCTCGTCGCCGGCGATCCACACCCTGCGCCGATCGCCGACGAAATATTCGCCAAGCCCCTGGACCTTGGCGTCAGCGATCACGCGTCCTTCTTCGATCTGCGGGTAGACGAGATCGATCACACCCCATTGGGCCGTGTGCGCGCCGAATTCGGTGGTATCGAGGCGGATCCGGTCGCCGGCCTTCAGCGAGCGGGCATGCTCCTCCGGTATCCGCAGGCGCAATTTGTAATCCTCCTGCGCGATGGTCACGACGGGATCGCCGGGCAACACCACCGACCCGAGCGCGACCAGCCGTTTCAGCACACGGCCGTCCTGCGGGGCCAGCACTTGGCCTTCCGTCTGCTGCTGCTGGACGACGGCACGCTCGGCAGTCTTCGAGCGCAAATTGTTCTGCGCGACGTTGAGTGCCGTCCGCGCCTGGTCCAGATTGGTACGCGGCAGCGTCCCGCGCTCGACCAGGCCCTGGATCCGGTCAAAGTCGATCTGGGCCTGATCCGCCTGCGCCTGCAGCGCCTGAATCTGCGCATCCAGCGACTTCATCTGCAGCACGAGCTTCTCGTCGCCGACCACCGCAATCGCCTGGCCGCGTGTCACTGCATCGCCTTCCCTGACATGGAGCTGGACCACGGTGCCGCCGATGCGGCTGCGCGCGGGAACCACGCTGATGCTTTCGACGGTCGCGAACACGGCCTTCTCGTCGGCGACCGTGCGCGGAACAACCGTGAGCGTCTCCGCGCTCGCCGCAGCGGGCATCAGCAGCGCTGTGACAATGCTCAATAATCGCAATCCCTGCATGGGCTGGCTCATTTATCTCTTGTTTCTGGTCGATTTCGGCGCGCCCGCGCCGGCGCCTGGGTGGCATCTCACTGCAATCGTCGCGACTGACCTTGATCCTGCTCAAGGCGCAGCGCGCCGTTGCTCATAATTTATGTTTCGGCCGCGCCGGCTTCTCCGATGCGCAAAAGACTTGATAAAGCGTCTTCAGAACCTCGCGCGCCGGATCGCTGGCGATCGAATAATAGATCGTCTGCGCGTCACGCCGGGCGGACACCAGGCCGTCCTTGCGAAGGAGCGCCAGATGCTGCGAGACGGTGGAATCCCGCAAGTCCAGGAACCCGGCCAGTTCGCCGACCGAGCGCTCGGCCTCAATGAGCTGGCAGATGATCAGGAGCCGATGGCGGTTCGCCAGCGCCTTCAACAGATCGCGCGCCTGATCGGCCGCCTGCTCCATGACTGCACTATCTATTTTCATACTTGCGTATATACGGATATTCGAATATATCGTCAAGGCGTAATGACAAGCCGAAATGCAACAGGGTGGATCTAGGCCTTAACGGAGGAACTCATGGCGGAAGTTGTTGTGATCGGAGCCGGCCTCAGCGGGACGCTGATGGCCTACGAATTACTGCCGCAGCTGCGGCAGGGCGATCGCCTCACGGTGGTTTCGCAGGGCGCGGTGTATCACTTCGTCCCCTCGAATCCGTGGGTGGCGGTCGGCTGGCGCAAGCAGAGCGAGATCGAGATCGACCTCGCCGACATCATGAAGCGCAAGGGCATCCGGCTCTTGACGCAAGGCGCGCAACGCGTGCATCCGGCGGAAAACCGCGTCGAACTCGGTGACGGCAGCTCGATCGATTACGATTATCTGGTGGTCGCCACCGGTCCCGAGCTGGCGTTCGATGAAATACCGGGGCTCGGACCGCAGGGCTTCACGCAATCGGTCTGCCATGTCGATCACGCGGCCCACGCCAAGGAAGCATTCGAGAAGCTCGCCGCCAATCCCGGACCGGTAGTCGTCGGCGCGGTGCAAGGCGCCTCCTGCTTCGGCCCGGCCTACGAATTTCTGTTCATTCTCGAAACCGAACTGCGCCGGCGCAAGCTGCGCGATCGGGTTCCCATGACCTTCGTCACCTCGGAGCCCTACATCGGCCATCTCGGGCTCGACGGCGTCGGCGACACCAAGGGTCTCCTCGAAAGCGAGATGCGCGAGAAGCATGTCAAATGGATCACCAACGCCCGCGTCAAAGCCGTTGAAGCCGGCAAGATGTCGGTCGAGGAACTGAACGAGGACGGCTCGGTCCGCAAGACCCACGAATTGCCGTTCGCCTATTCGATGATGCTGCCCGCGTTCCGCGGCGTCGGAGCCGTTCGCGGCATCGAAAAGCTCACCAACCCCAAAGGCTTCGTCATCGTCGACAAGCACCAGCGCAATCCCGCTTTTCCCAACGTGTTTGCGGTCGGCGTCTGCGTGGCGATCGCGCCGGTCGGTGCAAGCCCCGTTCCGGTCGGCGTGCCGAAGACAGGCTTCATGATCGAATCGATGGTGACCGCCACTGCGCTGAACATCGGCGCACTGTTGCGCGGCAACTCTGCCACGGCACAACCGACCTGGAATGCGATCTGCCTTGCCGATTTCGGCGATTCCGGCGTCGCCTTCCTCGCGCAGCCGCAGATCCCGCCGCGCAACGTCAACTGGTCGTCAAAGGGGGAATGGGTGCACTACGCCAAGGTCGCCTTCGAGAAATACTTCCTGCGCAAGATCAGGCGCGGCGAGAGCGAGCCGTTTTATGAGCGCTTCCTGCTCGACAAGCTCAACATCGCCAAGATCAAGGAAGTCAAGATCGAACGCGACGAAGCCAGGACGGGGACATGAGTGCATCTCGACGGATCGTGTGTGGCCATTGCGGACAGATCAACCGCCTGCCGGCCGAGAGGCCGGCCACCGCGGCGCGCTGCGGATCCTGTCATCAGGCGCTGTTCGAAGGTCATCCGATCGAGGTCGACGAGCAGGCATTCGGCCGACATGTCGCCAACAGCGACATTCCGGTGCTGGTCGATGTCTGGGCGCCATGGTGCGGTCCCTGCCGTGCCATGGCACCGATGTTCGAACGCGCGGCAAGCGAGCTCGAGCCGGAGGTGCGCGTGTTGAAGCTCAACGCCGACGAGGCGCCCGGCGTCTCGTCGCAATTGCGCATCAGCGGCATTCCGACCCTGCTGTTGATGCGGGGCGGACGCGAGATTTCACGCCAGTCCGGCGCGATGGATGCGCGAAGCATCGTCGCCTGGACCAAGGCCGGCCTGGCGCGGCCGTGACTCGTTTTAATTCTTAACCTCGAGGAGTACATCATGAACGTGGATAAAGCAGTTATGACCTTCGCCGGCTTCGTCGTGTTGCTCGGCCTTGCGCTGGGCTATTGGGTCAACCCTTATTGGTACCTGCTGACGGCGTTCGCCGGGCTGAACATGATCCAGGCCTCGTTCACGGGCTTCTGCCCTGCGGCGATCGTTTTCAAGAAGCTGGGACTGCGCAGCGGTAACGCCTTTACTTGAGCAGAAGATCGACGAAGCCTTGAGAAAGTTTGGCGGCGAGGAACCGGCCTCGTCGCGACGTCGTTGCCCAATCGACAAGATCGGAATCGCATCATGAGCTATTATTTCGCAAAGACCGTCGACGTTCCCCTCGACCAGGCAATCGAGAGAACGGTGGCCGCGCTCAAGGCCCATGGATTCGGTGTTTTGACGCGCATCGACGTGCAGGCGACGTTGAAGGAGAAGATCGGCGCCGAGTTCCACCCCTACGTCATTCTCGGAGCCTGCAACCCGAAAATGGCGCATGAAGCCCTCAAGGCCGAAGACAAGATCGGAACGATGCTGCCGTGCAACGTCATCGTTCAGGCCGTCGGCGGCAAAACCGAGATCGCCGCGGTGGACCCGGTGGCTTCAATGCAGGCGATCCGGAATGACGCACTCGCAGCTGTCGCAAACAAAGTTCGCGACGAGCTGAAGGCCGTCATTCAAGACGTCTAGCCGGCCGCCGCCGACCCTGCGAACGTGAACGCGCCGCAAGCGATGGTGAGCGGCGCGTTAACGCTGCCGCTCAAATTGCGCATTCGTCCCAACGGTATTTTCCAATCTTTCCGCTAAATTGGCTCGACCGCCGTTGGTGGCGCCGGGCTCGAATTTTTTGGAAGGCGGAAGCGGGACGTGGCCGACATAACCGACACAGCGATGGTGCGCCGCGCATCGGTGAACGATGCCGCCCGGTCACGCACGCGCGCCGAAGCCGGCTCCGCCGCGCTTGCACCGCTCGATAGCATCGCTGCGGACCGATGGCAGGACTTGAGCGACCGCGCCCTCGAACCGAACGGCTATTATCTTCCCGACTGGGAACTTGCGGTGAATGCTTCGGCGCCAGGCCGCACCGGCGCCGCGGCCCTTTTCGCCTGGGATCCTGCTTCGCCGGCGCGGCTGACCGGCCTGCTGCCGGTGGTTTGGCTGCGGAGAGCCTTTAAGATACCCCTGCCCGCGCTGGTGAGCGCGCATCCCTATGGCACGCTGTGCACGCCGTTGCTCGATCGCGACAGCGCCGAACGGGCTTTTGCCGGGATGATGCAGGCAGCGCGGCAGGCCGGCGCCCACGCGCTGATCCTGCGCGAGGTCGCGCTCGAAGGCGCCGCGATGGCCGCGTTGACGAAAGTCTGCGAACGAAGGGGCCTGCGTCCGCGTGTGCTCGCCTCGCATCGCCGTGCCAGCCTCGACGCGACGCGCGATGCCGACGCCTTGCTGCGCGACGCGCTCGGGAGCAAGAAGCTGAAAGAGCTGCGCCGGCAGTGGCATCGGCTGGACGAGCTCGCCGCTCTCAGCTTCGAGGTCGCCCGCTCGCGCGAAGAGGTCGCAGCCGCAATCGAGACCTTCCTGAAACTGGAAGCGAGCGGCTGGAAAGGCCGTCGCGGCACGGCGCTGATCCAGGTGCCCGGTGACGCCGGCTTCATTCGCCACGCCACGGCGGCGCTCGCCGCGAGAGGTCAGTGCGATATCGTCACTTTGCGTTCCGGCGAAACGCCGGTGGCCGCCGGCGTCGTCCTGCGGCACCAGGACCGCGCCTTCTTTTTCAAGATCGGCGTCGACGAACGCTTTGCAAAATTCTCTCCGGGCGTGCAGCTGACGCTCGAATTGACGCGCCATCTCTGCGCCGATCCGAATATCGCGAGCGCGGATTCCACCGCGAGCCCCGACCACCCGATGATCAACCCGATATGGCGCGGAAGGCTGGCGATCGGCGACGTGCTGATCCCGCTGCGGCGGAACGATCCGCTGGTGGCGCTGGTCCATGCGGCGCTGCTGTGGCGGCAGACCATACTGGCTGTGGCCCGCCGCGGCGTACGCAGGTGGCGCGGGCGCCGATAGCCTACTCTGCCGCCTCGGCATTCACCTCGGCGGCAACCTGGCGGATGGCGCGGGCCAGGAGTTCGGGCGCCTGCGCGCCGGAGACGGCATATTTCTGCGCCAACACGTAAGTCGGCACGCCCTGGATGCCCTTGTTGGAGGCATCCTGCGCCAGGGCCGAGATC
This sequence comes from Gemmatimonas sp., assembly GCA_050257355.1. Classification (GTDB taxonomy): domain Bacteria; phylum Pseudomonadota; class Alphaproteobacteria; order Rhizobiales; family Xanthobacteraceae; genus Bradyrhizobium. The sequence continues at coordinate 9,599 of JBLMWS010000184.1, forward strand.
AGCGCGACGTCCTCATCCGTTGCGAGCCGCTTGCGCACGTCGTCGGCATCGAGGCCGACATCGGCAGCCGCCTGCACCAGCACCTCGGTGTCGGTGAGATCGCCGCCGTCGCGGAAATACAACTCCATCAGGCGCTGCTTCATCTCGGCCGCTTTGCCCTTGGCGTCGGCCCAGTGGATCAGGCGATGGCAATCGGTGGTGTTCGGCTGACGCTTGACCATGTCGGGTCGGTACGAGAGCCCCTCTTCGCCCGCCGCCGCGACCACGCGCTCCGCGATCCCCTTATAGGCATCCACCGAGCCGAACTTGGTGGTGAGATAATCGTCGCGGCTCATGCCCTCGCGCGGCACCCAGGGATTGAGGAAGAACGGGCGCCAGTTCACCTCGACCGGTACGTCGGGCACCAGTTTCAGCGCGTTCTCGATGCGCCGCTTGCCGATATAGCACCACGGGCACACCACGTCGGAAACGATGTCGATGGTCAGCGGCTTGAGTGCGCTCATGGCACGGGTCCTTCGAGACTGGAGCATGATCCGGAAAAGTGTGAAGCGGTTTTCCGAAAAGATCATGCTCGATCAAAGAGCTAAAAGCGCGATATCTCACCGCGCCTTAATGCGGCCCGCCCAAGATAGGCCGATTGAGCCGGCAAACAAGCCGGCTATTCCAACTCGGAAGCCATCTGCCGCATCCGCATCGCCGTGAGATCGTCGGCCGGAAAGAACGTCTCCAGCGCGAGTTCCGACAAGGTGACGTCCACCGGCGTGCCGAACACCATGGTCGTGGAGATGAAGCTCAAGACCTCGCCATTGTGCCGAAGCTTCAAGGGGATCGCGACGTTGTTGTCCGGCGGCAAGGGGCCGCGCCGCGCCGGAATGGGATAGCTCTTGAGGTCGTTGTAAAGCTTGACCAATTCGGGGTCGGCGGTGGCCTCACACTGGCGATGCAGCCGCTCAAGGAGATGGCCGCACCATTCGGCGAGATTGACCGTGCGTGGCGCCAGCGCTTCCGGGTGGAAGGCGAGCCTGAGAATGTTGAACGGCTGCCCAAGCAGCCGCTGCGGGATGCCGTCGAGCAGCGGCGCCACCATGCGGTTGGCGGTCACCAGATTCCAGTGTCGGTCATAGGCCAGCGCCGGATTGGGCTCGTGGGCCTTCAGAACGAGATCGATCGCCTGGCGCGCGGATTTGAGCATGGGATCATCCAGCGAGCGTTGCGGAAAGGCCGGCGCATAGCCGGCCGCGACCAGGAGCACGTTGCGCTCCCGCAACGGCACCTCCAAACGTTCCGCGAGCTTCAGCACCATCTCGCGCGAGGGCACCGCGCGGCCGGTTTCGACGAAGCTCAAGTGACGCGCGGAAATCTCGGCATCGAACGCCAGATCGAGCTGGCTGAGGTGGCGGCGCTGCCGCCATTCGCGCAGGTGCTCGCCGACATGGACGGGGCGGCTGCGGTCGCTGCGTGCGGTCGAGGTGTGGACATTCATCATGGTGCAAAACCTACCATGCGGGATTCGCGCCTTCCATTACCTTGGAGGTAATCGAATTGCGCCGCCGGCCACGTCATCTTCCGACGCAACAGGAGATGATCATGCACAGGTTGCCCGAGAAATCACCCGCCCCATCCGGCATCGTTCAGTGGCTGTTTGATCTCGCGACCTGGCTGGTGGCGCGCGCGCTGCAGATGCCCGCGCCGCTGGTGCGCGCAATCGGCCTCTTCCTGTTCGCGCAGCTGCAGGAGGCCGACCGCCGGCTGCTGGCGCTATGCCGACCCACCCGTTGAAGTCGTTCCACGTCAGTCCAAAGGGAGAATTGCCATGATCGAGCTATCGCCGTTCCTGCGCCGCGTGCTGCTGGCCGATGCCATCTTCAGCGGCGTGAGCGCCGTATCGCTGATATCGGGCGCGGCGCCGTTTGCAGCTCTGTTCGAGCTGCCCGAGACGTTGCTCCGCGGAACCGGGCTGTTTCTGATTCTCTACACCGCGCTGGTCGGCTGGCTGGCGACGCGGCAGGCGACGGCCAAAGCCTGGATCGCGACGGTGATTGCGGGCAACGCAGCCTGGACGCTTGCAAGCATTGCGCTCCTGCTGTCGGGGGCGGTGAATCCCCATGCCTTCGGCGAGATCGCCATTGTACTGCAGGCGGTCGCAACCGGCGTCCTGGCCGAGCTGCAATATGTCGGGATGCGCAAGAGCGGAAGCGCGCTTGTCGCCTAGCTCAGGAGCACGGCTGCAATCATGCCGACGAAAGTCAGCACGAGCCCGGCCACGAGCATTGGCACCAGGCTGCTGCCTGAATAGGGATTGGCAGCCGCCTCGTTGGTGACGAGATGTTTGCGGTGAATCATGACGCAGCTCCAATCTCCTCGCGCCGGAACCTTTCGCCGAGCCCGAGCAGCACACCGTTTGCGCCAGCGACCCCGAGTTCGAGGCTTGCTGCGATCCGCTTGGCGCGTTCCATGAAATGCGCCTGGGCCTGCGGAGGACAAACTTCTTTGGTGGTTGCCTCGAACAGCGCGAGCCAGCGGTCGAAATGCGCCGCGT
>JBLMWS010000185.1:0-13276 GCA_050257355.1 Gemmatimonas sp.
CGGCGCGCCCGCCCTTCTCGGCGAGCGCGGCGAGGCCGCGGCGCTGCTCGTGACCCCGCTTTCGGCCTAGAGCGGGATGACCTCTCTTCGAATCGTCATCCCGCTCTAGTATCCCGAATCAAAAGTTCGATTCAGAATAAAGGATTCTGGATCGGAGGGTGCGATGGCCGGGCGCAAATTACCACCTGTCATTTTGAACGAGGCAGAACGGGCTGAACTGGAGGGGCTTTCGAGACGGCGAAAGACCGGCCAGGCAATAGCGCTGCGAGCTCGCATTGTGTTGGCGGCCAGCATGGGGGCTCGGACCGAGGATATTGCGGGGCGGTTGCGGATAAATCCTGCAACCGTTCGCAAATGGCATCGCCGCTTTGTTGCGAAGCGCGTGGATGGCCTGCACGACGAGCCGCGGCCCGGCACACCGCGCACGATCACAGACGAGCGTATCGAGGCCGTAATCGTGAAGACGCTCGAAAGCACGCCTGTGGGCGCTACGCACTGGAGCTCGCGTGGCATGTCGCATGCGATAGGCGTTTCGGTATCGAGTGTGCAGCGCATCTGGCGTGCGTTCGGACTGCAACCCCACCGTTCTGAGACGTTCAAGCTGTCGACCGATCCGCTCTTCATCGAAAAAGTACGCGACATTGTCGGTCTTTACATCGCCCCGCCCGAGCGCGCCGTCGTGCTCTGCGTCGACGAGAAAAGCCAAATCCAGGCGCTCGATCGCAGCCAGCCGCTTCTGCCAATGCGTCCCGGCCAAGTCGAACGGCGCGCCCACGACTATACCCGACACGGCATCACGTCCCTGTTCGCCGCTCTCGACGTCGCCACCGGGCGGGTGATCGGCAAGTGCTATCGGCGACATCGCTCAGCCGAGTTCCGCCGGTTCCTTGATCGAGTTGAGGCTGCCGTGCCAAGGGACCTCCAGGTCCATGTCGTCATGGATAACTACGCGACCCACAAGACCCAGCAGATACGCAACTGGTTCGCCAAGCGGCCCCATTGGCATGTTCACCTGACCCCGACTGGAGCCTCTTGGCTCAACCAAGTCGAGTGCTTCTTCGCGCTGCTGACCGCGCGCCAAATCAAGCGAGGTATCCACCGCAGTGTTACGGCGTTGGAGACGGCCATCGCCGAGTTCATCAGCCACCACAACGGCGCGCCTAAGCCCTTTGCATGGACCAAGAGCGCCGACGACATCCTCGCTTCCATCGAGCGCTTCTGTGCTCGGACAATGGCCACTCATAGTGCAACGAACTTCTGACCCAGGACACTAGCTTCTTGTTTGAGCATGATCTTTTCCGAAAACCGCGGCACACTTTTCGGGATCATGCTCGAGTCTCGTCAAGCGGCGGCGATGCATCCAGGTCCGCGGCGGCCAGATTTTGAAGCGAGTGACGCCTCGCTGATCGCCAGCACAGCAGCTTTTCTTATAGCGCTGACGCCGGCTGACAAACGCAGACCAGCCGAGCGAACGGTGTCAAAGAATTCGTCCGCCTGAAAGATGCACGCCCTGGTGATCGTGCAAACGGCGCGATAATGGCGCGCAGAGGCCGGTCCCTCAATACGTCGCCTAGATTACGGAGCGGCGCGCACCTGTATCATAGCGCTGCACCCCCAAACTACGAACCTGGGTGTCAGCAGCTCGAATCTCTTCGGGCGCGCCACCCAGTACTCATCTGCGAACCAGATTCGGCTACCTGTCCGGCAAGAACAGAGCGTTCCAGGACATCCTGATTGCCTTTGATGCGAACCCGCCGATCGTCCACCTCGATGACCTCGATGAGGGCCTGCAGGTAGGCCTTCCGGAAGGGTACCGATCCGGTGGTGAACTTCTCATGCATACTCCGGCCGAACCGCTCAATGAGTGCCGGATCATGCGGATTGCAGGAGAAACATGAGACTTGGCGACCCCCAGAGCAGCCTTCGCGCGGTCGCGGTCGGCCCCTTCCTCGTGTCGTCAGGGGGCAATGGTTCATGTCGCCCGACACCTGGCCAATACGAGTGACCAATATCACAGGGCGACAGCCAAGGCGTGATGTAAGGTCCGAGGCACATTCTCGGATGGAGGGCACATTATGACCTGGGCTTCGGACAATACGTGGATGGCGATCCATTCCATCTTTGTTGCCCTGCTCGTGCTATCGTGGATGTACCTTCCGGCGTGACGTGCGGTCGGTTACCGTGAGGCTGTTCAGCGACGGCGCGCATGCGCGCTTTCCGCTCGCAACCAAAATGCGGAGGACAGGTCGGGGCCAGTCAAAAGGCTTCCAGCAAAATTCCTTCGATATGGCCCTCGGCCTCGAAGTGCCCGCTACCTTGCTCGCCCGCGCCGACGAGGTGATCGAATGAAGCGGCGCACATTCCTCACGCTGCTCGGCGGCGCGGCGGCGGAGTGGCCGCTCGCAGTGACCTATCTCTTCTATCTGCTCGGCATCGCGGTCGTCTACTTCGTTTTGGCGAAGATTGGGTTGACGCTGGCCTCGATCAATCCGAGCGCGAGCGCGATCTGGCCGGCGACGGGATTTGCCCTGGCTGCCGCGCTGATGTGGGGTTATCGCGTCGGGCCTGCAGTCCTCGTTGCGTCGTTTGCTGCCAACGTAACGAATGTCGGATCAATCTACGCGGCGATGGCGATCGCTTTGGGCAACACGCTCGAAGCGCTCGTGGCTGCGTGGCTGATCAATCTCTGGTGCGACGGCCGAGAGACGTTTTCAACGACAATAGGAGTCGCCAAATTCGCGTTGGTCTGCGTTTCGAGCACGATAATCAGCGCTACGGTCGGCGTCGGGAGCCTGATCTTTTCCGGCGACGCCCCGACCGCTTTCGCAATGACCTGGATGACCTGGTGGCTCGGCGATTTGGCCGGCGCGCTGGTAATCGCGCCCTTTGTTATTCTGTGGGCCGCAGGCAATCTGCATTCCTTGGAGCGCACCCAGTGGGGGGCGGAGGCCAGCACAATTGTCGCAGCGGCCATTGCCGTCGGCATAGTCGCTTTCAGCCCGCTAGTCGAGCAGACCGGTTACCGCGATCCCTTGGGGTTCCTCGCACTCCCTCCGCTGCTATGGGCGGCGCTGCGACGCGACCCGCGCGAGACAGCGACGGTTGTCATCATTCTGTCTTGCTTTGCCGTGTGGGGAACATTGGCGGGCAGCGGTCCCTTCGTGCGGGGCAATCTCAATGATTCGTTCCTTCTGCTCGCCATGTTCTTCATCAGCATCTCGGTGCCCAGCATGGCCTTGAGTGCCGACGTCCTGATGCGCCGGCGCTCCGAGGAGCAACTGCACCACACACACGACGAACTGGTGGCACGCGCCGGTGAATTAAGGGACACGGCTGAAAGGCTCCGAGTATCCAGCGGGAAGCTCGAAGAACGGGTCGAACAGCGGACCCAGGAGCTGAAGGAGGCGCTGCAGCAACAAACCGCTACGGCCGAGATCTTCAAAGTGATCAGCCGCTCGACCTTCGATCTTCAGAAGGTACTCGATCAATTGGTTAGTTCGGCCGCTCGGCTGTGTGCGGCTAACAGCGCAAGCATATGGCGCCCAGTCGGCGAGACGTATCAAATCGCAGCAGCTTTCGGCCATCCGCCGGAGCAAAGAGAGAGATTGGATCGGCTTTCTGTCCGTCCGGGACGGGGCACCGGCGTGGGCCGCGTATTGCTGGAGCGAAAAGTTGTTCATATCGTTGATATTCAAGGTGATCTTGAGTTGCGTCAGGGGCTCAAGGCTGGCGGAAATCGCACGATGATTGGCGTCCCTCTCATGCGGGAAGGCGCTCCGATCGGCGTCTTGGTCATGTCACGGCAAACACTCCGGCCATTTACGGAACGCGAAATCGAGCGGGCTACCACCGTCGCCGACCAGGCGGTGATCGCGATTGAGAATGTCCGGCTGTTCGAAGCGTTGCAGGCGCGCACGCGCGAGTTGGGTGAAGCGAACCGGGCCAAGTCTCGCTTTATTGCAGCGGCGAGCCACGACTTGCGGCAGCCATTGCATGCTTTGGGTTTATTCGTCGACCGATTGCACGGGCGTGTGAAGGCCGCGGAACGAAGCAGAATCGTCGAGCAAATCGACGCGGCGGTTGCCGCCATGGACGAGCTGTTCAATGAGCTGCTGGATATTTCGAAGCTCGATGCCGGCGTGCTGACACCCACTATCTCCGACTTTCCGATCGCGCATCTGCTCAAGAGAACCGAAAGCACTTTTGCGGCAACGGCACGCAAAAAAGGACTGTCGTTGCGGATCGTGTCGAACAGCGCTTGGGTGCGCAGCGACTCCATCCTGCTCGAGCGGATTCTGTTGAATCTGGTGTCCAATGCAGTCCGCTATACGGCGAGCGGTGGGATCGTGGTTGGCTGTCGCCGGCGCGGCGGGCAGTTGCGCATCGAGGTGTGGGACAGCGGGCCCGGCATTTCAAAGGATCAGCACCAGAACATCTTCGCTGAGTTTCATCAACTCGGCGGCCCTCAACATGAGCGGCGGAGCGGGCTCGGACTTGGACTTGCCATCGTTGATCGCCTGTGCCGGCTTCTCGACCATCAGATCGAGCTGACTTCGGTATTGGGGAATGGCTCTCGTTTCTCGGTCATCGTTCCATTGGTCGCGGCTCAGGCCTTGACCGCCGAGCCCAAGGCTTCGGTTCATGCCGCGCTCGGTTCAATCAGCGGCAAGCTCGTCGTGGTGATTGACAACGACGCATTGGTTCTGGACAGCATGGGTGGACTGCTCCAAAGCTGGGGTTGCGATGTCGTGACCGCCGCCTCCGCACACGTGGCACTGGCCGGGCTTGTCGAGCGTGATCTAACGCCCGATCTCATCATTTCCGATTATCGGCTGTCCGACGGTCGAAACGGCATCGAAGCGATCGACAAGCTGCGCGAAGCGCTAAACCTATCGATTCCCGCCTTTCTCATCAGCGGCGACACCGCCCCCGAACGGCTGCGAGAGGCGCGCGCAAGCGGTTACCATCTGTTGCACAAGCCGGTGCGGCCGAGGGCATTGCGAGCCATGTTGGGCCAGTTCTTGAAGAAGCACGACCTCGCCGACGCTATTCTGTAGCCGCCGATATCCATTCCTATTTTTCGACCCGCCTCAAATCCCACCCATGCTCGACAACGGCCATCACTGCCTCAGTGCGGTTTTTCACCTTTAGCGCCTTCAAGATTGCGGCAACATGGTTCTTCACCGTGGGCTCGGCCAACTCAAGGACGCGACAGATCGCCTTGTTGCTCTTCCCCTGCATCATCAGCGCGAGCACTTCAACCTGCCGTTCTGTCAGCCCATAATCGGCGGGCGACAAGCGCGGCTGGTCGGTAGCAACTTGTTTCGCCCCAGAGTTTGGAAGCCGCAACGCGTCGTGAATGAGGATTTCGGGTGGAATGTAGATGCCGCCGGCGAGCACCAATTCCAGCGCGCTGACCATAACGGCGCGTTGCGCGGATTTCGGAATAAATCCAACCGCGCCAAGGTCGAGTGCCCTCACGACATTGTCGCGGTCATTGCTGGCCGATAAGACGACGATCGAAATATCGGGATGGTGTTCGCGCAACTGGGCAAGCAGGCGAAAGCCGTCACCGTCCGGCAAATTCAAGTCCAGCAGAATAACTTCGAGATCGGCGTGTTCCTCGACCAGCCGCTCCGCCTGACGGCAATTTGCGGCTTCCAGGACGGCGGCGTCGCGCCTCAATTCCTTGAGAACGCCCCGCAAGGCCTCGCGAATCAGGACGTGATCGTCGATCAAAAGAAACTTCATGTAAGGTCATCTCTCCCGCCGCCGCCGCGATAGTACTTCAGAACTAGTCCCAAAGCACCACGGCGCCGCGACCGGTTGTGCCGGTTAAGCTGTTGATTACTCGTATTTTTTATGCACGCCGCGGCTTAGTCCGTAGCCAGGTAGCTGGTTCTTCCGACTGATGCACCGCGCACCGTGCTGCCAGCAGTATTGAGCCCTGCATCGCGCGCGACGAGGTCCTATCGCCCTCAAGGAGTTGCCGTGAGGCTAGCAAAACAATTCCGCGGCGATTTGCTGCTTTCAGTTGCAGCGGTCACCACAACGTTGATCGCAGCGGGCATTTTGCTGGTTTGGGATAGAGCACACCCAACCCTGCAGGAGCAAACCTCGTTTCTTGAAAGAGTCGCCGGCCGCGTGGAACGCGCCAAGTCTATTACGCCCGAGACACACGATGTTCTCTCCGGCGTGCTCCAACGTACTCGCAATCGACCTGCTCGCGATGGGATCAAGTCGGAGGTTGAGCAGCATTGGCAGAGTTCGATACTTCGACTTGAACGGGCCTTGTGGGAAAAAAAGACGACCGCGCAGACCGTAATCGGCAATTGAGATATTTCACCGCCACAGGAGCGTCAATCATGCGCAAAATAGCTGGTGCGAGCATCGCCATCGTCGTGTTGGCGACAGCCATTTGGATTTGGCCGACAATCACGCCGGTGACGAAACGCGTCGCCATCGAGCCGGCTCAGGCGTCCACCGCATCCCGGTCGCCATTTGAACTCATGGTAACGCATCGCACGAATCTTCCGGTCGAAAACTGGCCAGCATTCTAAACGTCGCGGCGCCGCGAAAAGCGAGAGCCATGAACTCACGGCAGATTGGGCATTTCCTTGCTCTATGCGAGGAGCAAAATTTTACGCTGCTGCCCGCCTTTGCCGTGTGTCGCAGCCATCGTCGACCAACGCGATCAAGGCACTCGAAACGACATTGGGCGGTCAACTATTTGTACGTCACCTCGCTGATCCCGGCCTTACGGCAGACCTCACCCACCGCTGTCCCCTCCTTAGACATCCCCGACCGGAACGAAAGCGGAGCCTATCATGACCTTTCCTATCAACGACGGAGATCTGGTCCGGCTGTGGTATGGGCCGGAAACCCGCGGCCTGATTGCTCGTCGCTACGGCGTCTCGGAGCGTACTATCATCGTGGAGTGGCGTCGGCTGCGCTCCGAGGGAAAGCTGCCGCGCGGTGTGACGCGCGAGGAAGGCCGCCAAGGCCCACGCATGCTGTGGAACGAGGACGACGCCGTGAGTCCCTTCGACGGCAGCCCCAGCGTCGGCTTTATCGACCACCTGCTGAAGCGCCTCTACCAGGTGCACGGTAAGCCGCGCTGCGACCTCTACCGCTGCCCGGGCTAGGGCGCCCAGGGCCCCCACATTGCTTCCGCGATTGCTGCTCCGTTCGTACGTTCGGCACGAATAGTCCGTAAGGCATCCGCTCCTGGAAATGCCGGATCACTGCCTGTCCTCCCCGAAAACTATATCCGCGCGTAGCGACGATGCAGTCCGAACAAAACTGGCACGGTAACCACAGATCGTTGGGCGACTCGTCGTAACGGCCCATCCTTGCCCAATCCTAAGTGGGTCCTCGTCTCGTTGTAATAGATGCCGATCGCGGTGAAAGCCCGAAGCTTGCCTTTGTCGCCCAACGACTCGGTCGGCGAGTAGTAGACGACCGCATCGCCCGGTTGAATGCGTCGAAGCGGCGCGACCTTGCCGTGGGATACCTGCATGAAGCCCGTGGATCGCCCGAGCCGCACGTGCTCGGCCGAGGCGACGGCAACCCAGTTCTTGCGTGCGCGGCCTCGAGCTGCGTGCCGGGCGTCACCGGGTGATCGCAAGACGTGGTCTCGTGTTTGTGCACTGTAGCGGCGCCACGTCTGAGCGACGCCTCTTCATCGACCGCTCGTCCTCATCCCCCCAGCTCGCGCCGCACGATCGCCGCGCCGGCGACCATCGCCTGAAGCTTGGCGAACGCCACCTCGCGCGGCAGGTATTTGAGCCCGCAGTCCGGGGCCACGATCAGCCGCTCCGGCTCGACGTAGGGCAGCGCGCGGCGGATGCGCTCGGCGATAAGCGCGGGCGTCTCCACCTTCATGTCGCCGAGATCGAGCACGCCCAGGATGATCCGCTTGTCCGGCAGCCGCTCAAGGATCGCGCAATCGAGCTTGGGCTCGGCGGCCTCGATCGAGATCTGGTCGACCTTGGAGGCCGCGAGCTCTCCTAGGAACGAGTAACCGGAGGGCTTCTCCTTCACGCGCGCCGCGTAGCCGAAGCAGAGGTGGAGCGCGGTGGTGCCGCCCACGCCTGCGATCGCGCGGTCGATCGCCGGCACGGCGAAGCGCCGCGCCGCCTCCGGGCGCGCCTGCAGGAACGGCTCGTCGAGCTGCACCACGTCGGCGCCGGCGGCGAACAGGTCCTTGATCTCCGCGTTCAACGCCGCGGCGCAGGCAAACGCCAGCGCGACCTCGTCGCGGTAGTGCTCGTCGTGGAGCTGCTGCGTCATGGTGAAGGGGCCGGGAACGGTGATCTTGATCGGCCGGTCGGTATTGGCGCGCAGGAACGCCACGTCGCGCACCTGCACCGGCTGCCGGCGCCGGATCGGGCCGACGACCCGCGGCACGATCTGGATACGGCCGGGCGTGCGCGAGGGCACTTGCGCCGGGTGCTCGCTGTCCATGCCGTCGAGCGCGGTGGCGAAGCGGTTGGAGTAGCTCTCGCGCCGCATCTCGCCGTCGGTGACGATGTCGATGCCGGCGCGCTCCTGGTCGCGGATCGCGAGCAGCGTGGCGTCGTCCTGCGCCTGCTCGAGCCAGGCCGCCCCGACGCGCCACAGCTCGGGCGCGCGGGCGCGCGGCGGGACGATCTCAGTCAGCCGCCGGCGGTCGATCAGCCAGTCGGGCTGCGGGTAGCTGCCCACGAGCGTCGTGGGCAGCAAGGTGTTCGTGCGGCTTTTCGTCATGCGCGGGCGATGCGGTTTCCTGCGGCGTGGCGCTACACTATCGTATGCCGCAACGGCGGCGCGCCGGAAGCGCCGCGCGACCGCTCCGGGAGGGATGCATGAAACGCCTGGCACTCGCAATCGTGCTCGCCATGCCGCCGCTCGCGGGAGGGGCGCTCGCCCAGTCCTTTCCCGAGCGGCCGATCACGCTGGTCAACCCCTACGCCGCGGGCGGCCCGGCCGACCTGCTGGCGCGCACGGTCGCCGAGGGGATGAGCGAGGCGCTCGGCCGGCCGGTCGTCGTCGACAACCGCCCGGGCGCCGGCACCGCCATCGGCGCCCGCGCGGTGGCGCAGGCCAAGCCCGACGGCTACACGCTGTTCATCGGCGGCTCGCCGTCGCACGTGATCACGCCGGCGCTGACCAAGGATGCGGGCTACGACGGCATCAAGTCGTTTACGCCGGTCGCCACCGTCGCCGACGTGCCCAACGTGCTGATCGTGCCGCCGAGCCGTCCGTACAAGAGCGTGCCGGAGCTCGTCGCCGCCGCCCGCGGCGCTCCCGGCAAGATGACCTTCGCCACCATCGGGGTCGGCAGCATCCCGCAGTTTCTCGGCCTCCTGCTGCAGCAGCGCGCCGACGTGAAGCTGATCGAGGTGCCCTACAAGGGCGCGGCGCCGGCGGTGGTCGATCTCATCGGCGGCCGCCTCGACCTGGCGTTCCTCAACGTCCCGGCGGTGCTGTCGCAGGTGCGGGGCGGCGAGCTGCGCGCGCTCGCCGTCGCCAGCGCGACGCGCGCCAAGGCGCTGCCCGACACGCCCACCATGGCCGAGGCCGGCTATGGCGATTTCGCGATGAGCACCTGGTACGGCATCTCGGCGCCGGGGGGAACCCCGCGCCCGATCGTCGACAAGCTCTATGCCGCCATCGCCAAGACGCTGAACGCGCCGAAGGTCAAGGACAAGATCGAGTCGCAGGGCGCCCAGCTGTTCCTGAAGGACCCCGACGCGTACGCCGCCTACCTGCAAGCCGACGCCAAGCTCATGCTGGAGCTGATCAAGCGCGCCAACATGGCGGCGAATTGATCGGGGTGCGACTTCGGTACGGACGGGCGTTGCGGCGGGCGCCGTGCCGCAACCGATACGTCAAGATCCGACTTCCGCCCTGATCCTGAGGAGGCGGCACGCAGGCAAGTTTACGCAGCCTGCGCAAGCTTGACTGCGTTGCGAGGGCGGCCACCGATCTCGGGTTTACCCGAGATCGGCACCACTGGGTGCGTAAGTCGGCTATAGCCGACTTACGGTGCCCCTCATGCTTGGAGACGCGCACTTCGTGCGCTCCTCAGCATGAGGGCGAGAGAGTTCAACGCATCTTGGGCGCCGACAAGCCACGTCAGCCGATGTAGGCCACGCGCTCCTGCTCGCGCGCCTCTTTCTCGGTCGCCGGCTGCGCCGGCAGCTGCAGCACCGTCGCCTCCTGGCCCTCGCACAGGAAGGTCAGCAGGATCGTGTGCCCGTCCGGCAGCTCGAGCGCGTCGTGGTGCATGTGCGGCTGCGCGCGGTTGACCTGGCGGAAGATCGCGGTCTTGAACCGCGTGGGCGCGGCGGTGCCGTAGACGGCGATCTCCGAGTTGAAGGCGAGCTCCGTTCCCGGCAGGACGCAGACGGCGGTGCCGGGGTCTTGCGGGGCGGCAAAGCCGCGCGTGCCGGTGCCGAAATTGGTCGTCCGCAGCTTGTCGCCGACGGCGGCCGGGCGCGATTTGACGTGCATCAGGCTGTAATCACACATAACAGGACTCCTTATTGGCCTCCGCGGAACCAACGCGGCGAGGCCGCCAAGGGTTCAATTTTTGTGCAGAGGCCGGCCGCGAGGTCGGTTCTGGCGACCGCTCGGGCCGGGCGCAGTGGCAATGCCGGGGCGGCCGCCGTGGAGGGCCGCTCGCGGTACGTGGCCGCGATCACTGCGCGCCGCATTTGGACTCGGATTCGAAGATCGATCCCGACTTCGCCAAAACGGTGAACCTCGAGACGCGCTATCACGTCTTCGTCACGCCGCACAGCACGAAGGTCAGCGCCTCGAGGCCTTGAGCGACGGTAGGCGGGAGTGCCGGCGCGCGGGATGATACCGGGCTCCGATCGCGGCAGGTCGCCTGCTCGGCGGCGTCATCGTCACCCGCAAATGCACTCGCGCGATTGCTAGGCAGCTTCGGGCGATGATACAAGCGGCGCACTCCGGGGCGCCGTTCGGCGCGTCGGTTGCGGCCCATTGCGGCCGCGCCACCGTTGTCAATGCGTTCGTCCAAGCTCAATCCGGTTCACGTCGCAACGGCTGGATGAAACAAAATGTCCAAGCTCTTGAAGGCCTATGACCGCAGCCGTGTTCCTCTCTATATCCAGGTCGCGGCAGTCATGCGCCAGCGCATCGAACGACGGCAATGGCAACCGGGTCAGAAAATCTCCACTCTCGTCGAGCTCGAGCGCGAGTTCGAGGTTGCACGCGTCACGGTCCGCCAAGCGGTCGATATCCTCCGCCAGGAAGGCCTGCTCCATTGCCATCAGGGTCGCGGCACGTTCGTTGCGGAAAAGCCGCCAAGCCGGCATTGGCTGGAGCTCGCCACCGATTGGGCGATCCTGATCGATTCGATCAAGGACAACGTCCCAAAGCGCATCAAGGTTGATCACCCCCCGGCATTTCCCGAGCTGCGCGAGGGCGAGGGCACGCTTGCTCCCGGGTATCGCTTCATCCGAAGCTTGCAATACAGGGACGGGGAGCCCTACGGCATCGTGAGCCTGCATCTTGCCCGCGCGGTGTTCGATTGCGATCCGGAAGCGTTCCTGACCCGCCCTGCGCTGGCGGTTCTCGCCGGCTTGCCCGACATCGAGGTTCGGCATGCCTACCAGACCATCGTCATCGGCGGCGCCAGCGTGCAAACCGCCGACTTGCTGAAGATCGCTCTGGGAGCGCCGACGGCCGAATGCCGCTGCGTCGTGATCGACGGAGCGGGCGTGGCGATCTATGTCGCCGACATCATCTATCGCAGCGAGGTCGTCAAGCTGCACATCGATCTGCTCGCCCATAGGAGAACCGCTCGGCCCTCCCAAGCGGCCGTGAAGACGCCTGACGCGCCGTTGACGGCGTCGAGATGACCGATCGCGACGGCGCGGATCAACCGGTCGGCACCGGTCTAGCCTCGGGACGCGCATTGACTGCAATGAAGCCGCCTCCTACCAGTGGCGGCACCGCTGACGGAGATTTCGGAGGATCCCACATGAGTGCGAGCGTCCACCAAAAGCTTCTCCGAAAGGTCGACGAGAGGCGCGAAACGGCGATCAGGTTTCTTCAGGACATGATCGCCATACCCAGCGTCACCGGGGACGAAGCGAACATCCAGAAGTTCCTTTCGGAGTACATGACGAGAATGGGGCTCGACGTCGACATGTGGGAAACGAACTGGGAGGAATTGAAGAAACACCCGGCCTATCGGCCGGTCGACCGAGGCTATGAAGGACGGCCCAACATCGTCGCGACCTTGAAGGGCTCGGGCGGCGGGCGCTCGGTGCTCTTGAACGGACACACGGACGTCATCCCGGTCGGCGGCGGAGAAGGGTGGAGCGACGATCCGTGGTCGGCGACGATCAAGGACGGCCGCATCTATGGGCGAGGCTCCGCCGACACGAAGAGCGGGGTCGCCAGCCACATCATGGCGGTGGAGTGCCTGATGGCGGCCGGCCTCAGGCCCAAGGGCGACATCTACATCAACATCGTGGTCGATGAGGAGGTCAGCGGCCATGGCACGCTGGATACGGTGGTCCGCGGCTACAAGGCCGACGCCGGCATATCCGGCGAAACCAGCGACCTCGCGGTGCAGCCCGCGTGCATCGGCCGGATCTGGTTCGAGATCGAGATCCACGGTAAGCCGGCGGGCATTCAAAAACGCTACGAGGGCATCAGCGGCATCGACCTCGGCAACAAGATCGTGAAAGCGGTCGCGGATCTCGAGGCGAAGCGCGTCGCCACGGTGACGCATCCCTTGTACCCTAATGCCCTCGACACGCTTCCCTGCATCATCGGAAGCTTCTCGGCCGGAAATTATCCGAGCGCATTTCCCGTCAACTGTCTTCTGAAGGGCAGCATCGGTACGGTTCCCGGCGAGGACCACGAGGGCGTCAAACGCAGCCTGGTGGAACAGGTGGCGCGGGCGGCGGCGCAGGATCCCTGGATGAGAGAGCACCCGCCGAAGGTGCGGTTCGTGGGATATGACGCGGAAGCCTCCGAAATTCCACGGGATCATCCCATCGTCGCGACCGTGTGCAAGACGTACAAGGAGATCACCGGCCGCGACCCCGAGATCAGCGGCCGCCAAGGCGCCGCCGACACTCGCTTCCTGAACCGCTACGCCGATACGCCGACCGTGATCTTCGGGCCCGGCTCGACGGCGGTGATGCACGCCGACGACGAGTACGTTTCGATCGACGACTATCTGACCGCCATCAAGGTCATGGCGCTCAGCATCTGCGACTGGTGCGGCGTCGACGAACGGTAACTCGAG
>JBLMWS010000186.1:0-7124 GCA_050257355.1 Gemmatimonas sp.
GGCACCAGGCTGCTGCCGGAATAGGGGTTGGCAGCGGCCTCGTCGGTGACGAGATGTTTGCGGTGAAGCATGACGCAGCTCCAATCGCCTCGCGCCGGAACCTGTCGCCGAGCCCGAGCAGGACACCGTTCGCGCCCGCGACCCCGAGCTCGAGGCTTGCTGCGATCCGCTTGGCGCGTTCCATGAAATGCGCCTGGGCCTGCGGGGGACAAACTTCTTTGGTGGTTGCCTCGAACAGCGCGAGCCAGCGGTCGAAATGCGCCGCGTCGACCGGCAGCGGCAAATGTTTAGGCATGGGCGCGCCGTGATAACGGCCCGACATCAGCGCGACCGACGACCAGAACGCGCACATCTGGGCCAAGTGCGGTTCCCAATCGGCAATTCGCGCCTCGAAGATCGGGCCCAGCATCTCGTCGCCGCGGACCTTTGCGTAAAAGCCGCGGACCAGGCGTTCGATCATGGCTTCGGTGATGCCGGTCCTCTCGGCAATCTCAGCCGTGATCTGTTCGCGTCGTTCTGCTGGGGTCATGGCCTTTCCTAAATATGCATTTCAAATGCCTATTTAGGAGCCTGATCGCCCGTTTGCAAACCCTATTTCGAAGGGGATATCGAGGCCGGGCCTCAAGCCAGGGCGCGATGGCCGTTGAAACGCTTGGTCTTGCCGCCGGCTTTGCCGCTGGCTTTCTTGGTTGCAGGCTTCTGGCGCGCTTTGGCCCTCTCCTTGGCAAGCTTTTCGGCCTTGCGCTGTGCTTTGCGCTCGTCCTTGGCCTTCAGCCTCGCCCGCTCGGCGCGGGCTTCCGCGCGTTTCTTTTTGCGCTTTCTTTCGCAGGCGTCACACTTGCAGCCGATCGGCTTCAGATAGGCTTTGAAGTAATCGGTGCCGTAATCGTAATTGATCTCCTCGCCCGGCTCGATGTTCTTGATCGCGCGGATGAACACCTTGCGCTTGCGCGGTTTCACGTCTGATTCCGCGTTCGGCCGGCAGGAGTGGTTGATATAGCGCGCGACGTTCTCGCGGATCGAGCCGTCGATGGTCCAGCGGTTGGTCAGCTCGAACAGATATTTGTTCTCGATCGCATCATCCTCTTCTTTCCGCGAATCCAGCAGGGGCCCGAAATAGCGGATGATCCGGGTACCCTTCTTGATCGGCTTGGTGGCGAAGAGGCCGAGTCCGGTGCGGGAACGGCCGATGCGGTAGGGTTTGTTCGATGAAATCGCGGGCATGAGGGTGGTTTGAACTGACGCGCAAGGCTGTCGAAAAGAGCCGCTGTTCTAGAACGATTCCGGGCAAATGTCAGGGGTTGCGGCTGGAGGCGGTGAACCGTCCCCAGATTGCACACACCTGATACTGCGGCTGGGCGCGCAATCTGCTGCTTAAAGCTTCGGAAGGGTCATCTTGAGCATGGCGTCCAGCAGGATGCCGGCGTCAGTGCCTGCCGGCAAACGATTCAGAATGTCCTGCAGGCGACCGTCCAGGAGCAACATGGTGAAGCCATGCACCAGGGACCAGGCGCGCGCGATCGCGGCGGCCTGATCCAGCGTCAGCGCATCTTCGGAGATGGTTTCCTGGCGCTTGGCGGCGACCGCGCCGGCAAGCCCGGCAAAGGAGGCTTCCGACGCCTCGTGCAGCGATGGCCGCGAATAATCCAGCCGCTCGGTGCGGAACATCAGGCCGTACATGCCCGGATGCGCCTGGGCATAGGCGACATAGGCCTTGGCGCGCGCCATGGCCCGCTCATCGGGCGGCAGGTCGGCGCCGCAGGAGCCTGCCATCGCCGCGTTGAACTGGCGGAAACCGATCGCGGCGAGTTCGCTGACGAGCCCGGTGAGGTCGCCAAAGTGATGCGTCGGCGCGGCATGCGAGACCCCCGCCTCGCGCGCCACCGCGCGCAAAGTCAGCCCGGCCAGCCCGTCACGCTCAAGCACGCGCTCGGCCGCCTGCAGAAGCGCATCGCGCAGCGCGCCGTGATGGTAAGGAGCGGCCTCGGTGCGCGTGACGCGGCGGCCACGGCTGGGCCGCGCCGGCACGGGCCGCGCTGCTGGGCGGCGAAGACGGGTCTTGCTCTGGGCCGGATCGTGTTTCTTCATCACGAGCGCCTTATAAGACCTGATTTTTACACTGTAAAGATTTTGCTCGGCCCGCCGACCTGCTGATCTTGCGTTTATCGTTTCCACTCCAAGAAAGCGGCAGCAGGCACCCACGCAGCAAAACACCCGCTGCGCAGCAACCTCGGACCGATCGCGTTCGAGAGCGACGGCTATTGCTTGATTGGCCGGTGAATCACCGCGAGACCGCAGCCGTTATCTCCCCTCACATTATTTTGACATCGTAAAGATCAAGCTTGACGGTGTCATATCTTACATATAAATCATCTTTCCAATGTAAAGATTAGCCCGAAAGGGCCCTCCGATGACCCTTTTCCTGATCCTCACGCCTTACGGCGTCTTCGCTTCCTTGATGCTCGTGGCGTCCGCCGCCATAAGCGTATTTGCCGCGGCGGCGGTCAGCCTCGCCATCGTCGCGTTCGACGCCGTACGCGGCCGGTCGCTGAAAATGCTGGGTGCCGGAGGCGCACTGCTGTTCGCCGGGATCGGGCTCTATCTCGTCCTGGTCGACCCTTCGTTGTTGGGTTCGAAGGTCAGGCTCGCGGTCGACACCGGTATGTTCATCATCTCGGGCGGGTCGATGCTGGTCCGCTACCCATTCAGCCTGCAATATGCGCTGGAATCCGTCCCTCCCGAGACCGCGGCGATGCCGGGCTTCCTGCGGGCCAATTACATGATCACCGCTGCCTGGACCGCCGCCGCGCTCCTGATGATGCTGTCGAACGTCGCGCTGCTCTACGTGCCGGGCCTGCCGATCTGGACCACGCTCGTGATCGCTTTTGCCGCACGCAACAGCGCAATTTATTTCACCAAATGGTACCCGGCCTATCGTATGCTGAAAGACAGCGCGCCGTCCGCCGAGGTGTTGCCGAGCGTCCACTGACATCGATCAATTTCGATCCTTCCAAGGATAGACCATGAAGGACGTGCTGTTACGGCTGGCCACTGACTTTCTTTCCGCCATCGTCTTCCTCGTTGTCTATCTCGCCACTGGCAGCGTCATCATCGGCGCGGCGGTTGCGACGGCAGGTGCCGTGGCGCAGCTGATCCATGCGCGGATCAAAGGCCAAAAGCTCGATTTCATGACCTATGCGAGCCTCGCCCTCGTGATCGTACTTGGCGGCGCCAGCATCCTGACCAACGACCCCCGCTTCGTGCTGGCCAAGCCCTCGATCGCGCATTTCGCGATCGGCTTCATCATGCTCAGGCGCGGCTGGATGCTGCGCTACGTGCCGCAGATCGTGAGCGAGACCATTCCCGATTATGTCAACGTCGCTGGCTATGCTTGGGCCGCGCTGATGTTCGTTCTGGGCCTCGGCACAATCGCGGTGGCGATGACCGGCGATCTCAGACTATGGACCATCTACGTGTCCGTCGTGCTGGTTGCGGCAAAGGTCTTGGCCTTCGCCGTCCAATACGTCGTCTTCCGGGTGATCGTGACCGGCCGCATCCGCGCCGCGCGCGCTTGAAATCGCCCGGCACGGAAGCAGCAGTAGGCCGGCGCGACGAGATGCGCTATAGGCGAAAGCGCATTTGCGGAGCGCCCAAGCCCAATCCGGCTTGCGCGCACAACAGGAGTGAGGAGACCTAGATGGCCGTGGACGGAAACTGGAATCTGACCATGACGACGCCGATGGGCGAGCGCAGCGCGACGCTCAATCTCAAGTCCGCGGGCGGCACGCTGACGGGCACGCAGGGAGCAGAAGGCAATACGGCCGAGATTTTCGACGGCACCGTCAATGGCGACGATGTCGCCTGGAAGGTTTCCATCACCAATCCCATGCCGCTGACGCTCGCCTTCACGGGAAAAGTGTCCGGCGACAGTATGACCGGCGAAATGGGTATCGGCCCGATGGGCAGCTTTCCGTTTACGGGGACGAAGGCGTAGGCCACTTCGCTCGCCGCAAATTCCGTCGTCATCACCGGGCTTGACCCGGTGATCCACGCCTTACCTCATTTGCGGTGCTAAAGACGTGGATGGCCGGGTCGAGCCCGGCCAAGACGAGTTGAGAAAGCGAGTTGAGAAAGGGCGAATAGGCCCGTCAGCCCAAATTCAGCTCCTTGAAGAAGTCGTTGCCCTTGTCGTCGATGATGATGAAGGCAGGGAAATCCACGACTTCGATGCGCCAGATCGCTTCCATGCCGAGCTCGGGATATTCCACCACCTCGACCTTCCTGATGCAGTGCTCGGCGAGATTTGCCGCAGCCCCGCCGATCGAGCCGAGATAGAAGCCGCCGTGCTTCTTGCAGGCCTCGCGCACCGCGACCGCGCGGTTGCCCTTCGCCACCATCACCATGGAGCCGCCGGCGGCCTGGAACTGGTCCACGAAGGAATCCATCCGGCCGGCGGTGGTCGGGCCGAAGGCCCCGGAGGCATAGCCTTCGGGGGTCTTGGCGGGACCCGCGTAATAGACCGGATGGTTCTTGAAATAGTCCGGCAGCGGCTCGCCGCGGTCGAGCCGCTCGCGCAGCTTGGCATGCGCGGCGTCGCGCGCCACGATCATGGTGCCGGTCAATGACAGCCGCGTCTTGACCGGATATTTCGACAGCGTCGCGAGGATCTCCTTCATCGGCCGGCTCAGATCGATCTTGACCATCTCGCCGCCGAGGGTCTCTTCCACGGCCGGCAGATATTGCGCGGGGTTGTGTTCGAGCTCCTCCAGATAGACGCCGTCCCGGGTGATCTTGCCGAGCACCTGACGGTCGGCCGAGCAGGACACGCCTAACCCGATCGGCAGCGACGCGCCGTGACGCGGCATGCGGATCACGCGCACGTCATGGCAGAAATACTTGCCGCCGAACTGCGCGCCGACGCCGAGCGACTGCGTCATCTTCTGAATTTCCTGCTCCATCTCGAGATCGCGGAATGCGTTGCCATCCGCCGAACCATGCGTCGGCAACGCGTCGAGATAGCGCGCCGATGCAAGCTTCACGGTCTTCATGCAGAGCTCGGCCGAGGTGCCGCCGATCACGATCGCGAGGTGATAAGGCGGGCATGCCGCCGTGCCCAGCGTGAGGATCTTTTCCTTCAGAAACGCGAGCAGGCGATCCTTGGTCAGCACCGAAGGCGTCGCCTGGAACAGAAAGCTCTTGTTGGCGGAGCCGCCGCCCTTTGCCATGAACATGAACTTGTAGACGGCCGCCGAGTCTCCTTGGCCCTCGGCATAGATTTCGCACTGCGCCGGCATGTTGTTGGCGGTGTTCTTCTCTTCATACATCGACAGCGGCGCGACCTGCGAATAGCGCAGATTGCGCCGGAGATAGGCGTCGCGCGCCCCTTCCGACAACGCCGCCTCATCCTCGCCGTCGGTGATGACGTTGCAGCCCTTCTTGCCCATGATGATCGCCGTGCCCGTGTCCTGGCACATCGGCAGGACGCCGCCGGCGGCGATGTTGGCGTTCTTGAGGAAATCCAGAGCCACGAACTTGTCGTTCGGACTGGCCTCGGGATCGTCGAGGATGCTGCGCAACTGCTTCAGGTGGCCGGGCCGCAGGTAATGGTTGATCTCGCCGAAGGCGGCTTCCGACAGTGCCCGCATCGCCTCGCGCGACACCACCAGCATGTCCTTGCCCATGACCTTTTCGACCCGCACGCCATCCGTCGTGATCTTTTTGTAGGGCGTGGTGTCCGGCCCCAACGGGAACAGCGGCGTATGCTTGTAGGGCGGGACGGGCTTGCTCTGGTCGGGAAAGGCGGTCGGGGCGTTCATGGGTCGGCTCGCGGGTTCAATGCGTCTTGACAGGCCTGATAGACTACCCCCCAGGGCTCGCGCAACTGAGCTTTCGGCATGGGCGTCAGGGGAGCATCGCAATGGCTATTTTTGTTCTGATTCCGGGCGGTTGGCACGGCGGCTGGGCGTTCGCCGATTTCGTAGCGCGGCTCAAGCGTGCAGGCCACGAGGCCTATGCGGTGACGCTGAGCGGGCTGGACGAGTTACCGCCGGACCGCCCGGCCGGAGCGATCAATCTGGAGACACATATTGCCGATGTGATCGAACTGCTCACGGTCGAGGACCTCTCGGAAGTGATCCTGTGCGCCCACAGCTATGGCGGCATGGTCGCGACCGGCGGGGCCGGTCGCGCTCCGGAGCGGCTCGCCGCGCTGATCTATCTCGACGCATTCGCACCCGATGATGGCCAGTCCTGGTGGGATCTGGCAGGCGAGCACTACCGCCGGATTGCGATCGAACGCAGCCGCCATGACGGATTGACCGTGCTGCCGCCGGAACACCTGGATCGCCGCTGCCGCCCTCACCCGCTGGGCTCATTCCTGCAGGCGCTGCACCTGACAACACCCGCCCCTCCGCTGCCGCGCGTCTTCGTCTATGCGACCGGATGGGAGGCAACGCCGTTCACCGCGCAGTATCAGCGGCTGCAGAACGATCCAGACTGGGCCGTGCACAGCGTCGCCTGCCGCCACGACGTCATCAACGCCGCGCCGGAGGAGATCTTTACTGTCCTGATGAAAACGGCACGTGATCTATCGCTGGCATGACACACGAGAATTCGGATCATCTCGGTCAGCGAACCCGCCGATAGTGCAAGCCCTCGGCATCAGCCCTTCGGCTCGCGATCCTGAGCGCCGTGAAACACCGCCGTGACAATAACCAACTCTCGTGGCCAATCGATTTCGTACACGACGATGTACGGGAGTCGCGGGACCACCCATTCGAACGTCTCAGGCTCGCGCCGCCCAACATGACCTATTCTTGGAAATGAGATCAGCAATTCAATGCTGTTGAATAACCGGTCCGTAACGACCTTCGCGGTCGCCGGGCTATCCAGTCAAAAATGCTTTCGAGATCAGCGACCGCTTGGATCATCGAACACAAGCTGCATGCGCGATCACGACCCAAATCGATCGAGGCGTGCGCGCGCTTCATCGCGGGACAGCAGTCTGCGGTTTTGATCAGCCCTGCGACGGCGCACCTCGGCCACCTGCGCGTCCGTCAACTGCATATCGCGCATATGTTTCACATAGTCGAGCAATGCGCCGGCAGCCGCGTCCTGCTCGGTAT
>JBLMWS010000187.1:0-8191 GCA_050257355.1 Gemmatimonas sp.
AGCGCGGTGGCCCATTCCGTCCAGGTGAAGACACCGCGCTCATGCAGCGTCAGCGCCATCGCAAAGGCATGCGCTTCCCACGGCTCACGGAACACCGGGCCGCCCTCGTCGCGGGGAATGCTCGGTATTTCCGCGGTCGCGCGCGTTGCCGCGTCGGTCATGCCGGCTCCAGATAGGGCTCGAAGGCGTCGATCGAAACCTTCAAGCTGGGATCGGTATCAGGCCCCCAAAGCTCTCGCCCGTCGAACACCACGGTGTAGAGCCATTGCGGATTCTCACCCAATTCCATGGCGGCCGAATCCGGAAACACGTGGCAGCCGTTGTTGCGCTCGACGACGCCGAGATGGCCGCGCACATAGCGGGGCAGGCGGGTGTGCGTGAGCGGGTGCATGTTCCTGGCGCGCACCCTGTCGCCCGGTTTGAACTTCGCCGTGGCCTGTGGCGCGCGCGCGAACTGGCCACGCGTCATGATGCGCTCGACATCGGCACGCGTGAATTTGCTGCGCTTGAGCGGCTTTGCGGGTTGCACCGCATGGCCGGCTGCCATGTCCGTCTCGCTGAGGAAGCCCTTGTCGATCAGCATGTTTTCGAGCCCCAACAGCCATTTCTGGTAATACGAGCTGGCAAGATAGACATGCGGCGGCAGGGTCTCGCGATAATAGCGCGAGGTGTCGATATTGAACGCGCCGGCTGCACCCATCGCCCGGACCATAGCCATGACGCGCGCTTCCCAATCGGCGTGAAACATCGGCTCGTTCGGTTCGGCCTCGACCTTGCCGAATCCGTCCATGCCGCCCATGTCGTGCACGCCGTTCATGACGGTGCCCCCGGGCTTTTCGGCAGTCCGGTCCCGACCATGGAGTCGCGCGTCACCAATTCGGCGAGTTGCTCCTCGCTTAGGCCTTCAGTGCCGGCGGGACGCATCGGCAGCACCAGGAAACGGGTCTCCGCGGTCGAATCCCAGACGCGAACCTCGGTCTCCTGCGGCAGAGTCAGCCCAAAATCGGCGAGCACGCCGCGCGGGTCTTTGACCGCGCGCGAGCGATAGGGCGAGGATTTGTACCAGACCGGCGGAAGCCCCAACAATTCCCAAGGGTAACAGGAGCACAATGTGCACACGACCATGTTGTGGCGGGACGGAGTGTTCTCCACCACCACGAGATGGTCGCCGACCCGGCTGACATGGCCCAGCGTTCCGACGGCCTTGGTGCCGTCCTCCAGCAGGGCCCGCTTGAATGCAGCATCCGTCCAGGCTCTGGCGACGACGCGCGCCCCGTTATGCGGGCCGATCCTGGTCTCGTAGGCCTGGATGATGGCATCGAGCACACCGGGCTCGACATAGCCTTTCTCGGTCAGGATCGTCTCGAGCGCGCGCACGCGCAACTCGGTTTCGGACAGCTCCGAATGGTCGTGATCGTGGTGATGGTCGTGAGCGCTCATGATCCAGCAAAAATAGGCGCAAGTGCCCTGCCGTGTCGAGACGTCCCGCTGCATCCCTGGGCAGGTATCCGCGCAGGCGGTTTCTGTTTATCTTCGACCAAAATGGCTGACGGGAGGATATCGCTTGGCGAACTTTGTGACCATTGAAAGAGGCTTGGGGCCGGAAGGGCGGATCGCCGTGGTGCGGTTCGATCGCGGCGACGGCATCAATGCATTGTCGCCGGAGGCGCTGCGCCAACTCACGGCTGCGGCACGATCCTTCGAGGATGACGCCGACACCTCGGTGGTGGTGCTGACCGGCAGCGCAAAGGCGTTCAGCGCGGGCTTTGACCTGAAGGACGCGGAGGGGCGTTCGCGCCGCAGCATGGATATCGGGAGCTTGCGGCGGCACCTACAGCTTGGACCACGGCTGACCCGCGCCTGGCATGATATGGAACAGGTGACGATCGCTGCGATCGAGGGCTTTTGCGTCGGCGGCGGGGTGGCGCTGGCGGTGGCACTCGATTTTCGGGTGATGGCCCAGGATGCCCATTTGCGGGTCCCCGAGATCGGGCTCGGCATGAACATGAGTTGGCAGAGCGTGCCGCGAATGCTGCATCTGATCGGGCCGGCCCGTACCAAGCAGGCCGTGATGCTGGCGGACGAGCGTATCCCCGCCGAGCAGGCCTATGAGTGGGGACTCGTCGAGCAACTCTCGCAGCCGGGCCAGGCTTTCGACGCCGCAATGGCCTTCGCGGAGAAGTTCGCCCGCCAACCGCCTTTGCCTGTCGCGATGACCAAGCTCACGGTCAACCGGCTCGCGCATGCGCTGGACGATCTTGCAAGCCACATGGACGTTGACCAGTTCGCGCTCGCGAGCCTGACTGACGATCACAAGGAAGGCGTCACAGCGTTTCTCGAGCGGCGCAAGCCGCGGTTCAAGGGAAAGTGAAGACGGCGGCGGCGTCCCGAGGCAGAGGTCAGTCCAACGTCACAAACTGCAGGACAAGCCGGAAAAGAATCCACCCTGCCACGATAAGCAAGATGCCGGACAGCAGCAGCTTTTCATGCCAGGTCACGCCGCGGCGGATTTCGTCGGCTTCGTGATGCGCTGCGGCCCTGCGGGCATCTGCCGCGCCGATGTGAGATGATGTCTCTTCTGCGCCAGGCATTCTGGATCCGGTCCATTGGTCCGAAAAGCGCGCTTTGTGCCGCTTGCGGGATCTTCGACTGGAATACACCATTGTCCTCGGCCGGGACCGAACCTCCATTGATATGGATCAATCGGGCGGGATTTCTCGCAAACCGGCCGGCGGCTTGACCTTCATCAAATCCGGCACCGCCACCATCTCTACCTTGCCGACATAACGGATCGCCTGGAGTTCGAGGAGATGAGCAAATTGAAGATTCCGCACAATGCATTCGTGTTCGTGGGTGACGGCCGCAAGGCCCTGTTTCTGCGCAACGAGGGCGATGAGAAGTTTCCCAATCTGAAAACCGAGAATGTCTTCGCCGACGAGAACCCGCCGACGCACGAGCAGGGCAGCGAAGGTCCAGGACGCATCAGCAAAGGGATGGATTCCGGTCAACGCAGTGCCGTCGAGCCCGTCGACTGGCACCAGATCGAAGAGCATCGCTTTACCCGGAGGGTCGCTGCCGCGATGGAGCAGGTGGTGCGCACGCGGAAGGTGCCGGCGCTGGTCGTGGTGGCGCCGCCAAAGACGCTGGCCGACCTGCGCGACGCCTTTCACGACGACGTCAAGTCTCGCGTCATCGCCGAGATCAACAAGGATCTGACCAAGCACCCGGTCAGCGAGATCGAGAACCACCTGACCAACGCCGCCTGAGCACGAGTTTCTCAGCCCGGCACGATGCAAAGAAGAGGCGCACGCTTATCGCTGAGCGCGCGCCTCTGGCGCGTCGATGCCCAATTTCTGCCGCGTGCCGGCCGGCAGTGTTACCATCGCAACGATTTTCCCAAAGCTCTGAAACAGGGACGTAGCGCGCCCCCTTCAGGGTGTCTCCCGTAGCAATATGGGAGACACATCAAATGACCTTGACGCCACTCGAAGCCCTGACGCAACAGGCGCAAGCGCGGCCCAAGAGCGCAGCCTTCATCTTTCATGACGAAGCATGGACGTACGAGCGGATTTTGCACGCCGCCGAGGCTGTGGCGCGCGGCATGGCCTCGCGCGGGGTGAGGCGAGGCGATCGCGTGGCGCTCCACATGATGAACCGTCCGGAATTCATCATCGCGTATTACGCTTGCTTTCGCCTCGGAGCGACTGCGGCTCCCTTGCGCACGGCATTCAAGCTCGCCGAGTTGGCGCCGCTGCTGCAGCGGCTTGAGCCTGCGCTCTATATCGGTGAGCGGGACCTTTATCCCAATGTCGCAGCGGTCGATGGCGCGATCCTGCCGCGGGATAAACGGGTCATTGTCGGCGCGACGACGCCCGGCCATGACGGCCTGCCCTGGGAAAAGCTGCTCGAAGCTGCAGGCAGCGAGCCTGCGTCCGCCGGGCGCGCGGCGGACGAAGCTGCGGTCTGATCACCACATCCGGCACGACGGGCGAACCGAAATTCGTTGTCCACACGCCGAAAACGCTGGGCGAATCGGTAGCCCTTTTGATCCGCAATTGGGGATTTTGCGAGGAAGATGTGATCGCCATGCCCCTGCCTCTGGCGCATATGAGCGGGCTGATGTCGATGGTGTGCTGCATGCAACTCGGCTCGCTCTTCGTGCTGCAGGAGAGCTTCGAGCCGAACCAGGTTCTCGACGCCATCGAACGCCATCGCTGCACCTTGCAGCTCGGCTTTCCTACCCAATACGCGGCGCTGCTCGATCGTCAACATGAGCGGCCGCGCAATCTGCAATCCCTGCGATACTGCCTGACCGGAGCCGATGCCTGTCCGCTCGACCTGCAGCAGCAGGTATCGTCAGCTTTCGGCGCACCACTTTATAACGTCTGGGCCGCGTCGGAGGCGGCGGGCAATCTGAGCTTCAGTCTCCGTGCCGGCCCCGTGACCCGGATCGCCAAGGGCACGCAGCTCCGTCTGGTCGACGAGACGGGCGACGATGTCGCCAATGGCGAGATCGGCGAACTTCTGCTCCGCGGGCCAAATCTGTTCGCGGGCTACTGGAACGATCCGCAAGCAACCGCGGACAGCATGGAGGGCGGCTGGTATCACACCGGCGACCTGATGCAGCGCGGCGAGGACGAGGAGCTCATTTTCGTGGCGCGCAAGAAGGATATCATCGTTCGCGGCGGCACTAATATCTCGCCGATCGAAGTCGAACAGGCGCTCGTCGCTTGCC
This sequence comes from Gemmatimonas sp., assembly GCA_050257355.1. Lineage (GTDB taxonomy): Bacteria > Pseudomonadota > Alphaproteobacteria > Rhizobiales > Xanthobacteraceae > Bradyrhizobium. The sequence goes on from JBLMWS010000187.1 coordinate 4,736, forward strand.
ATCCCGCCGTCGAGGAAGCCGCCGTGGTCGGCATACCGGACCGCATCCTCGGTCAGCGAGTGGTCGGTTTCGTCAAGCTCGTCAACGGAGCAGGGGAGGTGGTGACTTCCGACATCCTCCGCCAGCTCACGACAGCCCTCGCCACCTACAAGGTTCCGGAGCGGCTCGTAGCGCTCGATCGACTCCCGCGCAACGCGCTGGGCAAGGTGGATCGAAAGATGCTGCAGGCGCATGCGATGACGCTCAGCGCGGAAGACAATCAGCCGCGATCGGCCACGACGTCCCTGCCGATCGGACGGTTCAACCAGCGCCCGTCTCGGCGGGCGGTTCCGATCCGATAGTCCCTTCTTCAAAAGTCAAGGGCACAGCGCGGACCGCTCTTCGGCGTGTCCGCGCCAGCAAAGATGCGCCAAGGCCTAACGATTGCTATCCAGCGTCGCTGAGAAGGTGCGGCCGTCGACATCCGTCAAGCGAACAAGCCTCGCCTCGGCAGTCGCAGCAGTGGCAGGCGGAGGCAATGTCACGGTGGCGGCAGCGCCCATCGAGGCCCGGATCCCGAAAGGGCCGGGCGCGAACTTGTTGTAATCGTAGTCGTTCAGGAAAGCGGTCTTCGGCAAGGCGGATAGGGCCGCGGCGTCGTAATGCACGACCGGCTGGCTGTTGGCGTCGAGCAGGTCGGCTGCGACGACGTGCACTGGCGCCTCAGGCGTTCCGGCATCGAGATAGACATGAAAGCGAACCGAGCCATCCGGCAGCAATCTTGCGTGGCTGAGCGAGAGGTGGTGCTTCGTCGGGCTGACCGGACCGCTGTGGAACGGCGTCACGACCGAGCCGCGATAATAGCTGTAGGTTCCAACGTCGAACACCAGCACGAAGCCGAGCACCGCGAGGGCCAGGTTGCGAAAGGCGACATCCTTGAGCGGCAGCGGCAAGCTTCCTGCCATCCAGCGAAACCAGGCGGTTTCGGCCAGCGCTGGATTGCGCCGGAGCAGAAGGTTGTCGATCGCGTAGGCGCCGCCACTGCCGCCTAACAGCAGTGTTGCACCCATCGCGAGATTGCAGGCAGCCATGGTCCACTCATCGATGCAGGTCGCCCCCTGCCAGCCGAACATCGCCATCAACAGCACGGAAAACCCCATCGATACCAAAGCGGCGACGCGTGTCAGGGCCCCCGCCATCAGCATCGCGCCGACGATCAGTTCGGCGGCACTGAACAGGATCACGCCGGCATAGAGCAGCCAGAAATGGTGCAGCATGAAGCTGATCAGGTGATCGGTGCCGAACAGCGCTCCGGGCATTGCGGTCTGAAACTTATTCGCCATCCAGCTGGGCGCGTCGGGGTTTAACTTCGATGGCGCGTAGATGAAGCGCCGGGAGCCGCCGCCCCAGTAGATGAAGCCCTGGATGATGCGGACCGACAGCAAGGCGAGCGCCGCCGTTCGCCACATGCGTTGGCCTTCGGTCACGCTGTCGGCTGTGTCCGTCAATCGCGTGATACCTGGTGCAGAGGCAAAAGAAAGCCTGGACATGAGCGCATCTCCTGCAGTGGCGCGCAATCAATCGGCCGATGCGGCAGCCTTGTAGGGCTTGAATCCGTAGCGTTCGAAGATCGAAAGAGCCTTGGGCGAACCGATGAACGACAACCAGAGCCGCGCCGCCTCCGGATGCGCCGCACCGCTCACCACCGCACCCGCGTAAATGGCGGCTGTGTTCTGCGCGGCTGGGATGTCGACATGGGTGATCGGATTACCAATCTGCTCCTGAAAGATGGCCTCCGATTGCCAAGTCACGCCGGCCTGTGCGCGTCCCTGCATCAAGAAGAGCGGCGTTTGTCGATGATGGATGTGTGTCAGAACCGTGCTGCCGTCGGCGACCTTCGTCTGGTAGACGGTCGCGGCTAACGCCTCGCCCCCGGCCTTTTTCAGCGAAGCCTCGATCTGCCGGGCGATACCTTCGAACGCGGGATTCGGCATGGCCACATGAAGCTCGGGCCGGCCCAGATCGGAGAGGTCTTTGACATGGCCCGGATTGCCTGCCGGCACCATGATCGCGAGGGTATTGGTCACGTAGGGAACGGCTGGACCGATCAGCATGCCCTGGTCGATCAGGCCCTGAACCTTCTTCAGCCCTGCCAAATAGGCATCCGGCTTCGCCGTCCAGGTCATGTTGCCCGAGGTGACGGTGCCGCCGGCCTCGATCTGCTTCTGCAGCAGGCCAGGCGGAAGTGTTTCCCAATAGATCCTGCCTTTGAACTCGGGATGCTGCTGCTCGAAGGCCGAGACCAACGGCGCCATCGCAAAGAAGTAGTTGCCGCCGACATAGAGCACGAGCTTGGGATCGGATACGTTGCCATGGAAATCGGCGAGGTCGTCGACTTCAGGAACCGTAAATGAAAACCCGCGCTGCATCGCGTCGTTGTTCCCGCCGTGCTGCCAGGGCGGAAACATCGAGTCGTGCTGGACCGGCTCCGCGGAACGTGCGGCGAGCGGCAGAACGAGGGCGGCGGCCAATAGGACGGCGCCAAGGGCTGTTTTTCGCATTTGGGCCTCCTTTAGGTCGCGTAGTGAAAGCCAACCTGCTGCAGCTCTGGAATCGTTGCCACGATTCCCGGGGTAAGCACCACATCCTCGATGAGGTGGTTGGTGAGTTCGGCGGCCACTGCCTCATGCGAGACATGATCCGGATTCTTTCCGGAAGCAATGAGCTTCGCGGTCACCTCCCAGATGGCGTTATGGCAAGCCATGAAGACGACGCCGCGTTGCTGCAGCGCGGGGATGGTGTCGCCGTCCGCTCCAAACACGCTTTTGGGATCCTCGCTTTGAGCAAAGGCAGCTGGGGCCGATTTCGCCGTCGCCAGCGTGTTGGCCTTGAACTTGGCGCCGGCAAGCGCGGCGAGCTCGTATTTGTCCCACATCGCCTGGTCGAATAACGCGAGGTGAGCCGTGCCGTGGGTGGCGGAGACGGCCAGAAAATCCGCGTGTCCAAAAGAAAAAATCTGCGCATTGACCGAGTTGCGCATCAGGTTGAGCCAGGGTCCGGCAAGATCGGTGTTGTTCCACACCTGCTTGCGCGTGCCACGATAGGCGACGATCTCCTTGAGCGCTTCGTCGTCCCAGAAATCAGGATGCTGGAGAATCATCGGCACGGTCTTGAAGTCGCGCCGGCGAGGGGCGCGGCGCAGCCGGCCCATCAGCTCGGCGAGCTGCCTGGCACCAGGCGGGATGATCCGCTCGGTCGTAGCGGCGTGCGCCGCCGTGCCGATGGCCAACGCCCCGAGCCCGACAAGGGCAGTGCGCCGTGAGTTATCGATAGTCATTCGCGTGTCCTTAAGCTGTCTGTTGCGGCGAACGAGCATCATCGAGCAGGCCCACCGTGTCGGTAAGGTGGGGACTCGCTCAGATGCACTCCAACGCAATTTTCCGATCAATCCGATCGCTCCAGGTGATGAAGGCGACC
>JBLMWS010000188.1:0-7730 GCA_050257355.1 Gemmatimonas sp.
ACGCTGGTGTCCGCGCGCAAGATCGACGACCTCACCGTCGAGCTGACCACCAGCGAGCCCGACAGTTTCCTGCCCATCAACCTCACCAACCTGTTCATGGCGAGCCCGGCGAAATGGCAGAAATTCTATGATGCCGCCGCTGGCGCCGACCCCAAGGCGAAGTCGCAAGCCGCCTGGAATGCTTTCGCGCGCGATGCCTCGGGCACCGGCCCCTGGAAGATGGCGAGCTTCACGCCGCGCGAGCGGCTCGAGCTTGTGAAGAATGAAGACTATTGGGACAAGGCGCGCATTCCGCATGTCGACAAAATGGTGTTGTTGCCCATGCCGGAGGCAAATGCACGCACGGCAGCGCTGCTCTCGGGGCAGGTGGATTGGGTAGAGGCGCCGGCGCCTGACGCCATTCCCGAAATCAAGCAGCGCGGATTTAAACTCTATGCCAATGAAGAGCCGCATGTCTGGCCCTGGCAGTTCTCGCGGCTTCCGGGCTCGCCCTGGAACGACATCCGCGTCCGCAAAGCCGCCAATCTCTGCATCGATCGCGAAGGCCTGAAGGATGGTCTCTTGGCTGGCCTGATGGTGCCGGCGACCGGCACCTTCGAGCCCGGCCATCCCTGGCGGGGCCATCCGACCTTCCAGATCAAATATGACAAGGCCGCTGCGCAGAAGCTGATGCAGGAGGCCGGCTACGGCCCGAACAAGCATCTTGCGGTGAAGGTGCAGACCTCGGCCTCCGGCTCCGGGCAGATGCTGCCGCTGCCGATGAACGAATATCTGCAGCAGGCGCTCGCCGAATGCTATTTCGATGTGCAGATCGACGTTATCGAGTGGAACACGCTGTTCACCAACTGGCGGCGAGGCGCCAAGGATCCCTCGGCCAACGGCGCCAATGCCATCAACGTGACCTATGCGGCGATGGACCCGTTCTTCGCGCTGGTGCGCTTCCTGCAATCGTCGATGGCGCCGCCGGTGTCGAACAATTGGGGCTACATCAACGATCCCAAATTCGATGCGCTGGTCAAGAAGGCGCGCGAGACCTTCGATCCGGTCGAGCGCGACAAGGCGCTGGCCGAGCTGCATGCAGCCTCGGTCGATGATGCGGATTTCCTCTATGTCGCGCACGATGTGGCGCCGCGCGCCATGAGCCCGAAAGTGAAAGGCTTCGTACAGCCGAAGAGCTGGTTCGTGGACTTTTCGCCGATCACGATGACGCAGTGATTGGCGGGTTTCCGCTGTTTCCATCGTCATGCCTGACCGGATCCTGCCATCCATGGGGTGCTTCCGTCATCCCGGGATGGTCCGAAGGACCAGATCCGGAATCTCGAGATTCCGGGTTCGATGCTGACGCATCGCCCCGGAATGACGGGGGAGAACTCCTGCCCGATTACCGAAGGTGACCCGTGCTTGCCTATGTTACGAGACGCATCGTCTACGTGATTCCGATCGTCGTTTGCGTGGCGCTGGTGTGCTTCCTTCTGGTGCACATCACGCCGGGCGATCCGCTGGTTGCGGTGCTGCCGGCCGATGCGTCGCAGGAACTCGCAAACCAGCTGCGTGCGACTTACGGCTTCGATCGGCCGCTGCCGGTGCAGTTTGGCCTTTGGTTGTGGCGCGCCGTCCATGGTGATCTCGGCAATTCGATCGCCACCGGCCGGCCCGTGCTCAGCGAGGTCTCCCGCGCGGTCGGCAATACGGTGATGCTTGCGATCGCCGCGGCCATCATCGGCTTTTCCTCCGGCCTCTTCTTCGGCCTGATCGCCGGCTATTTCCGCAACAGCTGGGTCGACAAGCTCGCGACCTCGATCGCGATCGCGGGCGTCTCGGTGCCGCACTACTGGCTCGGCATGGTGCTGGTGATCGTCTTCTCCGTGGAATTGAACTGGCTGCCGGCCGTTGGCGCCGGGCCCAGCGGCTCCGGCGCCTGGAGCTGGGACTGGGCTCATCTGCAGTTTCTCGTCCTGCCCGCGATCACCACCTCGGTGATCCCGATGGGCATCGTCACCCGCACCGTGCGCGCGTTGACCGGCGACATCCTGGGTCAGGATTTTGTCGAGGCGCTCCGCGCCAAAGGCCTGCGCGAGATCGACGTGTTCGGGCATGTGCTGAAAAATGCGGCGCCCACCGCGCTCGCGGTAATGGGCCTGCAACTCGGCTACATGCTCGGCGGCTCGATCCTGGTCGAGACCGTGTTCTCCTGGCCGGGCTCGGGCCTGCTGCTCAATTCCGCGATCTTCCAGCGCGACCTGCCGCTCTTGCAGGGCACCATCCTGATGCTGGCGCTGTTCTTCGTCATCCTCAATCTCCTGGTCGATATCGCGCAGGCCGCGATCGACCCGCGCATCAAGCGAGGTTGACGTGAGCGAACTTCCTCTTTCCGCGGTCTCGGAGCAGGCACCGCAGGATGCGCCCCCGGCCAGGGCGCGCGGCTATTGGGCGACCGTGGGCCGACGGCTCCTGCGCGACAAGGTCAGCATGGCCTGCGCGCTGATCCTGTTTGCGATCTTCCTGTCCGCGCTGATTGCGCCCTGGCTTCATCTCGCCGATCCCTACCAGGGCTCGATGATCCGCCGCCTCCGTCACATCGGGACGGCAGGTTATCCGCTCGGCACCGACGAGCTCGGGCGCGACATGCTGGCGCGATTGATCTACGGCGGCAGGCTGTCGCTGATGGTCGGCATTTCGCCTGTCATCTTGGCGTTCTCTATCGGCACGTCGCTGGGGCTCGTCGCCGGCTATGTCGGAGGCAAGATCAATACCCTGATCATGCGCGCGGTCGACGTGTTCTACGCCTTTCCCTCGGTGCTGCTGGCGATCGCGATCTCCGGTGCGCTGGGAGCCGGCATCGTCAACTCCATCGTATCCTTGACCGTCGTGTTTGTGCCGCAGATCACGCGTGTGGCGGAAAGCGTGACCACCGGCGTGCGTAACATGGATTTCGTCGAAGCCGCGCGCGCCTCCGGCGCCGGCCCGTTCACCATCATGCGCGTGCATATCCTCGGCAACGTGCTCGGTCCGATCTTCGTCTACGCCACGGGCCTGATCTCGGTGTCGATGATCCTGGCGGCCGGTCTTTCGTTCTTGGGACTCGGTACGAAGCCGCCGGAGCCGGAATGGGGGTTGATGCTGAACACCCTGCGCACGGCAATCTATGTCAATCCTTGGGTGGCGGCGCTGCCGGGCGCGATGATCTTTGCGGTGTCGATCTGCTTCAACCTGCTCAGCGACGGCATGCGCAGCGCCATGGATATCAGGAATTGATCTCATGAGCGAGGTGAACATGCCCGTCGAGAAGCTGGCGCCGATCGAGGATCGCGGCGGTGCGGCGCAGCCTTTGTTGCATGTCAACGGACTGACCAAGCATTTTCCCGTCCGCGGCGACGTCTTCAGCGCACGCAGGACCGTGCGTGCGGTCGACGACGTCTCGTTCTCGGTGCTCAAGGGCGAGACCGTCGGTATCGTCGGTGAGTCCGGCTGCGGCAAGTCGACGACTGCGCGGCTCTTGATGCATCTGATGCCGCGCGATGCCGGCGACATCATCTATGACGGCATGCAGGTGGGCGAAGCCCTGTCGCTGCGCGAGCTGCGCCGCGGCATGCAGATGGTGTTCCAGGACAGCTACGCCTCCCTCAACCCCCGCCTGACGGTGGAAGAATCCATCGCCTTCGGTCCCAAGGTGCACGGCATGGCGCACGCCGCCGCGCGGCGGCTGGCGCGCGAGCTGCTCGGCAAGGTCGGCCTGCGTCCCGAAGTGTTTGCCGGCCGCTATCCGCACGAGATTTCCGGCGGCCAGCGCCAGCGCGTCAACATCGCGCGCGCGCTCGCGCTGTCGCCGCGCCTGGTCATCCTGGATGAGGCGGTCTCCGCGCTCGACAAATCGGTCGAGGCGCAGGTGTTGAACCTGCTCGCCGATCTGAAGCGCGAATTCGGGCTCACCTATCTCTTCATCAGCCACGACCTCAACGTCGTGCGCTATATCTCCGACCGCGTGCTGGTGATGTATCTCGGCGAGGTGGTCGAACTCGGTCCGGTCGACAATGTCTGGGACAGGCCGGCACATCCCTACACGCGCGCCTTGCTTGCGGCGATGCCGTCGTCCGATCCGGACAACCGCACGCAAGCCCCGCCGATCTCCGGCGATCCGCCCAACCCGATCGATCCGCCGCCGGGCTGCCGCTTTCACACCCGATGTCCGTTTGCGGAGCCGCTCTGCGCAAATGCCGCGCCAAAACTTTTCCCGCTCGATAAAATGGGTCATCAGGCCGCGTGCTTCATGGCCATCCCAGGTTCCGGCCACAGCCGCGCAGCAGCGAAGGAGTAAAGAGGCTCGATGACAAGGCCCAGCGCAAAAGACATCAAGGCAATGGCGGAGGTGGCCGGCGTGCCGGTGGAAACGGAGATCGCCGAGCGCGTCACGAATTCGATCGGCCCGGCATTTGAAGGTTTCTCGGCCATTTCGGGCACGCTGCCGTTCGATCTCGAACCGGCGAGCTTTCTGCTGGCGCAGGTTCTGGAGCTGGGCAAATGAGCGTTGAGCCTGCCTTGATGTCGCTGACGGAGGTCGCACGCGCGATCGCCGCCAAGCAATTGTCCTCGCATGAGGTGACGCGCGCCTGCCTGCACCGCATCGCGCAGTGGCAACCTCGGCTTAATGCCTTCATGGCGGTCGAGGCGGAGGCGGCGCTGAAAGCCGCCGACGCGGCCGACACCGCGCTTGCCAAGGGCAGCAGAAGCGGTCCGCTGCATGGCGTGCCGCTCGCGCACAAGGACATGTATTACGACGCCGGCAAGGTGGTGACCTGTGGCTCGCTGATCCGGCGCGACTTCGTCGCCACCAGCACCGCAACGGCGCTGCAGCGGCTGAAGGATGCAGGGTCCGTCCGCCTCGGCTCGCTGCAGATGGCCGAGTTCGCCTATGGCCCGACCGGACACAATGCGCACTATGGTCCGGTCCATAACCCGTGGGCGCTCGACCACGTCACCGGCGGCTCGTCCTCCGGCTCGGGATCGGCCGTCGCCGCACGCCTGACCTTTGCGGCGCTCGGCTCGGACACCGGCGGCTCGATACGCATGCCCGCGCATTTCTGCGGCGTCACCGGATTGAAGACCACCTACGGCCGCGTCAGCCGCGCCGGCGCAATGCCGCTGTCGCAATCGCTCGACACTGTCGGGCCGCTGGCGCGGACGGCCGAAGATTGCGCGCTGCTTTTGGGCCTGATGGCTGGTCCCGATCCCGAGGATCTCACGGCAAGCGACGCGCCGGTTCCGGATTACCTCGCCGCGACCAGGGAGCCGATGAACGGCGTCAAGATCGGAGTACCCAAGACCTTCTATGTCGACGATCTCGATGCCGAAGTCGCCCGCGTCCTGGACGAAACCATTGCGACCTTGAAGCGCGAGGGCGCCGAGATCGTGCAAGTCGAATTGCCCGATCAGCGGCAGCTCTCCGCCGCCTGCCAGCTCTTGCTGGCGGTGGAGGCCGCCGCGTTCCACAAGCGCTGGCTGATCGAGCGACCGCAGGATTACGGTCCGCAAGTCTTGATGCGGCTGCAGAACGGCCTCGCCATCCCCGGCGTGACCTATCTGGAAACGCTGAGGTGGCGCGGACCTGCGCTGGCCGCACATGTCGCCGCCGCCGGCAACGTCGATGCCGTGCTTGCGCCGGTTGCGCCGATGCCTGCGCCGACCATCGCCGAGAGCGACGTCGGCAACAGCCCGGGCGCCGAAGCGGTGATCCAGCGGCTGACGCGATTCACGCGGCCGATCAACTATCTCGGCCTGCCGTCGCTCGCTCTGCCTGCCGGCTTCACCAAAACGGGCCTGCCCGTCGGCATGCAGCTGATCGGCCGCTCCTTCGGCGAGGCCACGATCCTGAGGGTCGGCGCCGCGTTCCAGCGCGCCACCGACTTCCACCAGAAGCTGCCGGCGCTCGCATGACAGGCCTCGTCGACATCTCCGGCCTCAACATCCGCTTCACCGGGGAGCGGACGGTCTATGCCGTCAACGATCTCTCGCTCTCGCTCGGACAGAGCGAGGTGCTCGGCCTGCTCGGCGAATCCGGCTCCGGCAAGAGCGTCACGCTGCGGGCGCTGATGCGGCTCTTGCCGAAAAAGCGCACGCAGATCTCAGGCCGCATCGAGGTGGCAGGCAAGGACGTGCTGGCGCTGTCCGACGACGAACTCTCTGCCTTCCGCGGCCAGACCGTCTCGATGATCTTCCAGGAGCCGGCGCTGGCGCTCGATCCGGTCTACACCATCGGGCGGCAGATCGCGGAAACCGTGATGCGCCACGAGGGCAAGAGCTTTGCCGAAGGCAAGGCCCGGGCACTGGAGATGCTGGAGGTGGTGCGCATCCCCTCGGCAAAGCGCCGGCTCGATGCCTACCCGCACGAGATGTCGGGCGGCATGCGCCAGCGCGCCATGATCGCGCTGGCGCTCGCCTGCAAGCCGAAAATTCTGCTGGCGGACGAGCCGACCACCGCGCTCGACGCCACCGTGCAGATCCAGATCCTGCTGCTATTGCGCGAACTGCAGCGCGAATTCGGCATGTCCGTCATTTTCGTCACGCACGATATCGGCGTGGCCATCGAAATCTGCGACCGTGTCGCGGTGATGTATGCCGGCCAGATCGTGGAGCAGGGAGATTTGCGCGACATCGTGCGCAATCCCGTTCATCCCTACGCCCGCGGTCTCCTGGCCTCCACCATCCATGGCGCCAGGCGCGGCGAGCGGCTGGAGACCATTCCCGGCACGCCGCCCTCGCTCGACGAACGGCCGCGCCATTGCTCTTTTGCGCCGCGCTGCACGCTGGCCGAACCGCGCTGCCTCGAGGCCCTGCCCCCGAATGTGCCGATCGCACCCGGCCGCTCCGCGCGCTGCATCCGTTCCGAGCAGAGCCGGACTGTTGTCGCGCCGTAACACCGCAGTTCCGTTTTTTCCCAACGCGCTTTTTTGGGATCGTCACGTCGGCGCGTTATGGCTAGGTTGCGTTCCGCAAAGCGGTCACGCGCGAGGGGGGATGCATGTACTTATCCAATCAGAGCCTGCTGGTCATCCTGTTCGTGGGCCTGGTCGCGGGCTGGCTTGCCGGCAAGATCGTCCGCGGCACGGGCTTCGGCATCATCGGCGATATCGTCATCGGCGTCATCGGTGCGCTGATCGCGAGCCTGGTGTTCCCTCGGCTCGGCATTCATCTCGGCACCGGGCTGGTCTCCGAGATCGTGTATTCGGCGATCGGCGCCATCATTCTGCTCATCGTCATGCGGCTGGTTCGAGGCGGCGGCCGGTTCTGATCCGGCAGGGGGCGCCCCGCTTCAACAAGGGGCGTCCCGCTTCACGGAGGCCGACGGAAGAGCGCCATTCATGTCCAGCCGGCTTGGGCTGACCTGCCGGAGGCATTTAGGTTAATCCGGCTTCGTTGGACGCCTGCTGCCAGAATCGGTATTATTCCGGTATTTCAGCATTCGGAATGTCCCGGTAATCGGGCCTGTATCCCATCTGAGAGACCAGGATTGATGGCAGCCGTCCCCGTCCGGCGTTCGGAACTCGCTGATGCCTTGCGCGCCTGCCGCAGCGCCTTCATCGGCGTCGGCATCATGAGTTGCATCATCAATCTCCTCTACCTCACCGGCTCGATGTTCATGCTGGAGGTCTATGACCGGGTGCTGCCGAGCCGCAGCGTTCCGACCCTGATCGGTCTCATCGTGCTCGCGGCCGGGCTCTATATCGCGCAAGGCG
>JBLMWS010000189.1:0-3219 GCA_050257355.1 Gemmatimonas sp.
GAAGACGACGGCGCCGATCAGGCCGCCATAAAGCCGTCCGGCGCCGCCCAGCACCACCATCACCAGGAGGTCGGCGGAGCGCTCGAAGCCGAGCGAATCGAGCGCGACGGTCGAGGTGGTCTGCACGATCAGCGCGCCAGCGATGCCGGCCATGGCGGCGGAGATGGTGTAGACGGTGCGGATATGGGCGCGGCTGGCGGCGCCGATCGCCGGCATGCGCGTGGCGTTCTCGCGGATGCCGCGCAACGCCAGCCCGAACGGCGAATGGATCAGGCGGCGCGTGGCCAGGAACACCACGAACAGCACGACGAGAGAATAACCGTAGGCCGTATAGCCGTAGAGATCCCAGCTGAAGCGGCCGAGCAGCGGCCAGATGTTGACGCCCTGCAGACCGTCGCTGCCATTGGTCAGCCAGCTGGCGCTGTTGGCCGCCTCCTGCAGCAGCAGGCCGAGCCCGAGCGTGATCATGATCAACGTCAGATGGCGGAAGCGCGCGATCACGAAGCTCGAGGCGTAGCCGAGCAGCGCCGCCGCCGCGGTGCCGACGACCAGGCCGGTCAGCGGCTCGCCCCAGACGAATTTCGAGAACAGCCCGGCGGCATAGGCCGCGGTGCCGAAGAAGGCGGCATGGCCGAGCGAGACAATGCCGGCATAGCCGAGGATGAGATCGAGCGACAGCGCGAATAGCGCGGTGATGGCGATCTGGCTGGCGAGTTGGAGATAGTCGGGCAGGAAATAGAACGGCAGCAGCGTCGCCAGCCAAAACACGGTCTCGATTCCGCGCCAGCGCGTCTGGCTCTTGAGGTATTTGACCGGGCCGGCGGCCGCGCCTGACATGATCGACATGGCTAGCGCTTTCCGAACAGGCCGGCGGGCCGCCACATCAGGATGACCAGCATGACCAGATAGATCAGGAAGGCGCCGAGCTGCGGCACGTAGTATTTGCCGGCGATGTCGCTGACGCCGATCAGGATCGCCGCCGCCAGCGAGCCGACGATGGAGCCGAGCCCGCCGACCGACACCACGATCAGCACGTAGATAAGATAGGTGAAGGCGAAATTGGGATCGAGCCCGACCATCTCGATGGCGAGCGCGCCGCCGAGGCCCGCCAGCCCCGAGCCGAGCGCGAAGGTGACGGCGAAGGTGCGCTCGACATTGATGCCGAGCCCATTCGCCATGCGCTGGTTATCGACCGCCGCGCGCACCTGCGCGCCGAAGCGGGTGAACTCGATCGTGCCGACCAGCAGGATGGTGATGACCGCGCCGATGGCGATCAGGAACAGCCGGTAGGCCGCGATGTCGAGCCCGAGCACGTCAAAGGAGCCGCGCATATAGGCCGGCACCTCGATCGGCTGCTGCTGCGTGCCAAAGAACCAGGCCGCCGCCGCCACCGAGATGAAGGCGATGCCGATAGTCAGCAGCACCTGGTCGAGATCGCTGCGCCGGTAGAGCCGCCGGTACAGCACGCGCTCGAACACCACGCTCACCGCCGCGGTGATAAAGAAGGCCATTGGCAGCGTGCCGAAGAACGGCCAGCCGAAATCCCGCATCAGCAGCACGGTGACGTAGCCGCCAACCATGGCGAAGGCGCAGTGCGCGAGATTGACGAAATTCATCAGGCCGAGCGTCACCGACAATCCGACCGACAGCAGGAACAGCAGCATGCCGTAAGCGATGCCGTCGAACAGAACGCCGAGGACGGGAGAGAGCATGGCGCTTCGTCGGCTCCTCAGGCGGGACCTTGTCTCAAATTGCGCAACATCGGGTCCAATGCAGCAAAAACGCCGCCGATAAAGAATGGGGCGACCGCTACCGGCCGCCCCATCCGATCCTGTCCGAGCCCGGCGGGGCCGATTACTTCTTCATCGCCTTAGCATGCACCGGGTCGTGCACGTCCGCGACCGTGTCGATCACGACATTGGCGAGTTTGCCGCCCTTCTTCTCGACCCTGCTGATGTAGATCGTCTCGACGACGTCGCGGGTCTGCGGGTCGATCATCATCGGCCCACGCGGGCTCTGCCACTTCATGCCCTTGGCCGCGGCGATTAGGCTGTCGGCATCGGTCTTGCCCTTGGTCTTCTGCAGCGCCGCGTAGATCAGATGCATGCCGTCATAACCGCCGACCGCGCCGAAGTTCGGATTCTCGCCTTTGGCGAGCTTCCTGTAGGCGGCGACGAATTTCTTGTTCATCGCATCTTCGCGGTTGTAGTTGTAGTTGCCGGCGGTGATGACGCCGAGCGCGTAATTGCCCATCGACTTGAGCGCCGGATCGTCGGTCAGCTCCTGCGTGCCCATCACCCTGATCTGCTGGGCGCTCATGCCGCGCTCGGCCAGCGCCTTGCCGAAAGCCGCCGGCTGCGAACCGCCCGGGATGAACACGAAGATGGACTTCGGATTGAGATCCTTGGCGCGCTGGACGTAGGCCGAGAAGTCCGGATTGGCGACCGCCATGCGCACGGAGCCTGCGATCTCGCCGCCGCCGGCTTTGAAGCCGGCGATGAAGCCCTGCTCGGCGTCATGACCGGGCGCGTAGTCCGAGGTCATGGTGTAGTCGTTCTTGATGCCCTGCTTGGCCGCCCAATTGCCGAGCGTTGAGGTGATCATCGGCAGCGTGAACGAGGTGCGGGTGCAGTAAGGCGACTTGTCGACGATGATCGAGGTCGCCGCGTTCATGATCACCATGAACTTCTTCGCCTCGGCGGACACGCTGCAGCCGGCGATCGCGTTCGGGGTGAGCAGCCAGCCGGCCAGGATGTCGACCTTGTCGCGCACGACCAGCTCCTGCGCCAGCCGCTTGGCGGTCGGCGGATTGATGCCGCCGACGTCCTTGCGGATGATCTCAATCTTCTTGCCGGCGACCTTGTCGCCATGCTGCTGCATGTAGATCTTGATGCCGTTGTCCATCTGCTTGGCGAGGTCGGCGAACTGGCCGGAATAGGGCATGATCACCCCGATCTTCACGGTGTCCTGGGCATGCGCGGCAGTGGCGAACGATGCCGCCGCGAGCGCGGCGGTGCAGGCTAGCAAGATGCGTTTCATGATTTGTCCTCCCCTGGACCATTGCTGTTTTTATATTGCCGGTAGATTGCCTGAGCTTACCGGCAAAGAAAAGTGCCCGAAACGCGGACTTTGTGGCCCGATATTGTGATATAGCGCCGTTTTCTTGGGCCGCTGCCCACGCCTGTGGCGTGGAGACGGCGGGCATTCCTCCATCTTCGT
>JBLMWS010000190.1:0-7291 GCA_050257355.1 Gemmatimonas sp.
CGCTCCGGAATCGACCCTCGTGTCGAAGCGGGATGCACAGACCACACGCAGAATCCGAAATTCGGAATCGGCGAAATTTCTGCATGCTGGCGTCGACAGGAAGTCCTCAAAGCGAGCGCGCCGGGCAAATCGTTTTGCGAAGAAACAGTGGCGAAACGCCCGGGCTCCTGTCGAGGGCGCCGTCCGTTGCACGCCGCGTGAACCAAATCCGGATGTCCCGCGACTACGGCAAGATGTCCTTGAGGAGCCTCTCGCCATGTCCGGTGCCTCCCGCTCTGTGAATCCGTCATTGCGCGCCCGCCCCCTCCGGGCATGCCTGCTCGGCTTGAACATGATGCTCGCACTGGCCGGAGCGGCGCTGGCTGACAACACCAGCATCTCATGCGTGCCCGGGGCCAACGCCTCCCCGCCTGACGTGGTCGCAGTCTGCAGCGCCGTCATCGACAATAGCGCGACCTCGCGTCGGGCGCGCGCCGCGGCGCTGGTGGTCCGGGCTGACGCCCATGCCTGCACCTCGGGCGGCCTGACCGACGCGTTGACCGATCTCGATCGTGCCATTGCGCTCGATCCCAGGAGCGGTGCCGCCTATCGGCTGCGCGGCGACCTGAGGCGGGAAGCCGGCGGCGATCTCGCTCGCGCCGAGGCTGATTTGAGCAAGGCGATCGCGCTCGACCCGCAGGACGCGCAGGGCTACGAACTGCGCGGCGTCGTCTATACCAACCAGCGCAGGCTGCAACGTGCGATCGCGGACTATGACCAGGCGATCCGGCTGAAGCCCGACGACGCGCAGGCCTATTCCGATCGGGGCGCCACCTATTATCTCGGCGGCGACAACGAGAAGGCGGTGCGCGACTTCGACGAAGCGCTGCGGCTCGACCCGAACCGGCCACGCACCTTGACCAACCGTGCGGCCGCCTACCAGAAGCTCGGCCAATTGGATAAGGCGCTCGCCGACGACAATGAAGCGATCCGGCTCGATGCCAAGGTGCCGGAATATTTCGACAATCGTGGCCTCACCTACGCGGCGATGCACGACTACGACAAGGCGGTTGCCGACTACGACCAGGCGATCCGGATCGAGCAGCGCGCGAACTTTCTCACCAACCGCGGCGATGCCTACCAGTTCAAGGGCGAGCTTGGCACGGCGCTCGAGGACTACAACGCCGCACTTCGCATCGATCCGAAATTCGCGCTCGCCTACAACAATCGCGCCGTGCTGTTCAAGAAGATGGGCCAGCGCGCCAAGGCGCTGGCGGATTACGAAGCGGCGCTACGCCTCGATCCCGGCAACGAGAACGCCGCCGAGGGGCGCCGCGCCATGATTGCCGAAATCGCAAGCGTGGGTGACAAGGCGCCGGCTCCCCTGAGCGCGCCGGATTCCGATCCCTCGTTCAATTGCGAGGCAGCCAAGCTCGCCGTGGAGAAGGCGATCTGCGCCGATCCGCAACTCGGCGCGCTCGATCATCAGATCGCCAATGCGTATGCGCGCCTCATGAAGGCGTCGCATCGACGCTCGGCTGCCGCATTGCGTGTTGCCCAGCGCAACTTTATCGCCGCGCGCAATGCCGGTTTCGGCAAGCCGGGCTACGATCTTCGGCTGGCGATGCAACGCCGCCTCGATGCGTTGACCGCGACTCGTTAACGGCCCCAGGTGGGCACGCTTCGCTTTGCCCATCCTACGGAGAGGCGGTTAGAGGAGAGGCGCCGACTTCAAAGCCCGGTATATCCGGCCTTCACCTGGTCGGTCGAACCGTCGAGCTGACGCAAGTACGTCAAGCCGCACACGGCGAGCCGGTTTGCGTCGGTCTCGCCGCCTTCGATGAGCATGTTGACATATTCCGTCACCTTGGTGCGGGCCTCCGCGCTCGCCGCCGCGGAGCGGTTCACCAGGAGATCGTAGGTTTGCATGATGCGGTCGATCGCCGCTTGCGCTGAATCCTCTGCCATGTCGCTACGCAACTTCGGTCTCGAATTCAGATTCGAATTCGGCGATTGCGCCGCTTCGATGCAGATCGTTCGAAGCGATGGCATATGCGTCCCCCACCGCCTCCGTATTCGTCACGCGCATTCCGCGTCCAACCAACATACCTCTCGGTCCTCCATTGGGCCGGAGATAAGTGCGGAGGTCGGAACAAGTTCCGACCGGCTGGGCGATTTTTCGCGCGTGCGAAAACAAAAGCGCACCGGCCCCAGAGGGATCCAGTGCGCTGAAAAAGGGGAAGTTCCAACAGGGCGCGCCGGTCTTGTTGCCGGTCGGCTTTGCCCTGCGCAGGTTGTCAGAGCCGGTAGAGAATCTGGTCGGTCCAGAACCGCTCGAGCCGGTGCAGGGACTTGTTGAGCGTCGCGAACTCTTCGTTCGAGATGCCGCCGACCTGCTCCACCGTCTTGACGTGCTTCTGGTAGAGCGCGTCGACGATGCGGCGAACCTCCTGGCCCTGCGGGGTCAGGCGAATGCGCACCGAGCGGCGGTCAACGCGCGAGCGCTGATGATCGAGGAAGCCGAGCTCGACCAGCTTCTTCAGGTTGTAGGAGACGTTGGAGCCGAGGTAGTAGCCGCGCGTGCGCAGTTCGCCCGCGGTCAGCTCCTTGTCGCCGATATTGTAGAGCAAGAGCGCCTGCACCGAATTGATGTCGGAGCGGCCGCGGCGATCGAACTCATCCTTGATGACGTCGAGCAGCCGGCGATGCAGCCGCTCCACCAAGGTCAATGCTTCGAGATAGAGAGGCTGCACAGCCGGCTGGCCGGGTGCGCGCTCGACGGCTTCCACCGCCGTAGCAACGGCTTTCATCATGACACTTCCCCTGTTGTCGTTTTATCGACTTATTCGACGAAACTTTGGTCTCGTCTGATAGCTGCAACGTAAGGGGACGGTTTGAACATCCGCTTAAATAAGACAATAAAGAGAGAATGAATTTCAGACAGTGAATCGCAGATTAAGCCGATGAACCAAGCACTTTTGGCAACTTTCTATTGACGGTCGATGGGCGATGTTCACGCTTCGTCTTCGGCCCCGTGTCGCATTCCAAAACAGGTGTCGAAATGTGGAAAGGTTCGCGTAACGGCTGTGGCGAACTGCGGTCGGGCGCCTTAAGAACCAATTAGCGACAAGTTTTATGGACTCGCCGGAATCTCTTCCTACGGCCGGTCAAATGGGCCTCGCGACTCAGCAGGAGTTGTCGCAGCGCGCGCAGAATCTCATTCCGCCGAGCGCAGTCGATCCCGAGAGTGCGATGATCGCAAGTCGGGACGCGCCCGCACTTAGCCGCTGTTTCTATAGCGGCGCGGCACTGCTGCCTTGCTTCCGGCGCGCGGATCATTCGTAAAGGCCCTTAAGCAACCGACCGGAATTTCGAAAGCGGGCTCCTTCGGGTATTGTGAGAAGCGCTGGGCGACTCGATTTTGGAGGAGGCAATACAATGAAAGTTCCCTCCGCGAGCAATGCGTTCCTCGGGCTCACGATCGCAGGGATCGGGCTTCTGATCGGAACTAATGCCTTCGCCTTATATCTGGCGCTCT
Source organism: Gemmatimonas sp. (assembly GCA_050257355.1). Lineage (GTDB taxonomy): Bacteria > Pseudomonadota > Alphaproteobacteria > Rhizobiales > Xanthobacteraceae > Bradyrhizobium. The sequence continues at coordinate 3,518 of JBLMWS010000190.1, forward strand.
AATTTAAGGCCGGGCGGATCTCGCATCTGCCGAAGCGCCCGACGATGCGGTCGGGTCTACCGCCGGAATCCGCGGCATCTTTGCAGGATCAATGGCACGGTCCCGCCGAAGGGGCGGATCATTTTCGGAGAGGATAGTCATGTACTCATGGCCAGCAGAATGGTTGCCTGCGTCGATTCCGCCTTCCGAAGGCGATGATCTCGAACTCTGCGTTTTGGACTATGATGGCATCGTTCAAGCGCTGACGTTCCCCTGTCACAAGAATGGAGCCGAATGGGTGGATGGCTCCGGTAACAAGCGTGGCGATATTCAGCCAACTCACTGGCGCAAGTGGAATGAGCGGTCCTAAGCCGTCGTCCGATCTTCTTCTCGGCACCGAGAGAATTAACTGACAGAGGGAAGAACCAACCTTGCGTCAAGCATCCTAGCTCCAACGCAATGCTATCAAAGCTATGGCGGCCGCTCGCGTGCGGCCATCCAGGCCAGCACGAGATAGGCGGCGAGCATCGCGGCTTCCCCAGCGACGACCAACAGACTGCCGCCATAGATGCCCGGGAACATCAACTCGATCACCGCCATCGAAACAACGGTGGTCAGCCACACCACCGCGCCCCAGGGCGTGGCGAGCCATAGACCGACTGCGGCGACGAGTTCGATGACGGCGAAATAGACCGTCGCGGCCTGCCATGCCGTCGGCTGGTACTCGAAAGCCTCGTCCTCGCCGCCGACGAAGCCTGTGACCTGCGCCCAGTGATAGAGGCCCTTGAGGATCGAAAGCACGGCCATGATGCGCAGGAATAGCACCAGACGCCGGGTCCAGACGTTGTCGTCGCTTTCGATCCGCTCCGAGGAAATCGCGGCGACCGAAATCGCCTTGTCCTTGGCACTGTCCCGCGCCTGGTCGCGCGCCGAGGTATCAGACATGCCGGCAGCCGCTCCTGGGAGGGAAGAAGACGCCGGCGGCTGGGGAGGTCATAGGTCGGGGATCCATTGACAGGTCATGGCGGCTTGCCGGCGCAAAATCAACGGTGTGAACATCGAAAAGCGAGCATTGGAGCCTTGCGGCAGGTCAAGTGACGCCACCATGCCAAAATGCTAGAATTAGAACAAATCAATGGCGCCCGCCGGGAGAAAAGTGCAATGGCGATCAAATTCGGCCGTCCGATCGAAGTCCGCGACGTACCGCGGCGAGAGGCCCCCGCTCCTGCCCTCGATCTGACGATCCGGCCGCGCCGCAACCGCAAGGCGGAATGGGCGCGGCGGTTGGTGCGCGAGAATGTGCTCACGACCGACGATCTGATCTGGCCGCTGTTCGTGATCGACGGCCAAAATGCGCGCGCCAATGTTGCCTCGATGCCGGGCGTGGAGCGGCTCTCGGTCGACCAGGCGGTGCGCGACGCAGAGCGGGCGATGAAGCTCAACATCCCCTGCATCGCGCTGTTCCCCTATACCGAGCCGTCCTTGCGCGATCCGCACGGGTCGGAGGCCGTCAATCCCGACAATCTCGTCTGCAAGACGGTGCGCGCGGTGAAAAAGGAATTCCCGGATCTCGGCATCCTCTGCGACGTCGCGCTCGATCCCTTCACCAGTCACGGCCATGACGGCTTGATCGAGGACGGCAGAATCCTCAACGACGAAACGGTTGCGGTGCTGGTGCGGCAGGCGCTGGTACAGGCCGAGGCCGGCTGCGACATCATTGCGCCGTCGGACATGATGGACGGCCGGGTCGGCGCGATCAGGCAGGCGCTCGACCGCGCAGGCTTTCTGGACGTGCAGATCATGGCCTACGCGGCAAAATACGCGTCGGCCTTCTATGGCCCGTTCCGCGATGCGATCGGCTCGGCCAAAACGCTGACCGGCGACAAGCGGACCTACCAGATGGACAGCGCCAACTCGGACGAGGCGCTCCGCGAGGTCGAACTCGACATCGCGGAAGGCGCCGACATGGTCATGGTCAAGCCGGGCATGCCTTATCTCGACGTGCTGCGCCGGGTCAAAGACACCTTTGCGATGCCGACCTTCGCCTACCAGGTCTCCGGCGAGTACGCGATGATCGCGGCGGCCGCGAACAATGGCTGGATCGACGGCGAGCGGGCGATGATGGAGAGCCTCCTGGCCTTCAAGCGCGCCGGCGCCGACGGCATCCTCACCTATTTTGCGCCGCAAGCAGCGGAGCGGGTGCAGCGACACGCCTAACTGGCGCCGGACTTCTGGCGAATATTCCGATTCGCTCGTTGGAGTCGGGCCTTGTATGCGGTCGTCCGGTTCCCATGTGGTGGCGTGAGGAGCGCAGTCGGAGGACTGATCATGTCATATTCCGGTTCAACCAATACGGGTGGCGGCTGGCACTATGACGGGCCGCCGGAGATTCGGCCGCATGCGTTCGATCCCTACTTGCAGCCGGAACTGTTCCGCGGCGTGCTGACCCGGCGCATCATCGCTTTCCTGATCGACATCGTCGTGCTGGCGATTCCGATCGTGTTCGCGGTGATCGTCATCGCCGTATTCGGGCTGGTCACGCTCGGGCTCGGCTGGGCGTTGTTCTGGCTGATCTCGCCCGCCTCAGTGATCTGGGCGCTGGTCTATTACGGGGCGACGCTGGGTGGCCCCCATTCCGCTACCATCGGCATGCGGGTGATGGATCTGGAGTTGCGCACCTGGTACGGCGCACCCGGTTACTTCCTGCTCGGCGCGATGCATGCGGTGCTGTTCTGGATTTCGATCTCGATGCTCTCACCGCTCATCCTTTTGGTCGGGCTGTTCAATGCCCGCCGGCGGCTGTTGCACGACTTCATCCTTGGAACCGTTGTCATCAACAATTCAGTCCGCTCGCCGATTGCGCAAACGGCACGCGGCTACTGAGGTCGGTGAATTCTTGCAAAGCAGCAACCGTTGCAAAACGATTGACCATCAGCCCCGGCAGCGCGATGCTGTTGGTGTTCTTGACATCTAACGACCCCCGTGACCCAACACTCGCGTGACACCCCGCAATTCTACCTGACGGCGCCCTCGCCTTGCCCTTATTTGCCGGGCCGGCATGAGCGCAAGGTGTTCACGCATCTGGTGGGCGACAAGGCCGCTGATCTCAACGATCTGCTCACCCATGGCGGCTTCCGGCGCAGCCAGTCGATTGCCTACCGGCCAGCCTGCGACCAATGCCGCGCCTGCGTCTCCGTGCGCGTCATCGCCAACGAATTCCGCCCCTCACGCAACTTCCGCAAAGTGCTGGCGCGCAATGCCGACATCGTCGGCGAGCAGCGCAGCGCGGTGCCGACCTCCGAACAATATTCGATCTTCCGCGCCTATCTCGACCAACGGCACCGCCATGGCGGGATGGCCGACATGACCGTGCTCGACTATGCGATGATGGTGGAAGACAGCCATGTCGAGACCCGCATCATCGAATACCGCCGCCGCGGCCCGGACAGCGGTATCACGGGGCGCGGCGACGAGTTGATCGCGGTGGCGCTCACGGATGTCCTGAGCGACGGGCTGTCGATGGTCTACTCCTTCTTCGATCCGTCATTGGACGACCGCTCGCTCGGCACCTTCATGATCCTCGACCACATCACGCGGGCGCGGCGGCAAGGCCTGCCTTACGTCTATCTCGGCTACTGGATCGAAGGCTCGAAGAAGATGGACTACAAGGCCCGCTTCCTGCCGCAGCAGCGGCTTGCGCCGTCAGGCTGGCTGCGGGTCGACGCTGCGGGCAACGTCGCATCCGAGCCGCAGGATTAGCGCAAGCATCGTCGTCTAGGCACGACCGTCAGGCCC
>JBLMWS010000191.1:0-10423 GCA_050257355.1 Gemmatimonas sp.
GGGCCCCCCGCCCGCAGTGGCCTGCATGCTCGCCAAATCCGAGTCCAGTTACAGGCCGTCGTCCTCGCCCTTGCCGGATTGCTCTCTGGTTTCGTAGGCTTCCAGCAATGCTATTGACAAAAGCCGCTCCAACATCTTGAGTTGCAACGCCCTCGCATCCATGATGCACAATTGCAGCTCTGCAATGATCTTATCGAGTGCAGGTTCGGTCACGGCTGTAAACCCGGAACATCAGCAGCGAGTCGCATCCAGATGCCACCCAAGCCCGCCGCATTGAAAGCTGATGAGACGACGGCCTTCGGCCTTCGGCTCATGAAGAGCTTTCTTGCTCTGCGCAGCACGCTGCATCGCGAGGAGCTCGTTGCGTTCGCCGAGCGGCTGGTCGAGCAAGAACAGAAGGCGCCGGTCGAGCCCGCCGATTGATGCAAGCCAATCCCCGGCAGCACAGCGACAAGCGCCGGCCAACACCGTCCCCAATGGAAATCCCGATCTTGCACTCGAGTGCCTCCCGCCCAGCGAGCAGGTTAGTATTCGACAACCCTTAGTCAATCGCAAAACGGACGACCGCGACAAAAATTGCAGATTGCGTCAGCGGGCCGTGCAATCAAGCCGGGCAATGATTAGCGCGAAAAATCGGATGACATTTGATCTAGGTCCAATTGGCGGAGAATTCTTGAGGGCAGTTCCTCAAAACCGCGGCGGGCGCTTTTCCGAAAACGCCCTGATTCCCTCCTTGATTTCCTCGCCATGCATGCTGTCGCGGTGGCGTTTGTCGGCGGCGGCCTCATCCAGACTGCCGCGGGCGAATTCATTGATGGTCTGCTTCATGCCGCGCATGGCCATCGGAGCATTGGCGGCGAGCGCATTCGCGAGCCGATCGATCTCCGCGTCCAACGCCGCGGGCGGCACCATTGCAGTGAGATAGCCGATCCGCAGCATCTCCGGCGCGTCGATCTTTTGTGCGGTCAGAAACAGCTTCTTGGCGTTGTCGGCGCCGAGCCGGGAGACGTAGCGCTTGATGCCGCTCGTGTAATAATGCAGGCCCAGCCTGGCCGCCGGCATGAACATCTCGACCGTGTCGGTGCCGATGCGGAAGTCGCAGGCGAGGGCGAGATCGGTCGAGCCGCCATAGACGCCGCCATTGAGCCTGCAGATGGTCGGTACTGATAAGTCCTCCAGCCGGTTGACGACGACCTCGAACGAGGATCCCGCCGTCTGCTCCTGCGCGGTGGCGGCCCGTTCGGCGATGGAGCCGAGATCGTAGCCGGCGGAAAACGCCCTGCCTGTTCCGGTCAGCACCAGGACGCGAATGGAGGCATCGGCCTCGATCGCGTCGAACAGCTTCAAGAGCTGATCGAGATCCCCGGGCTGCAGCCGGTTCAGGTGCCGAGGGCGGTTGAGGCGGATGGTGGCGCGCGCGCCGTCGCGTTCCAGAACCGGCGGGCTCGCCGCTTCGTGGCTTGCAGCGGATTGATGTCGGGTCATTGATTCTCCAAAGCGCGCCGCTTGGCCTCGGCGTCGATGGTCTGGGCGAGATCGGGATGCCGCGCCATTAACAGGCGGAAATCGGCAAGGTCCAGCACCAACAGCTTTGACAATCTCGTGGTGGTGATATTCGCGGAGCGCAGATGGTTGCCGAGCAACGCCATCTCGCCGAAGAAGGCGCCCTCGCCGAGCAGCACTTTCTTGCCGGGCAGATCGACTTCCACCTCGCCGGAGGCGATGAAATACATGCAGTCGCCGCGCTGGTCCTTGCGGATGATCATGGTCCGCGGCGGCAGGTCCATCGTGCGCAGCATATGCGTGACGTCGGCGATTGCCGCGGGGCCGAGATCGGCGAAGAACGGCACCTTGGTCACCGATTCCCAGGTGCGCAGGAAGTTGTCGCGCCGTGTCTCGGCGGCAAAGCCGGTGGCGAGAATACCGGTCCAGAGGCCGAACACGCCAAGGCCGCAGATCATCACCACGGCGGCGACCAGCCGTCCGAGCGGGGTGATCGGTACCGCGTCGCCATAGCCAGTGGTGGTCAGCGTCACCACCGCCCACCACATCGCCGACGGCAGATTGCCGAAGGTCCCCGGCTGCGCGTCGCGCTCCAGGACATACAGCGCGACCGAGCCGAGAAACAGCACCATCAGAAACAGCACGAGTACGCTGAGCAGCGGGCCGGATTCCAGCATCAGCACCCGCCGCAGTCGCCGCAGGCCGGGAACGCCCGGAAACACCTTGACGATCCACAGCACCGCAAACAGCCACGCCGTCCTGTCGCCGGTGCCGAGCACGAGGGCGATCGGCACGGCGAGCGCGCAGGCCGCGTCCACGAGTCCGCGGCCCGACAGCACATAGCCCATGGTGTCGCCCTTGCGCACGGCGCCGCGGATTCGCACCAGCCATTCGAAGGCGAAAAACGCGAGGCACCCCCACAAGACACCTTCGAGCCAGTGCCGCGCGGCAGCGTAAGCAGGATCGATCGTGAGCAGCACGATCATGACGATGCCAATCACGACGCCGGCATAGGCCGCCTTCGTCATGTTGCGCCCGGCCGTGGCGGTCATAAATTCCGCCAGGCCCGGAAAAGCGACTGGCTTGGACATGCGACGGGAGTACCTGCAATCTGACAAAAAATGCGAAACCGGCTCGGGGCTTGGCCTGGAACATAAGGTGCCCGGACAGGGCGGGGCCGTCAACGCCAGCCTGCACGGTTCGCCGCTTTGCACGCTTGGCGCGGGGACCGGCGGAGCCTGACGGCGGCGAAAGCCCGCGGGAGAATATTCCCGAAAAGCGCCCCCGATCGCGGATAAAACTTCGTCCTTTCGCCGTATATCACGAGGGGGTGCAGACAGTATGATGATCTTTTCGCTCCGCTGAACCCGACATTTCCCGTCAATTGGTTGGCTCCGATGGATACCTCACATCTCGTCCAACATGCAGGCGCTGCCGGCAGTCTCTTCGCCTCGATCTTCGTGGTCGCCACGCTCTCGATGCGGACGATGATTCCGCTGCGTGTGTTCGCAATCCTGACCAATATCGTGCTGATCGCGACCGCGATCCCGATCCACAATTATCCGACGCTGATCCTGCACTCGGTGTTGCTGCCGCTCAACGTCTATCGGCTGCACCAGATGCTGCAGCTGGTGCGCGACGTGAAAAAATCCGTCAGCAGCGATCTCTCGATGGAGTGGTTGAAGCCCTTCATGATCGAACGCAAATGCAAAGCGAACGAGGTGCTGTTCTACAAGGACGAGAAGGCCGACAGCATGTATTACATCGTCAGCGGCCGCTATCGCCTGGTGGAGTCCGGCATCGAGCTGCCGGTCGGCGCCATCGTCGGCGAGTTCGGCATGCTCTCGCCTTCGAATTTGCGCACGCAGACGCTGGAATGCATCGAGGACGGGCTGGTCCTCTCGGTGAGCTACGACCAGGTCGAGCAGCTCTATGTACAGAATCCGGCGTTCGGTTTCTATCTGTTGAAGCTTGCTAGCGCGCGCCTGTTCGAGAACATCGGCAAGCTCGAGGAGCGGCTGGCGCAACAGACCCCGCCGGCGGTCGCTGCAGAGACGGCTTAGTCTAAGGCGCGGGAACGGCGGTGACCGGTATCGTATCCTCGCTGCGCTATCTGCTCGCCGACTTCATCGGCGACGACGACGGCACGCCGCCGCCGCTACCGGCGGGCCTGCCGGAGAGCGCGCGCGCCATCGTCGCCGAGGCCATCGATCTCCTGAACGACTACCAGAGCGCGAGCTACGCCCAGCTCTACGTCGATCGCCTGAGCCGCTTCATCGGCAGGCCGGGGGTCGACGAGGCGATGTTCTGCGAGATCGCGCGGCTGATGGCGATGCGCATGAGCTATCAGGACCCGATCCGCATCGCGCAAGTGAAGCTCGCTGCGTTCGAGCGCGGCGCGCCGCCATCGACGGAAATTCACCGATTCCGCCTCGACGAGCTGGTCGGCGCACTGCCGGAGCTCGCGGCCGATCCGTTGCTCACCGCGCTCGGCCAGATCGGCTGGCTGCACAAACGCGTTGCCATTCCCTATTCGACCAAGAGCCGCCTCGCCATCCGTCGCCTGAGGCTGGAAGCGGCGTTGCGGCGCTGGCGGCTGTCCTCGGTGCGCTATGAGGAGGAGCGCGTCTGGGTGGAGCGTTGGCTGCACATGATCGGCCGCGCGCTGGTCAAGCAGCCGGCCGCGGCACCTGCCGTGGTCGAGACGGCGACTATGGTGCAAGGCTTTGGCGATGCCTATCGCCGGGGACTTGCCGACTGGCACGCGATCATCGACGGGCTCGCGAAGCCGACCTTCGACGGCGCGTTGCCGCTGTCCGATCTGGCGAGCGCGATCGCAGAAGCTCGTGCCGCCGCCATGCCCGATCCGCGTCAGGCCGCGCTGAAGCGCACCATCGCCGAAATCCGCGCCCGCGCGCTGGCCGACGCGGCGAATGCAAACGCCGCGGCGGAGTAGATCGGAATCCATTTTCAAAACGTCAGTTACTCTGCTGTCTCGTCTCTGGGAATACTGGATCGCGGGCGATGATGGATTGGACGGGGGTACCGGCTCAACGTCGTGAGGGACGATCCACGCGAACCGGTCGACGCAATGCCACGCGTCAGAACCGCCAGTTCAATGTGCCTTTTACCGAGTTATCCCGAACGCGGTCGGCGAGTTGTCCGAAATAGGCCAGCTGCAGCGCGAGCTGAGGCGTAACAGCGAGATCCAATCCGGCGTTGACCAGCGCCGCGTCGCGCGCGAGCGGCACGCCGGCCGCAAGGAACGACGCGCCATTGGTGGCGAAGGCGAGCGCAGCCGCAGGGTTCACGCTGCCGAAGGCGTGCTGCCATGCGACCGAGACATGGGGCGTGAGTACCAGGCCACTTTCGAGCACATAGTTTTCGGCGGCGCGCGCTCCCAGCGTGGAATAGCCGACGTCTTCGGTGCTGCCCGAGCCGCTCAGCGCCGCAGCACCTCCCTGTTCCACGAAGCTGTCGGTGTCCAGATGGACCCACGCAAGGCCCGCAAACGGCTCGGTAGCGATTTTCCCGAATGACGTGCCGTAGCCCACTTCGCCGAACACCTGCGTCGTGGTCGCATGATAATGGGCGCCCTCCGCGTCGAAGAATCCGGGAAAGACGACCATTCGGTCGGTATCGATCGTGTTGAAGCTGCCCGAAGCCGCGCCGCGCAGGTTCCAGGGACCGAAGTGGCCTCCGACGTAGCCGGCGACATGCGCGGTATCGATACCGGCGGAGCTTCTCGGGTCGGCGATACTCAGGGAGGAGTTGGTATAGCCGACGGCAAAGCCGGCGAGCCAATCGGGCGCGAACCGGCGGTCGACGCCGGCAAAGAATCCGCCGAGATCGCGGTTCACGCTCGACGCGTCACCCTTGCCATCAAACTTGCCCCAGGCGCCAACGCCCTGGACCCAGAATACATTCTCGGGTGCAGCTGGCGCCGCGGCTTTCACCGGAAACGGAGGCCTCGGCCGGTCGGCATAGGCGAGCGCGGAGTCGCGGTCCCGACTGCGAGAATCTGAGCCCGCGCCATCCGCATGGGCCAACATGGGGCCGCCGAGACCGAGAGCGGCCATTGGGCCGAGCCTGTCAGCGAACGACGCCTGGCGCAGACGTCCGAGCACCGCCTCGCGCAAATAGACACTGTCGCCGAACATCACCGTGCGAGCGCTGGCGTGAACCTCGCCGTCGAGTTGGACGAGCGCCGAGCGCAACGGTCGCGGATCATCCCCGAAATTGAGCACGTCGAGAGCGTTGTACATGCCGTCCATGGCGGTAAAGAGCGCCGGATAAGGCCCCCGGTCGAGCGCTCCGGCGACGGCTCCCACGTTGCCGCCGCCGGCCCGCGGCGCGTAGAGCAGAGCCTGGGCACCGATCTGCTGTGCGTTGATGTAGCCGGTAATCGGAATGAACACGGGAGATTGCGCCGGCGAACTACATCCCCCTCCGTTCCGTTGCTGCCCGATGATGTATTCCTGCACCGCGCCGCCGCGGCCCCACACGCCGAGCGGCGGAACCTGCGAATTGAGGATCGGACCGGCCGTGCCGAACAGAAGGCACGTCCCCGCGGGCACCTGCACCAGCGTCTGCATCGTCGGGACTGCGGGCAGCGCCAGAACGTTGCGGATCTGATCCGGCGTCAGCCCGCGCACCGCGTTGGTTCCAACGATGAAGTTGCCTATCTGGCCGATTCCTGCGTTCGGGGCATAGAAGCGAACGAATTGCGTCGGCACCGCTGTCAATACGACGGCCGCTTGCGAACCTGCCGTATTGACGAATGACAGCGTGGAGGGAGTTATGAGCCCGTCGAGGAAATTGTTGGCTTCAAAGCCATTGATGATTTCCGGCACCGCCGTACCCTGCAGGCCCAACTTGAAAAAGCTCTGACCGCGCACCACGGGACCGGAAACGATCTGGCCGGGGGGCAAAGGCCCGGTCTGGGAAGCCGCTTGCCGAATGCCTGCAACGGTCTGAACGAGCGCGAGGCAAACGGACATCAAACAAAGCAGCAGCCGCCTGCGCGCTGTCCTGCCGACGATCTGCCCGGCGGGCCAGTGCAAACACGTGCCCTTCATGATGGTCCTCCCGGACCTCAGCTACGTGAAGTTGTAACATGAAAGGGACAGCGTCACTATTGCAGGCAGGCGACAGTTCAAAAATATGAGAAGTCAGTGTCGACGGCAGAACGGCGGCGTCCAGCGGGCGCAGCCCACCGCATGCGCAGTACGTTCGGGTTCTGCCTTGCGACCAGCGGCGCGCCGGCTGGCTGGCTCTATGAGATCAAAGACGATGGCTATTGCCTCCGCGCGAAGCGCGATGGCAACCGCGTGCGCCTGATCGCGCGCGGCGGCATGAATTGGATAGAGCGGTTTCCGTGGATCGTCGAGGCAGCGCTCAAGAGCCGTACCAAGCAGTTCGTCATCGACGGCGAGGCCGCCGTGCTCGGCGTCGATTTCACAAGTCGCCGCGGGTCCTACGGATCGAGCTCCGTATCCCAATACAGATAGTCCAGCCAGCTTTCGTGCAGATAGTTCGGCGGGAACAGGCGGCCGTTGCGGTGCAGCTGGTGTACGGTCGGCGCAAAGGGCGTCTGCTTGGGAAACATCTTGGCCTGCTGCGGCGTCAGGTTGCCCTTCCTCAGGTTACAGGGCGAGCAGGCGGCCACCACATTTTCCCAGGTCGTCTGGCCGCCCTTGGAGCGCGGGATGATGTGGTCGAAGGTGAGGTCCTCGGGCGAGCTGCAATATTGGCAGGCGAAGCGGTCGCGCAGGAAAACGTTGAAACGGGTGAAGGCGGGATGGGTGGTCGGCTTGACGAAGGACTTGAGCGAAACGACGCTCGGAAGCTGCATTTCGAAGGTGGGACTTCGTACCGCCTTTTCGTAATGCGCAACGATATTGACGCGATCGAGAAACACCGCCTTGATCGCGTCCTGCCACGACCAAAGCGACAGCGGATAATAACTCAGCGGCCGGAAGTCCGCGTTCAACACCAGCACCGGCCAACCGCCTTGCGAGACATGTGCGTTCAAATAACGCTCCTGACCCCCGAAGATCGGCTGCGAAGCAGCATGTGCTGACATACTACAGGCAGCGTGACGGGATTGTGAAGAGCTTAGAGGAGCTTATCCCGCAAGCACGTTCCCCGCGCGGCGCGCGGCGAGGGTCGCGAAAAACGGCGAATCAGGGGCAATGGTGGCGAAGCGCGGGCATGTTCCCTCGGGCCACTGGCCTCGTTCGGCCTTATGCGTCATTCGGGGCGCTGGCACGCGAGCGAATCCGGAATCTCTCGCGCCACAATCTCTTGATTCCGGGTTCGCTCCCTCGCGTGAGCGCCCCGGAATGACGAGCCCGGCGGCTATTTGGCCGTGCTGATATATGGCGACAGCAAGCCCTCCTCGATCGCCTTGATCTGCAGCGCCAGATATTTCGAATTGATCCGGCATTGCGCGAGGCTGCCGGCGATGAAGTAGAGCCCCGGCTGGCCCGTGCGCGTGTACATGTTGCGGAGTTCGTCGTCCTCGCCAAAGCCCCAGATCGGGCCGACGCGCCGGGCGACCTCATCGCCGAACAGCTTGCTGACCAGGAATTCCTGGCCCTTGTAGCCGGTCGAGAGCACGACGAGGTCGGCGGCAACGAACTCGCCGTTCTTCAGCCGTGCGCCGTCGGCGACGAAGCGGTCGATCTCGGAGAATTGCAGCAGGCCGATCGCGCCGCTGGCGACGAGGTCCGAGCAGCCGACATTGAAGTAATAGCCGCCGCCGCGCGTCAGATATTTGAACTGCCAGCCGGTGCCGTCCTCGCCGAAATCGAGCTTGAAGCCGACGCGCGCGAGCCCGTCGAGCAGGTCCTGATCGAGCTTCCTGGATTGCTCGGTCAGCGTCTGATGGGTGCGTCTGGCAAGCCTGAGCGGCATCGAGGTCGCGATCAGGTCGTTATCCTCGAGCGTGCCCTCGTTATAGATCGCGTAAGCGAGCTGCGCCGACGGCTCGATATTGGTGACGAGCGTCGAACTGCGTTGCACCAGGCTGACCGCGGCGCCGCTGGAGTAAAGGTCCTGCGCGATGTCGTGGCCGCTATTGCCGGTGCCGATCACGATGGCGCGTTTGCCGCTCCAATCCTCGCCGTCTTCATATTGGCTGGAATGCACGACCTTGCCGGCGAAGTCTTTCAGGCCTTCGATCTCGGGCAGGTTCGGAATGCCGGATACGCCGGTGGCCATCACGATGTTACGCGGATGCAGCTCGCGCGACGTGCCGTCGGCGCGGCGCAGCGTCACGGACCAGCGCGCCTTTGCCTCGTCGTAACTGCCGCCGAGAAACTCGGTGCCGGTCCAGAAATTCAGCTCCATCGCATCGACGTAGGCCTCGAACCAGTTGGCGAGCTTGTCCTTGGGGATATAGGTCGGCCAGTTCGGCGGGAACGGCATATAGGGCAGGTGATTGACCTGCACCTGGTTGTGCAGCGTCAGCGCGTGATAGCGCTTGCGCCAGTTGTCGCCGATGCGCGGCCAGCGATCGACGATCAGCGTGTCGACGTTGAGCTGCTTCAGCCGCGCAGCGATCGCAAGCCCCGCTTGTCCGCCGCCGATGACGAGCACGGTTGGATCGTGATCGCGGTAGGACGCCGACGCGCGGCGCTGGTCGAGCCAGTTGGGTCCGCGGAAATCGCGTGAATAGGCCTGTCCGCGCGGGCGCGTCTTCTCCAGCTGCTCTTCAAAGCCCTTCAATTCCTCGAGCGCGGTGAGCAGGGTCCAGGCCTTCAGCCGGTTGCCGTCGCCTGCATCCGGAACGAGCCGCAGGATGCCGTGGCCGCGGCCGATCCTGGTTTCGAACGTGAAGATGGCTTCGATGCTGCTGGTGCCGGCGCGGGTCACCCAGCGCGGGGCGGCGCGGTCCGGATCGATGCGAAACCTGACCGGAGCGGCATCCTCTGCGAAGAGCCGCAGCTCTTTCAGGATGGCGCCGGCGCCGTTGCGGGTCTGGATGTTCCAGCTCAGCGCCAGCACGTCGCGCCAATAGCTCTCGGCGCAAAACAGCTGTTTCAACGCATCGTCCTTGCTCGCCAGCGCGGCTTCAAAAGCGAGAAGCCAGTCCCGTGCGGCAACCGAGACGTCGTCCGTCTTGTCCAACATTGCGCGTTCCTCGGCCGTCTTCCTTCGCGGCTTCCTTGCAACGCTATACAATTTGCGAAGGCGCAGAAAGCGCCTCATCCCAGTAGCGACAGCATATGCCCTTGATCCGGCGGAATACGTCCCTTGAGCGTATCGAGATAAACCCGCTGGACGGCGTCCGGTCCTCGCCCCTCGACGACATCGATCCATTGCGCGAGCTTGGGCGTGAACGTCGCCCAGGCCGCGCCGAGCCGCTTCTCGATCCCGCCCGGGCCCCAGTCCTTGGCGCGTTGTCGGATCTGGTCGGGAGCGAAGAACCAGGCGGGCTTCGCACCGGGCAGTTCCGGCTCGTCCGCCAGGCTTGCGCGATGGGTGAGGCCGATACGGCCGGAATATCTGACCTCTTCGCCGAGATGGCGATGCAGCCGGATGCGCAAGTCGCTGTTGCCCGCCATGTCGACGAACGCGACCGGCCGATCCGTCGGCAGCTGTTCGATGCGATCATAAGTGACGACCTCGTCGTAACAGCCGAGCGAGGCGACGAAGGCCGCATTCGCGGCGGAGGTCAACCCGATCACTCTGATGCCCGCTCGGCTCTCGTGCAGGAGATGGGCGAGCCCAAATGCGGTCTTACTGGAGGCGGACGAGACGATCACGCCGCGCGCGCCGAAGAAATCGTTCTCGGCGAGAAAATCATCGACCAGGAACGACAGCATGAACAAGGGCCGCAGCAGCGCCTGGTGGTCGCCTTGCCGCCCCTCATAAGCAGGATCGCCGGTGACGCGCGCATAGGCGTTGTAGACCG
>JBLMWS010000192.1:0-4256 GCA_050257355.1 Gemmatimonas sp.
TTCAGCCGGTACTTGCCGATCTCGATGAAGTCGCCGCTTTGCAGCAGGTGCTTCTTGATCGGCTGGCCGTTGACGGTCGTCCCGTTGGTGGAACCGAGGTCTTCGAGATAGATGTCGTCGCCGGCGCGATACACGACCGCGTGTTCACCGCTGACCGCGAGGTTGTCGATGACGAGGTCGTTGTGCGAGCGCCGACCGATCGTCATCCGGTCCTTGGACAGATTCACCTCGCGCAGCACGACTCCATCGAGGCTAAGCACCAACTTCGGCATCCCGTCTCCGTGCGCCAGATCGATAGTTGTCGTTGTACTGGATCGACTTCACTGCCTCGATGCAGACAGCTTTGTCAGCCTTAGAAATCTACCAGCGGATCAATCGGTTGGCCAGTTGCGCGGCGTCCATCCGCGATCGGCGTTGCTCCGTTCGTCTACGCCGACGCACCGTCGGGCAGTGCGCGCAGGAGCAGGACCGACGTGTTGTCGCGTCCACCGGCCGCGTTGGCGAGATCGACGAGTCGCTGCGCGGCGCGCTGCGAGTCCGGCAGCGCCGCGAAGAGCGCGGCGCCGATTTCCGCGTGCGACACCATCTCCGTCAGGCCGTCCGAGCACAGCATCAGCCAGTCGTTGGGCTGCACCGGGTGCTCGTGCACTTCGGGCTCGAGGTCGGCGGCCGCGCCGAGCGCACGCGTCACGAGGTTCTTGGCCGGCAGCATGCGCGCCTCTTCTTCGGTCACCATGCCCGCATCAAGCAGTTCCTGCGAGAAGGAATGATCCCGCGTCAGCTGCTCCAGCACGCCGTCGCGGAATCGATACGCGCGTGAATCGCCCGCATGGGCAATCCACAGTCGTCCCTCGAGCAGCCAGGCGAGCACGATCGTGGTCGCCATTCCCTCGTATGCGCTGCTGCTGGTGGCGGCGCGGAAGATCGTGGAGTTCATCTCGACCAGCCGCTGCGACATCGCGCGCGCCACGT
The DNA here is from genome assembly GCA_050257355.1 of Gemmatimonas sp. GTDB lineage: Bacteria > Pseudomonadota > Alphaproteobacteria > Rhizobiales > Xanthobacteraceae > Bradyrhizobium. Next base: position 973 of record JBLMWS010000192.1, read on the forward strand.
CCAGCTCGGTGCCCGCTGCACGCGCCGTCGCCAGATCGTCGGTGAGTTGCGTGAGCACGCAGCTCACCGCCATGGTGCTGGCGACCTCGCCGGCGTTGTAGCCGCCCAATCCGTCCGCCAGCACTGCCAGGCCAAGTGCCGGGTCAAGGCCGATCGCGTCCTCGTTCAACGGCCGCACCAGTCCCGCGTGGGTGCAGAGCGCGAATTCGATCGAGGCGGCCATGAAAGATGATCTATCGGGAGGGCGCATTATCACGGAACCGCAGCGCCCGGACAAAGTGCGCGCATTTCGATTCCGTCACGCGGCCCGGGTTCGGCGGTGCGTCAGCCATTTGCCGAGCGCGACCACCAGCGCGGCACCGGTTGCGCTCGCCGCATAGACAAGGGCCTGGCTGTCCGGCAGATGAGCGTCGATCAGGCTGTCGCCGACGATCAGTCCGCCCGCGATCCAGCCCAGCAGCGCCCCGCCGAAGACAACGATCACCGGAAAGCGGTCGAGCAGTTTCAGGATCAGCTGGCTGCCGAAGATGATGATCGGGACGCTGACCAGCAGGCCGAAGATGATCAGGCCGAGCCGCTGCGACGGCTCGGCCTGCTCTGCCGCGCCCGCGATCGCGACCACGTTGTCGAGCGACATGACCAGATCCGCCAGGATGATCGTCTTGATCGCCGCGACGAGTCTGTCCGAACCGCGGACGTCTGCGTGGTGCTCGGTTCCCGGCGGCGGCGCGATCAGCTTGATGCCGATCCAGATCAGCAGCACACCGCCGATCGCCTTCAGGGTCGGCAGGTTCAGCAGGGTCACTGCGAAGAAGATCAGCACGACGCGCAGCGCGATCGCGCCAACGGTGCCCCACAAGACACCGGCATTGCGCCTGGACGTGGGCAGATTGCGGCACGCCAACGCGATCACGACCGCATTGTCGCCGCCGAGAAGAATGTCGATCGCGATGATCTCGAGGATCGCGACCCATTCGAGTCCCGCAAGCAGGCCCAGGACGTCGCTCACCCGGCCCCCTTTTCGAGGCGCCGCGCCCACATCATGCCGACAGCGACCACCAGGATCGCGCACGCCGCCGACACCACGTAGTCGAGGTGGCCGAAGTGTCCGTGGAACCAGTCGTCGATCGCCGGATCCGTCACCGCCATCTCGCCGGCCACGAAGCCGAGCAGCGCGGCGCCCAGCGTGACAATGACCGGCCACTTCGACATCAGCTTCAACAGGATCTGGCTGCCGATGATGATCAGCGGAATGGACAATCCCAGGCCGATGATCAGCAGCGCGAGCCGTGCGTGCGGCGGGCCGGTTTCCGCCGCGGCCGCCACCGCGATCACGTTGTCGAGACTCATCACCAGGTCGGCGATCAGGATCGTCTGCACCGCGCTCCACAGGCCCGCCTTTGCCTCCACGTGGCCGTCGCCGCCGTCTTCGGGCAGCAGGAGCCTGGCGCCGATCCACATCAGCAGCGCCGCGCCAACGAGCTTCAGATACGGGTACTGCAGCAGCTGTACGGCGAAGATCGTGAGCAGAACGCGCAGCACGATGGCCGCCGCACTCCCGAAGAGAATCGCTGCCTTTTGCTGGCGGTGCGGCAGGTTGCGCGCGGCAAGCGCGATCACCACCGCATTGTCTCCCGACAGGATGATGTTGACGACGATGATCTCCAGCAGCGACTTCCAGAAGAGTCCGGTGCCGGCAATCTCAATCAACTCCATTCCCCTCCCCTATCCGGCCTGTCTGCCATCCCCCGCGGGATCAAGCGACCCCAGCCGGGTGACGCGCGCCGAGGCTCGCGCCAGCGCGCGGACTCGAGCAGCCGGCCGATCTCCGACGTTTTTTTTCGCGCGAATGCCGCGGGCCTACAGCACGGACTTCAGCAGCCGGCCGATCTCCGATGGGTTCTTCGTCGTGCGGATGCCGCAGGCTTCCATGACGGCCAGTTTTTCCTGGGCGGTTCCCTTGCCGCCGGAGATGATCGCGCCCGCGTGGCCCATGCGTTTGCCTGGAGGAGCGGTGACTCCCGCGATGAAGCCGACGACCGGCTTCTTCATATGGGCCTTGACCCACTCGGCGGCGGTCTCTTCGTCGGTGCCACCGATCTCGCTGATCATCACCACCGCATCGGTTTCCGGATCGTCGTTGAAGAGCTTCAGCACATCGATGTGCTTCAGTCCATTGACCGGATCACCGCCGATACCGACGGCGCTCGACTGTCCGAGTCCGAGCTCGGTGATCTGCGCAACCGCCTCGTACGTGAGCGTGCCCGAGCGCGACATCACGCCGATCCGCCCTTTGCGGTGAATGTGGCCCGGCATGATGCCGATCTTTATCTCCTCCGGCGTGATGATTCCCGGGCAGTTCGGGCCAAGCAGGATCGTCTTGCGGTTCTGCTGGCGCATCTTGTCGCGCACCACGATCATGTCCCGCACCGGGATGCCCTCGGTGATGCAGATGACGAAATCGAGATCGGCTTCCACGGCTTCCCAGATCGCCGCGGCAGCGCCGGCCGGCGGAACGTAGATCACCGATGTCGTCGCGCCGGTCTTGTCCTTGGCGTCCTTGACCGAAGCGAAGATCGGGATCCCCTCGAAGTCTTCGCCCGCCTTCTTTGGATTCACGCCGGCGACGAAGCAGTTCCTGCCGTTGGCGTATTCGCGGCAGGCCCGCGTGTGGAACTGCCCGGTCTTGCCCGTGATGCCCTGCGTGATCACACGCGTGTTCTGATTGATCAGGATGCTCATCTGTTTCTCGTCGCTGCTCCGGTGCCGTTCCCGCGAAAGCGGGAATCCAGTCATGCCGCAAGTTCTTCGTACAGGTCTTCCCAGCCGGGATTCGTCTTCTCGATCAGTTCAAGCTTCCACGCTCGATTCCACTTCTTGATTTGCTTCTCACGCCGGATCGCTGATTCGATGCTTTCCGTGTGCTCGTACCACACAAGCAGTTTGATGCCGTATTCCTTCGTGAATCCTTCGACCAAGCCGTGCCTGTGCTCCCATACTCGCCGAATCAAATCGTTCGTGACGCCGACGTAAAGGGTCCCATTGCGACGGCTCGCCAGCAGGTAGACGTGGTAGCTCCGGTCGAGCATGAGCTGGATTCCCGCCTGCGCGGGAATGACACCTCAGCCACGCGCTGCGGCGACCACGCGCTGCGCCGCTTCCGCCATCGTGTCGGCCGAAATGATCGGCAGGCCCGACTCGGCCAGGATCTTCTTGCCAAGCTCCTCGTTGGTGCCTTTCATGCGCACCACCAGCGGTACCTTCAGGCCGACCGCGCGGGAAGC
>JBLMWS010000193.1:0-13328 GCA_050257355.1 Gemmatimonas sp.
GAGGGTACCTGGCTTGCCCAGCCGTAGCTCGCGAAGCGATCTTGGTTGGGGATGGAGCCCGCCGTCGCCCTTCGGGCTATGGCGGGGCAGCCTTCGCTCACTTCGCTACGAGAGAGGATACCCTGGCTTGCCCAGCCGTAGCTCGCGAAGCGAGCGAAGGCTGGTGGAGCCAGGCGGGATCGAACCGCCGACCTCTTGCATGCCATGCAAGCGCTCTCCCAGCTGAGCTATGGCCCCAGGCACTTCGGGCGAGATCCTTATTTCGGATCAGCCCGGCCGGCGCGACTTGGGTGACGCGCCGGGAAATCAGGAACGACCGTTGATCATACTTCGGCGAGAAGCTCAAGTCTCCTCGTCGCCGCCGACGTCGCCGATAATGTCGGTGACGTCTTCCTCGCCCTCTTCCTCGTCGTCGGCGATGAAGGTGGAATCGTCGTCATCGTCCTCGAGGGTCTCGTCGATCTCGATATCGTCTTCCGACTCGGGAACGACGGCCTTGACCTTGCCGGTGTTCTCCTCGGCGTCGGCTTCCTCGAGCGGCACTAACTCTTCGGCTTCCGCCGCCTCCGGCGCCGGCTCGTTGCCGGCAGGCGCGCGCGTATCGGCGCGCCCCCGGGCCGGCGCCACCGGAGCAATCGGCACCACCTCGCCGGTATAGGGCGAGATCACCGGATTTTTGTTCAAATCGTAGAATTTCTTACCCGTGGTCGGGCAAATACGTTTGGTTCCAAGGTCAGGTTTGGCCACGTACGAAAATCCCGGGAATGTCTGATGAAAAGCGGAGCTTCACTTGGCTAGTTGAGGCCGCTCTGTCAATAGCGCATTGCGCAAGAAAATTGGCGTGGGACCGTCGCGCTCAAGGGGTCGTGACGGCGCGCTATCCCTGTGTTACCTGCCGCTCCCATACAGGACACAATGTCGACTCAATCCAACCATTCCGCCTCCTTGCCCACGCCGTTGGAGGCCCGCGTCAGTGCGCCGCTGAGCGGCAAAGCGCGCGTGCCCGGCGACAAGTCGATCTCGCACCGTGCGCTCATTCTGGGCGCCCTCGCCGTTGGCGAGAGCCGGATTTCCGGATTGCTCGAGGGCGAGGACGTCCTCAATACCGCCAAAGCGATGCGCGCCCTGGGCGCCCGGGTCGAGCGTACCGGCGACTTTGCCTGGCGGGTCGCGGGCGTGGGGGTATCCGGCTTCGCGGAGCCCAAAACGGTGCTGGATTTCGGCAATTCTGGTACCGGCTGCCGGCTGGTGATGGGGGCGGTGGCAGGGTGCCCCATCACGGCGGTATTCGATGGCGATGCGTCCCTGCGCAGCCGCCCGATGCGGCGGGTGCTCGACCCGCTGGAGCTGATGGGGGCGAAAGTGATCGCTGGCGGCGACGGCGGCCGCTTGCCGCTGACGCTTGAAGGGGCGCGCGAGCCGCTTCCGATCACCTACCGCACACCGGTCGCCTCGGCCCAGATCAAATCGGCGGTGCTATTGGCCGGCCTCGCAGCCCCCGGCGTGACCACCGTAATCGAGCAGGAGGCGAGCCGGGATCACACCGAACTGATGCTGAAACATTTCGGCGCCGAGATCGTCTCCACGCCCGAGGGGCCGCACGGCCGGCGCATTGCGCTGACCGGCCAGCCGGAACTGCACGGGGCCGCCGTGGTGGTGCCGGCCGATCCCTCTTCGGCCGCATTCCCGCTGGTCGCGGCGCTGATCGTGGAGGGTTCCGACATTTTCCTGTCCGATGTCATGACCAACCCGTTGCGCACCGGGCTCATCGCCACCTTGCGGGAAATGGGGGCGTCGATCGAGGAGACCGATCTGCGTGGCGACACCGGCGAGCCGATGGCGCAGTTGCGCGTTCGCGCCTCGCGCTTGCGCGGCGTGGAGGTGCCTCCCGAACGGGCGCCGTCGATGATCGACGAATATCTGGTGCTGGCGGTCGCGGCCGCTTTTGCCGAAGGCACCACCATCATGCGCGGCCTGCAGGAGCTGCGGGTGAAGGAATCCGACCGGCTGGCGGCCACCGCCGAGATGCTGCGGGTGAACGGCGTCAAGGCGGAGATTGCCGGCGACGATCTGATCGTCGAAGGCCGCGGCCATGCGCCCGGCGGCGGTCTGGTCAAAACTCATATGGACCACCGGATCGCGATGTCCGCGCTGGTCATGGGGCTAGCGTCCGACAAGCCGGTCAAGGTCGACGACACCGCCTTCATCGCCACCAGCTTTCCGGATTTCATTCCGATGATGCGCGCGTTGGGCGCGGAGTTCGCATGATCATTGCCATCGACGGACCGGCGGCATCCGGCAAGGGTACCCTCGGCAAGCGGCTCGCCAAGCATTACGGTTACCGCCATCTCGATACCGGCGTGATCTACCGTGCCGTAGCCTATGCCCTGATCGAAGCCGGCGCCGATCCGAGCGACGAGATGCTGGCGGTCTCGGCGGCGCTGGAGCTCGATCCGGAGAAGTTCGGCAATCCGATCCTAAAAACGCAGAGGGTCGGGGAGGTGGCCTCCATCGTCTCGGCCCTGCCGAAGGTGCGCGAGGTGCTGCTCAATTTCCAGCGCCAGTTCGCCGCCGACCCGCCCGGCGCGGTGCTCGACGGCCGCGACATCGGAACCGTGATCTGCCCCAATGCCGACGTGAAGATCTTCGTGGTCGCCGATCCCAAGGTGCGGGCAAGACGCCGCACCTTGGAGGCAAAGGCAAGGGGCGAGGCGGCCGACGAGGCGCTGGTGCTGGCGGACATCCTCAAGCGCGACGAACGCGACAAGAACCGGCCGGTCGCCCCTTTAAAGCCGGCTCCCGATGCTTACTTGCTAGATAATACCAATCTCGATATAGAGGGCGGCGTCCGGGCCGCCATCGACATCGTCGAGGCCGTTCGAGCGGGCCGGCAGCGGGGTTGACCCCGTCGCCGTTTCTGGAGGAACGCCCGCTCCCGCCCGATTAAGTCGATAGCCCGAACTCTTTTTGATTTCGGGCTTTATCCTTCCCCGGACATCATCAACGTATCGAACGTGCAGGCATCTGCCGGGCCCGCGTCGCGTGCAAGTGCGACCGCGGTCGTCCGAGGGCTTTGCGGACCTCGGACCACTTCACGTGCGATACGCCCTTCAACAGCAATGGCCGGCAAGATATCCGCAAGTGGAGAACAAATGGCTTCGATTACTGCTGCTGATACTTACCATCCTTCCCGCGATGATTTTGCCGCGATGCTCGACGAGTCCTTTGCCGGCGGAAACCTGCAGGAGAGCTCCGTCATCAAGGGCAAGGTGGTTGCGATCGAGAAGGACATGGCCGTCATCGATGTCGGCCTGAAGACCGAGGGCCGCGTCGCGCTGCGCGAATTCTCAGGCCCCGGCCGCGAAAGCGATCTCAAGGTGGGCGACGAGGTCGAGGTGTTCCTCGACCGGATCGAGAATGCGCTCGGCGAAGCCGTGCTGTCGCGCGACAAGGCGCGGCGCGAGGAGAGCTGGGGCAAGCTCGAGAAGGCGTTCCAGAACAACGAAAAGGTCAACGGCGTCATCTTCAACCAGGTCAAAGGCGGCTTCACCGTCGATCTGGACGGCGCGGTGGCCTTCCTGCCGCGCTCGCAGGTCGATATCCGCCCGATCCGGGACGTCGCGCCGCTGATGAACAATTCGCAGCCGTTCCAGATCCTCAAGATGGATCGCCGGCGCGGCAACATCGTCGTCTCCCGCCGCACGGTTCTGGAGGAGACCCGGGCCGAGCAGCGCCAGGAGCTGGTGCAGAATCTCGAAGAGGGTCAGGTCATCGACGGCGTGGTCAAGAACATCACCGATTACGGTGCGTTCGTCGATCTCGGCGGCATCGACGGCCTGTTGCACGTCACCGATATCGCCTGGCGCCGCGTCAACCATCCGACCGAGGTCTTGACCATCGGCCAGACGGTGAAGGTCAAGATCATCAAGATCAACCACGAGACGCACCGCATCTCGCTCGGCATGAAGCAGCTGCTCGAAGATCCGTGGCAGGGCATCGAGGCGAAGTATCCGATCGGCGCCCGCTTCCACGGTCGCGTCACCAACATCACGGACTACGGCGCCTTCGTCGAGCTGGAGCCGGGCATCGAAGGCCTGATCCACGTCTCGGAGATGTCGTGGACCAAGAAGAACATGCATCCCGGCAAGATCGTCTCGACCTCGCAGGAGGTCGAAGTGCAGGTGCTGGAGGTCGATTCCGTCAAGCGCCGCATCTCGCTCGGCCTCAAGCAGACCATGCGCAACCCCTGGGAGGTCTTCATCGAGAAGCACCCGGTCGGAAGCGTGGTCGAGGGCGAGGTCAAGAACAAGACCGAGTTCGGCCTGTTCCTCGGGCTCGAGGGCGACGTCGACGGCATGGTGCATCTGTCCGATCTCGACTGGAAGCTTCCGGGCGAGCAGGTGATCGACAACTTCAAGAAGGGCGACGTGGTGCGAGCCGTGGTGCTCGACGTCGATGTCGAGAAGGAACGCATCTCGCTCGGCATCAAGCAGCTCGAAGGCGACCCGTTCGCCGAGCCCGGCGACGTCAAGAAGGGCGCCGTGGTGACCTGCGAAGTGCTCGAGGTGAAGGAGAGCGGTATCGAGGTGAAGATCGCCGGCACCGACTTTGCCACCTTCATCAAGCGCTCCGAGCTTGCGCGCGACCGCAACGATCAGCGCGCCGACCGCTTCGCGGTGGGCGAGAAGGTCGATGCCCGCGTGATCCAGTTCGACAAGAAGGCCCGCAAGGTGCAGGTCTCGATCAAGGCGCTGGAAGTCGCCGAGGAGAAGGAGGCCATCGCCCAATACGGCTCCTCCGATTCGGGCGCGACGCTGGGCGACATCCTGGGCACTGCGCTCAAGAACCGCGGCGCCGACAAGGACAAGTAAGCGGACGTTCTTCCCGTTCGCGGCGATCAAGGCCCCGGCATTCCCGCCGGGGCCTTTTTTGCTGCTGCTGCGCTTATGCCCTTGTCCCAAGCGGCTCCTGAGCGCCGTCTCGAAGAGCGGCGGCCCGGCCGCAGGAGCGGGGCCGTTCACGCTTCGAGGCTCGCTATCGCGAGCACCTCAGGGGTGACGGTTCGACAGAGGACGTTGTCGCTGGCCCACGGGCAACCACGGGCCACGGTTTCTTCATATTGCGCGGCGATTGGTGTATGGAGATGGCGCGTGCCGGTGCCGCCGAGGCCAATGCGCGCTGATGCTTTGGGAGCCTTTCGATGTCCCTTGATTCGGATGTGATCGTCGATCGCCGCAGGATGCGCCGCAAGCTGACGTTCTGGCGCGTGTTTGCGGCTGTCGTTGCGATCGCGGCGATCGTCGCGATCAGCGTGATGATCTCTCCGCGCGGACGAAGCGCGTTCACCACCTCCGGCTCCATTGCGCGCATCAACATCAACGGCCTGATCCGCAGCGACCAGGAGCGCGTCGAGGCGCTGGAGCGGCTGGGAAAGTCGAGCGTGGCGGCCGTCATCGTTCACATCAATTCGCCTGGTGGAACCACCGCGGGTTCCGAACAACTCTACGATTCGCTGATGCAGCTGAAGGCAAAGAAACCGCTGGTCGTCGTGGTGGAGGGCCTGGCGGCCTCCGGCGGCTACATGGCGGCGATCGCTGCGGACCACATCGTCGCGCAGCAAAGCTCGCTGGTCGGTTCGATCGGCGTGCTGTTTCAATATCCCAACTTTACCGAGCTCTTGAAGACCATCGGCGTCCAGGTCGAGTCGGTGAAGTCGACGCCGCTGAAGGCGTCCCCCAACGGCTTTGAGCCGACGAGCCCCGAGGCGCGTGCCGCGCTGGATTCGCTGGTGAAGGATTCTTATGCGTGGTTTCGCGGCCTGGTAAAGACGCGTCGCGGCATGGACGATGCGCTGCTCGACAAGGTGTCCGACGGCCGCGTCTTCACCGGACGGCAGGCGATCGATCTCAAATTGGTCGACCAACTCGGCGACGAAAGGACCGCGATTGCCTGGCTGGTCGAACAGAAGCACGTCAAGAAAGACCTGCCGGTGCGCGATTATCACCTGCGGCCGCGCTTTGGCGATTTGACTTTCCTGCGCGCGGCGGCCTCGATTACGCTCGATGCGCTGGGCTTGCGCGGCATCGCGCACCAGATCGAACGGGCCGGCGTCACCCAAGCCGTCGACCGCCTCAACCTGGATGGAATGCTGGCACTTTGGGCGCCCGCCGGCTCCAATTGAGGGGAGCGGACTTCGATTGTGACAAATTTTCGCGTATTGCGGGTATTGTGAAAACCCGAATTTGGCCGTTTGTCACGCGTTTTCGCGCCGCGCAAGATTGATTTAGCGTCTTGACAGTTCAAGGTATTTTCACGGAAATGGTAGCCCACGCTCTCGGGCCCCACCTAGTCCATGATCAAATCCGAACTGGTTCAGCGCATTGCCGAGCACAACCCGCATCTTTATCAGCGGGACGTCGAGAACATCGTGAACGCCATTCTCGATGAGATCGTTGCGGCGCTGGCGCGCGGCGACCGGGTCGAGTTGCGCGGCTTCGGCGCGTTTTCGGTCAAGCACCGTCCGGCGCGGGCCGGGCGCAATCCGCGCACGGGAGCGCATGTGCCGGTCGATCAAAAGAGCGTGCCGTTCTTCAAGACGGGCAAGGAAATGCGCGAACGGCTGAACCGCGACAATCCCGAAGGCGGCGGCTAGAGCTTCGCGCGGACATCTCACTTTCTGTCGCAGGCTTCGCACTTTTGCGAAGACTGATGGCGATCAATCCGGGCGCATCCGATGCGAAAATTTCTGACCTATTTGATCGTCATTCCGCTGGCCCTGATCTTCACCGCATTCGCGGTGGCGAACCGGCATTTTGTTACGGTCTCGTTCGACCCCTTCAATTCCGCCGATCCCGCAGCCGCGGTATCGATGCCGTTGTTCGCTCTGATCATTGCAGTTGCCATTGTCGGCGTCGTTGCGGGTGGCTGCGCCACTTGGCTCGGGCAGCACCATTGGCGGCGCGCGGCGCGCCATCACGAGGCCGATGCCCGCTCGGCGAGAGCCGAACTCGCCGACTTGCGCGCGGCCGCGATGCAAGGGCGCGGCCTGCCCGCGCCCGCGCAACGGGGCTCTTACGGGGTTTCCGGGCGAGACAAGCAGGGCGCGACGTTGTAAACCGCCCGGTCAGAAGCCTTCCTCCGCGGAAACCTTTTCGTCAGAACCCTTTTCGCGAGGGGCGTTTTTCGCTAACGCAAGAGCCATGTCCCTGCTGGTCAAAATATGTGGCCTGTCCACGCGCGAGACGCTCGATGCGGCGCTCGGTGCGGGCGCGGACATGGTGGGCTTCGTGTTCTTCCCGCCTTCCCCGCGGCATCTTTCGCTCGCCACTGCGCAAGAGCTCGGTCGGGAGGTGCGCGGCCGTGCGAAAAAAGTCGCGCTCACGGTGGACGCCGACGATGCCACCCTTTCCGGCATCGTCCAGGCGCTCAAGCCGGATATCCTGCAACTCCACGGTCGTGAGAGCGTTGCCCGCACAGCCGAGCTCAAGCGGACATTCGGGCTCGAGGTGATGAAGGTGCTCCCGGTGGAAACCGCGGCGGATCTGGCCGCCTTGCCCGATTACGCAGCCGTGTGCGACCGCATCCTGTTCGACGCGCGGCCGCCCAAGGCCGCCACGCGCCCGGGCGGGCTCGGCGCCGCTTTCGACTGGCATGTGCTGGACGGACTGCAGCTGAAGCTGCCGTTCATGGTGTCCGGTGGCCTTTCCGCCGACAACGTCGCTGAAGCCGTCCGCGTCACCCGCGCCGGGGGCGTGGATGTTTCCTCCGGCGTCGAGCGCGCGCCCGGTGTAAAGGATGCGCAACTGATTGAACGCTTCATCCGCGCCGCGCGCGCGATCAAAGAACCAGCAGTCTCATGAGTATCGCAAAGCCAAATTCCTACCGCAGCGGTCCCGACGAGCGCGGCCATTTCGGCATTTTCGGCGGCCGCTTCGTCGCGGAAACGCTGATGCCGCTGATCCTCGAGCTGGAGAAGGCCTATGCGGAGGCCAAAGCCGATCCGGCCTTCCAGACCGAGATGAAGGGCTACCTGCGCGACTATGTCGGCCGGCCCTCGCCGCTGTATTTCGCCGAGCGGCTCACCGAGCATCTGGGCGGCGCCAAGGTCTATCTGAAGCGCGAGGAGCTCAACCACACCGGCTCGCACAAGGTCAACAACGTGCTTGGCCAGATCATGCTGGCGCGGCGCATGGGCAAGAAGCGCATCATCGCCGAAACCGGAGCCGGCCAGCACGGCGTCGCCACCGCGACGCTGTGCGCGCGCTTTGGGCTGGAATGCGTGGTCTACATGGGCGCGGTCGACGTGGCGCGCCAGCAGCCCAACGTGATCCGCATGGAGATGCTCGGCGCGAAGGTGCATCCGGTGCAATCCGGCTCGCGCACGCTGAAGGACGCGATGAATGAGGCGCTGCGCGACTGGGTCACCAACGTGCACGACACCTTCTACTGCATCGGTACGGTCGCCGGTCCGCATCCCTATCCGATGATGGTGCGCGACTTCCAGTCGGTGATCGGCATCGAGACGCGTAAGCAGCTGGAGGAAGCCGAAGGCCGGCTGCCGGATTCGCTGATCGCCTGCGTCGGCGGCGGCTCCAATGCGATCGGCCTGTTTCACCCCTTCCTCGACGATCCCTCCGTCGAGATCTACGGCGTCGAAGCCGCCGGGCACGGGCTCACGCAGTTGCATGCCGCCTCGATCGCAGGCGGCCGGCCGGGCGTGCTGCACGGCAATCGCACCTATCTTTTGATGGACGACGACGGCCAGATCCAGGATGCGCATTCGATCTCCGCTGGCCTCGACTATCCGGGCATCGGCCCGGAGCATTCCTGGCTGCACGACGTCGGGCGGGTGCAATATCTGTCCGCGACCGACGACGAGGCGCTGGCGGCGTTCCAGCTGCTGTCACGGCTGGAGGGCATCATTCCGGCGCTGGAATCCGCTCACGCCATTGCAAAGGTTATGGAGCTCGCGCCGCAGCGGCCGAAGGATCATTTGATGGTGGTCAACCTCTCCGGTCGCGGCGACAAGGACGTGCCGCAGGTCGGCGACATCCTGCGGGGGAAGAAGTGAAAGTCGGACGCCGCTCCGTACACCTCTCCCCGGTGGGGAGAGGTCGGCTGCGAAGCAGCCGGGTGAGGGGTCTCTCCGCTCAATCGAACCGAAGAGTGTTCGCGATCGTTTCGAGCACGCCTTCGAGATTGTCGTACACGTCGGTATTTGAGACGCGGACGACGTGGAAACCACAAGCCTCAAGTATCTTCGATCGTTCCTCGTCCCGCTCGATTTCCGACGGCGCAACGTGCGTTACGCCGTCAAACTCAACGAACAATTTTCCTGCAAGGCTGACGAAATCGACGACGTATCGATCCACGGGATGTTGGCGACGGAACTTCCACCGCGCCAGCCTCCTGTTGCGTAGCGCCTGCCATAGCTTCGCTTCGGCGCTGGTTTTTGATGCACGAAGCGTTCGTGCTCTGGCTTTGAACCTGTCCATCCCCCTCACCCGGATCGCATCTTTCGATGCGATCCGACCTCTCCCCACCGGGGAGAGGTGTTCTACAGCGTGTGCCGCACTATGACCACCCGCATCGATACGCGTTTTGCGCAGCTCAAGCGTGAAGGCCGCTCGGCCTTCGTGACCTTCCTGATGGCCGGCGATCCCGACCCGGAGACCTCGCTTGCGATCGTCAAGGCGTTGCCGAAATCCGGCGCCGACGTCATCGAGATCGGCATGCCCTTTACCGATCCGATGGCGGACGGCCCGTCGATCCAGGCGGCGGGCTTGCGCGCGCTCAAGGGCGGCATGACGCTGAAGAAGACGCTGCAGCTGGTGCGCGCCTTCCGCAAGGACGACAATGCAACGCCGTTGGTGCTGATGGGCTATTACAATCCGATCTACATCTATGGCGTCGACAAGTTCCTCGCCGACGCCAAGGCCGCCGGTGTCGACGGTCTCATCATCGTCGACCTGCCGCCGGAGGAAGACACCGAGCTCTGCGTGCCGGCGCTGAAGGCGGGTTTGAATTTCATCCGGCTCGCCACACCCACCACCGACGACAAGCGGCTGCCGGCCGTGCTCGCCAACACTTCCGGCTTTGTCTATTACGTTTCCATTACCGGCATCACCGGAGCCGCTTCGGCCGATTCCAACGCGGTCAGCGAGGCGGTGGCACGAATCAAGCGGCATACGGATTTGCCGGTCTGTGTCGGCTTCGGCATCAAGACGCCGCAAGCCGCCCGCGCCATTGCCGAACATGCCGATGGCGCCGTGGTGGGCACCGCGCTGGTCGATGCCTTGCGCGCGAGCCTTGACGGCGAGGGCCGCGCAACGGCGAACACCGTCAACGTCGTGGCGGAACTTGCAGCCTCCCTCGCCCAGGGAGTGAGAGGCGCGCAGGCCGCCGCGGAATAGGGCATAATCGAAGGTTAGCGGCGGCTTGCTGGCTCCAGCCCCGGCCGCCATATATCCCATGCGCCAGGTGATGCCGGGCGCAAACCGGAGCGAAACATGAATTGGCTCACCAATGTGGTCCGGCCGAAAATCCGCAACATGCTGCGGCGGGATACGCCGGAGAATTTGTGGATCAAGTGCCCCGATTCTGGGCAGCTCGTGTTCTACAAGGACGTCGAGGCCAACCAGTTCGTGATCCCCGGCTCGAACTACCACATGCGCATGGGCGCGGTGGCGCGACTCAAGTCGATATTCGACAACGAAACCTGGTTCGACGTAGCGCTGCCCGAGGTGACGCCCGATCCGTTGAAATTCCGCGACGAGAAGCGCTACGCCGATCGCATCAAGGATGCGCGCGGCCGCACCGATCTGAACGATGCCGTCAAGGTCGGTTACGGCAAGCTGGAAGGCGCGGGCGTCGTCATCGCGGTGCAGGATTTCGACTTCATGGGCGGATCGCTCGGCATGGCGGCGGGTGAAGCGATCATCCGCGGCATGGAGCTCGCGGTGGAGAAGACGTCGCCGTTCATCATGTTTGCTGCCTCCGGCGGCGCCCGCATGCAGGAAGGCATCCTCTCGCTGATGCAGATGCCGCGCACCACGGTCGCCGTGCAAATGCTGCGCGAGGCGCGGCTGCCCTATATCGTGGTGCTGACCAATCCGACCACCGGCGGTGTCACGGCCTCGTATGCCATGCTCGGCGACGTGCACATCGCCGAACCCGGCGCCCTGATCGGCTTTGCCGGCGCGCGCGTCATCGAACAGACCATTCGCGAAAAGCTTCCGGAAGGTTTCCAGCGGGCGGAATACCTGAAGGACCATGGCATGGTCGACATGGTGGTACATCGCCACGACCTGCGGCCGACCCTGGCACGGCTGCTGCGGCTCCTGACCAAGTCGCCGGCACTGCCCGGCGCGGCGAAGGTTGCGCCGCTCGTTCCCGAGCCGGCGACCATCATTGCGGCGCCGGACGTCGCGCCGGCCGACCCGCACGCGTGAACGGCCCGGACACATCGCAGGCGCGACTTTCGGAGTCGATCGCGCGGCTCTCCGCGCTGCATCCCCAGCGGATCGATCTGACGCTCGACCGCATCGATCGCCTGCTCGCGCAGCTCGATCATCCCGAGCGAAAGCTGCCGCCGGTGATCCATGTCGCCGGCACCAACGGCAAAGGCTCGACCGTCGCCTATTTGCGCGCGATCCTCGAGGCTGCCGGCCTGAAGGTGCACACCTACACCTCGCCCTATCTGGTGCGGATCAACGAGAGCTTTCGCCTCGGCCGGATCGGCGGCGGCCGGCTGGCGACTGACGACGAATTATGCACCGCATTCGTTCATTGCGAGCAGGTCAATGCCGGCGCGCCGATCACCTTTTTCGAGGCCAAGACAGCGGTCGCCTTTCACCTGTTCGCGCAGCATCCGGCCGATGTCGTGCTGCTGGAAGTGGGGCTCGGTGGTCGCCTCGATGCGACCAATGTCATCGAGGCGCCGCTCGTTTCCGTGCTGACCCCGATCAGCATGGACCACACCGACTTTCTCGGGGACACACTGACCGCGATCGCCGGCGAGAAAGCGGCCATCATCAAGCGCAACGTGCCGGTGGTGTGCGCCGAGCAACCGCCTGCGGCGATGGACGTGATCGAAATGCAGGCGCGACGACGACACGCGCCGCTCCATGCCGCAGGCCAGCAATGGCATGTCGGTGTCGAGCGTGGCCGGCTCGTCTATCAGGACGATCGCGGCCTGATGGATCTCGCCGCGCCAAAATTGTTCGGGCGGCACCAGTTCGACAATGCGGGGCTTGCGATTGCGGCCTTGCGCGCGGCCGACAAGCTCAGGGTGTCGCACGCGGCGTTTGAGGCCGGCATCGTCAATGCCGAGTGGCCGGCGCGCATGCAGCGGCTATCGTCCGGTGCATTGATCGGTCTGGGGCCGGCGGGCTCCGAGATCTGGCTCGACGGCGGCCACAATGCGGAGGGCGGCCGCGTCGCGGCGGCCGCGCTCGGCGATCTCGAGGAACGCGTCTCGCGGCCGCTGGTGGTGATCGCAGGCATGATGGCCAACAAGGACGCGCACGCCTTCCTCGCCAATTTTGCCGGGCTGACCCGCCACATCATCGCGGTGCCCATCTCCGGGCAGGACAAGGCGATGCCGCCGGAGCGCGTCGCCGATGCGGCGCGCGCGTTCGGCATGCGCGTCGAGATCGCCGATAGCGTCGAGGCGGCGCTGCAGGCGATCGCGCGATTGGCCTATGAAGTGGCGCCGCGCATCCTGATCGCGGGCTCGCTCTACCTCGCGGGACACGTGCTCGATATCAACGGCACGCCGCCGAATTAGGGACAACGCCGGGCCCGCCTTCGTTGATGCAGGGCATGCTTGTACCGTCATCCTGAGGCGCGCGCGAAGCGAGCCGCGAAGGATGAACGGCCGAGATGCTGCAGCGGGGCCGTCGCCCTTCGAGGCTCGCTCGCGCGAGCACCTCAGGGTGACGGGTTCGGAGGGGCGCTTCGACCAATCAACTCAACAGCTTCATCGGATCGACGGCCTTTTGCTTGAGCTGATCGAATGTGCATTGCCGCGGCGCTTTGTCGGGACGCCAGCGCAGGATCGAGGTGCCGTGGCGGAAGCGCATCCCTGAGAAATGGTCGTAGCAGACCTCGATCACGAGCTTCGGCTTCAGCGGGCACCATTGCGCCGAGCGTTCGCTCGACCAGCGGCTGGGTCCGCCCGGCGAGTTGCCCGTGAAGCCGGGCGACCCAATCAGCGCCTCCAGTTTGCCGGTCAGCGCAAGTTTCTCATGTTGCTTGATGGCGGAGGTGAAGCCGACGTGATGCAGAAGCCGGGCGTCGTCATAGAGGCCGAGCAGCAGCGAGCCGAT
>JBLMWS010000194.1:0-16367 GCA_050257355.1 Gemmatimonas sp.
TTGGTCGGAGCGGCGAGATTTGAACTCGCGACCCCTAGTCTCCCAGACTAGTGCGCTAACCGGGCTGCGCCACGCTCCGCCGCCGTTCCCATAGCTGCGATCCCATTTTCGCGCAAGGCGCGAGAGGCGGGTCTTGCCGCTTTCGCCAGACCGGGGGGCGGCCTCGATCAGCCGTCCTTCAGCGCCCGGTCCAAGAGCTGCCGGCAGTCGACCAGGTCCCGCAGGACGCCTTCCAGGCGCTCGCGGTCGATCCCCTCCTGCTCCGAGGTCCGCCCCGGCGACGGCGCACCCCGGAAGGTCGCCAGGATGTCCTCCTCGGTCTCGACGAAGCGGAAATCGATGCCGTCTTCCTCGCTCCCCTCATATTCCTCGTCGTCGGCCGCGGTGACGGGTGCGCTGTTGGCCTTGTCCTCGTCATCGTCCTCGAGCAGGCTCTGGCCGATCGCCTCCTCGAGCGCACCGAAGGAGACGGCGGCGGCGCTGTCGGCGAGGTTCTGCACGGATTTGACGCCGTGCTCTTTAAGGATGCGCTGCACCCCGCGAATGGTGTAGCCCTCGCCGTACAGGAGCCGGCGGATCCCCTTGAGCAGATCGACGTCGTCGGGACGGTAATAGCGGCGCCCGCCGCTGCGCTTCATCGGCTTGATCTGAGCGAAGCGCGTCTCCCAGAACCGCAGCACGTGCTGGGGAATGTCGAGGTCTTGCGCGACCTCGCTGATGGTTCGGAATGCATCCGGCGCCTTGTCCAAAGGCTCGCTTCCCTTCCGACCTCTCGAACATGATCCGGAAAAGCGCGAAGCGGCTTTCCGGACAGACCATGCTCAAACAAGAATCTAAAGCGCGACGACGATTCGATCCAATCCCATTGCGCTCCTGGGATTAACTTAAGTTAGTCCGCCTCGCTCGCGCCGTTCATCTCGTTCACGGCATGACCGTTATTGATGCGCTGCTTCAGGATGGCGGACGGCTTGAACACCATCACGCGACGCGGCGAGATCGGCACTTCCATGCCGGTCTTCGGATTGCGGCCGATCCGCTGGCCCTTCTTCCTGACCATGAAAGACCCGAACGAGGACAGTTTTACCGTCTCGCCCTTCTCCAAGCAGTCGGTGATCTCCTTCAGCACCAATTCAACGAACGCCGATGATTCGGTACGAGACAACCCCACCTTCTGATAGACGGCCTCGCACAAATCCACGCGAGTCACTGTTTTTCCGGTTCCAGACATCGCCTTGCCCCAACTCACGGCGAACAAATTTTCTACCTGAAATTATGAGCTTAGGCCGTGACGGTCAACTCTGCTGTAAGGACAATCATATTCAAAAGCGGTGCAAAGCTTGCGGCAATGTCAGCGAAGCGCTCACCAGCGCACGAGTGCCGAGCCCCAGGTGAAGCCCCCGCCCATCGCCTCCAGCAGCACGAGATCGCCCTTCCTGATGCGGCCATCCTTCATCGCGACCGACAGCGCCAGCGGGATCGATGCCGCAGAGGTATTGCCGTGCTGGTCCACCGTCAGCACCACCTTTTGCGGCGCAATGTGGAGCTTGTGCGCGGACGCATCGATGATTCGCTTGTTGGCCTGGTGCGGCACGAACCAATCGATGTCTTCGGCGCTCAGCCCGGTCGCATTGAAAGCATCCACGATCACGTCGGTGATCATGCCGACCGCATGTTTGAAAACCTCGCGGCCTTCCATGCGCAGGTGTCCGACCGTCTGTGTCGACGACGGACCGCCATCGACGTAGAGCTTCGCCTTGTGGCGGCCGTCGGAGCGCAAATGCGTCGTCAACACGCCGCGGTCGGATGATTTGCCGGCGCTCGTTTGCGCTTCGAGCACGACCGCGCCCGCGCCGTCGCCGAACAGCACGCAGGTGCCGCGGTCGTTCCAGTCGAGGATGCGCGAAAACGTCTCGGCGCCGATCACCAGCGCCCGCTTGCAGGCTCCGGTGCGCAGGAAATTATCGGCGGTCGCCAGCGCGAACACGAAGCCGGAGCAGACCGCCTGCAGATCGAAGGCCGCGCCGTGGTAAATCTCCAGCGCGTTTTGCACGGCCACCGCAGTCGCCGGAAACGTGTTGTCCGGGGTCGAGGTGGCGAGCACGATCAGATCGATCGATTGCGCATCGACGCCGGCATTGGCGAGCGCCACGCGCGCAGCGTTGACCGCCAGATGCGACGTGAACTCGCCATCCGCCGCGATGTGGCGCTGCCGGATACCGGTACGCTGCACGATCCACTCGTCGGAGGTGTCGATCCGCGTCGCGAGTTCGGCATTGGTCAGGATCCGCTGCGGCAAATAGGATCCACAGCCGAGCACCACCGAACGAATGGTCACGAGATAGCCTCCTGCGCGGCCGGCGCTGACGCCAGCGCGCCGCCATCACGATTGAGCATTTGGTTGATCTTGGTCAGGAGATGGTAGTGAACCATCTCATAGCCGACATCGATGGCATAGGCAAAGCCCTCGGCATGCGCCCCGCCATGGCTCTTGACCACTGCGCCTCTGAGCCCCAACAGCACGCCGCCGTTGGATCTGTCGGGATCGAGTTTGTCCCGCAGCGCGCGGAACGCATTGCGCGCGAACAGATAACCGATGCGCGAGCGCCAGCTCTGCGCCATGGCGTTGCGCAGAAATTCGGAGATCTGCCGCGCGGTTCCCTCGGCCACCTTCAGTGCAATATTGCCGCTGTAGCCTTCGGTCACGATCACGTCGGCGGCGCCCCGGCCGATGCCGTCGCCCTCGACAAAGCCGATATATTCGAACTGCGGCGAATTCATCGCGCGCAGCATTTCGGCGGCCTCGCGGATCTCCTCATGTCCCTTCATCTCCTCAACCCCGATGTTGAGCAGACCCACGGTCGGCCGCTTCAGGTTGAAGAGCACGCTCGCCATCGCGCTGCCCATCACCGCCAGCGCCACCAGGTGATGCGCATCGCCGCCGATGGTGGCGCCGAGATCGAGCACGATCGAATCGCCGCGGGCGGTCGGCAAAGTGGCCGCGATCGCCGGGCGGTCGATGCCGGGCAGCGTGTGCAGATTGAAGCGCGCCATCGCCATCAGCGCGCCGGTGTTGCCCGCGGATACCGCGACATCCGCCTCGCCCTTCTTCACGGCGTCGATGGCGAGCCACATCGACGAATTCTTGCGGCCGCGCCGCAGCGCCTGGCTCGGCTTGTCGTGGCTGCTCACGGCGACGTCGGTATGGATCACCCGCGATACCGCCTTGAGCTTCGCGTGATTGGCGAGTTCCGGCTCGATCTTGGCACTGTCGCCGAACAGGAGAAACTCGGTCTCGGGATGCCGGCTCAACGAGATCGCCGCGCCGGGAATGACCACCGATGCGCCGACATCGCCGCCCATGGCGTCAAGCGCGATTCGAACCTTTTGCGGCATAAACGTCCCGGAAACTACTGAAAGCCGCCGCCTGGATAGCGACGAAACGGCCAAGCGAAAGGCGAGCTGCCGGGCCGGGCCGCGACAATACCCTGTTCAGGCCCCGACACAACCTCTTGACCTCCTGCTTTTCTGTTTGACTCCGCCGTCATGCGGAATCACACAATGGCAATAAAGCAAGGCTAATCAGCACGTTATGTAAGCCTTCGGAAGCGATGCGCAAGCAACTTCGCGTGTCATGCCGACCGGCGACGGCCCGCCGCCGCTTACTCGTTCTTTGAGCCGCCGCCTGTCGGCTTGCTCGGGCCGGCCTTCAGCGCCTTCAGCGCGGCAAAGGGATGATCCTCAGGATCGGCGGCGGCGACGCGAGGCTCAAAAATCACCCCCGGCTTGCGCGGATAGGGATCGATCGCGAGGTACAGCACATCGCTGGCGAGCCGGCCGAGATCGATGGTGCCGTTGACGATCGGCTCCGGCGGCTCGGCCATCTCGCTCTCGCCGCCCGCGGCCCCCTCGGCCAACTCCGCGGCAACAGCGGCCATCTGCTCTTCCGGAGCGAAGATCAGATCGACCTCTTCATCGATGTCGTTCTCGATCGGCTCGAGCGTCACGACGCAGGTCTGCCCGACCCGGGCCGTGACACGGCCGGTGACATGGACGCGCCCGCGGCTGCGCAGGCTCAGATCGAAGGAGCCGTGCGCCGACGAGACGTCGCGCAAGCCCGCGATCTTCGCCAGCGCCTCGCGCACCGCCGGGCTCGCCTCGAGTTCCCGATGCAGCCCGGTCTCCGGTATCTCCGTGACCTGCACGGTCGCGCGCCAGGGATCGGTCTGGTCGATGGTGGCTTTGTTCATGGCTTCGCGCACTCCCTCAAACCGAGTTGGGCGATGGAAATGTCCAGGAGGCGGCGAGCAGCGCGGCGTCCTCCACGGCGGCGAGACTCGCAATGGCGGCCCCGGCATAGGCGGCCAGGCGCCGGGCGTTCTCGATGTCCCTGCCCTCCAAGATATTCCTGCCAAGCGCCTGCGCCAGCGCCTCCGAGCCGTCCGTGAGCGCGAGGTCGTAGGCTGCACTGCGGCCGTAAAAGGCCTCGCCGAAGGCCTGCATGCGCTTCGGCACGGCGAGGTCGCCAACCCCCATTTCACGCAGATTCGCGTCCATATCCGCGCAAAAATGGTCGAACAGGGCCTGCGACAGCTCCACGCCGTCCGTCATCTGCCGCAGCCGGCGCAAAACCATCCACAGGTGCAACAGAAGCAGGTCAAAACGGCCGTTAACCGTATCCGGCACGCCGAAGTGCTGATAAAACGACGGTTCTCGCGCCTGCGTCACGATCGTGCCATAGATGGCTTCAATGGTGCCGGGCGGGGTTAGCCGGGGTTTCCTGAAGTGATTGAACGGCCAAAGCATTGTGGGTTCCGCAAGCGAGCCTTGTTGCCTGTCAACGGCTTGGGACGGCCGGTTCTAAGTGGACCCGCCCGCTTCCGCAATGACTGATAAATCTGGGACACATGCGGATCGCGCCGCGCCGCGCCGCCGATTCGCACGCTGGCGGCTGGCCGCCGCCGTGGCGCTGACCTGTACCGTGCTGGCCGCCTGTACCGGCGAGCAGTTCCAGCGCGGCTACATCATGCCGCCCGGTGCGCTCGAGCAGATTCCGATCGGCGCCAGCCAGGACCAGGTCCTGATCGTGATGGGCACGCCTTCGACGGTCGCCACCCTCGACGGCGAGGTGTTCTACTACATCTCGCAGCGGGCGGAGCGGTCGGTCGCCTTCCTGAACCAGAAGGTCACCGACCAGCGCGTGATTGCGATCTATTTCGACAAGAACCGGCAGGTCCGGCGGCTTGCCGATTACGGCCTGAAGGACGGCAAGATCTTCGACTTCATCAGCCGCACCACCCCCACCTCCGGCCAGGAGATGAGCTACCTCGCACCGCTGTTCAAGCTCTTGAGCTTCCACTAGCGCCAACAACGTCGGCGCCCATGCCGGTGTTGAGCCTGGTGGTGGCGATGCCTATCGGTATCCACCACACCTTCGAGGATCCGGAAGTCGGCGCCGGTTTCAAGTTCATCGACTCGGCCTTCAGCCGCAACTGCCGGCCTATCACCCCGAACTGCAGGTGCCCCTGCCCCGCATCGTCATTTACGGCGCGCCGCTGCGGGGCATCGCGCCGTGCGGCGCCTGCCATGGCAGCCTGGAGGACAAGACGGGAAGCCCTTGGCTCGAAGGACAGTCGGCAGTCTACATGAAGGCCCAGTTACAGGCTTTCGCCTCGAACCAGCGTCATAACGACATCAACGAACAGATGCGCAACATCGCCCGCGCCATGACGCCGGACGAGATCGAGCAAGCGGCGAAGTACTACGCGTCGCAGCCGCCCCAGCTCGTCAAGGCGACGCAGTGAGCGCCCGGCCGCAGGGCCTGCGGCGGCCGCTATTGGTGCGTTGGCGATCGTTGTCATCGGACACAGCGCAACACCCTCCGCCGCTCAGCCCAGGCTCAGTCGGGACTGATCGACTCTCAGCTCCCCTCGCTTTTGCATCCGCGCCAGCGTGCGATAGAGCGCTTCGTGGGTCAGCCCGAGCTCGGACGCCCAATCCTTCTTGGACTGGTTCAGCCTGACTACGCCTGCCGCTCCTTCGGTCTCGATGAAATGGATGATCCGCTCACGCGCGGTCTTCAGGCTCAGCCTTTCCGCGTGGG
The DNA here is from genome assembly GCA_050257355.1 of Gemmatimonas sp. GTDB lineage: Bacteria > Pseudomonadota > Alphaproteobacteria > Rhizobiales > Xanthobacteraceae > Bradyrhizobium. The sequence goes on from JBLMWS010000194.1 coordinate 6,101, forward strand.
CGCGCACCTTCCGCAGCTCCCGCGCAAGATGGGCGATCCACCGGTCGCGGAAATCACCGGCGGCAAGCGCGTCGGTAAATGCCTTCCGCTTGATCGACAATAGCCGCGACGGTTGGGCCGCAACCGCGTCGCAGTGATAGGTCGGCTGATCCAGGCTCGCTTCGGCCAGAAAGCCGCGCCGCGTCCGCTGCAACACGATCTCGTCCCCGGAGATCGATCGCCGCACTAGCCGAACCTCTCCTGCGAGCACGAAGAACATGGCCTGGGGGTGATCGCCCCGGCCAAATACCGCGGTCTGGCGCGATATCTCCAGCAATCGCGTCTGCCGCCGGGCCTGCTCCGGAAGTGCAGCCAGAAGCGGCGATTCCACCGACAGCGATGTCCAGTCCAGGGATGCTTGATCGGCGATCCTGAGCCGGTTTGTAGTCGTGGCCATATGATCGAGATCATATGCGATCGCGAGGCCAGGGTCTATGCCTTCCGCACAGTTCGGGAAAACTCGTCATGCGCACACGTCTCACTTTCGTGGTCTCTGGCATCTTGCTGCTTTGGGCCGGACTTGCGGCCGCCCAGCACCACCAGGACCCGGACCATATGGGTCACATGGATCATATGAGCCACATGGACCACGGCGCCTCCGCGACGGACACCCGCGAGTTCGTCAAATTCCCGCCTGAGCTCGTCGAGCACACCATGGCCAATATGCGCGATCACCTCCTCACACTACAGCGGATCAACGAAGCCCTCGCTGCCGGCGAGCCCGAGAAGGCGGCAAAGCTCGCCGAGCAGCGCCTCGGCATGAGCTCGCTGCAGCTGCACGGCGCGGCGGAGGTGGCCAAATACATGCCGCCGGGCATGCAGGAGGCCGGCACCGCGATGCACAAGGCCGCGAGTCGTTTCGCCGTAGCGGCGCAGAATGCGGGAGTGACCGGGGACACGAAGGCCGCCCTTGGCGCGCTCGGCGGGATCATGAGCGCCTGCGTGGCGTGTCACGCCAGCTACCGTTTGAGGTAGCTGTCCGGCCGCGGCGCTGCATTGGTGTTCACGCGGCCCACTCGCGATGTCCGACGGCGTCATCGCATTGGCGTCGGTTCTCGTGGGCCTGGTGCGCACCCGCATCAGCCGATTTGCCCGACGGGTGCGATTACGCGAACACCTGTCAACCCGTGCCTGCAAAAATATTCTTGTTTTCCGAATTTCGGATTTGACGTATGGTCTACGCATCCTGCTTCGACACAAGGGGCGTACGCGTCGTCACGAACGTGAAGCGGGCTGCGGTGGACGCGAGACGTGCCGGTCGACGAACGGCATCGGTCGCGGACGGCGAGGTCGTGTGGTCCTGGCGCGCCGACGCAGGCGCCAAGTTCACGCAATGCGTTCCTGCATCGCGCGGACGACGGTGGCAACAGCTGGTTCACCGGGGAGAGCCCGAAGTAAGTCGTAACCCACTGCGCAGGGAAGGCCGGAGTGTCTCCGCCTGTACCTGTGGTTACGCCCGTGTGCGCTTTTTGCGCATTATTGCACACGGGGCCCCGGGTGCAGCGGTCACCCGGCCTTCTCTGCGCCCTCTGATCCTTCGGAGGGTAAGAGCAGATGCAAAGCTCGGACGCGAACAGCGTCGCGAGAACGCGCACTCACATCGTCTTCGCCGTCATGCCCGCGAAAGCGGGCATCCAGTAACCCGCGTCGCCCATTGTGGACCACAATATGCATCGCGGACTACTGGATCTCCGCATTCGCGCATTCGCGGACGATGACCGCAAAACCAATCGGATCCTCGAAGCGTGGACCAGGATTCTCGTTGTTTGCTACGCGCGCGCCGTTAAGCAAAAGCCCCGCCGACATGGGCCGGCAGGGCTCTTTATTGCTTGTTGAACCGAAGCTCAGTGCGCCAGGATCGCGAGCAGCAGCAACGCCACGATGTTGGTGATCTTGATCATCGGGTTCACGGCCGGACCCGCGGTGTCTTTGTACGGATCGCCGACGGTGTCGCCGGTCACGGCCGACTTATGCGCGTCCGAGCCCTTGCCGCCGTAATGGCCGTCTTCGATGTACTTCTTGGCGTTATCCCAGGCGCCGCCACCCGATGTCATCGAGATCGCGACGAACAGGCCGGTGACGATCACGCCGAGCAGCATGGCGCCGACGGCGGAGAACGCCGCCGACTTGCCGGCCACACCGCCGCCGGCGATCGCGTAGATCACGAAATAGACCACGATCGGCGACAGCACCGGCAGCAGCGAAGGGATGATCATCTCCTTGATCGCCGCCTTGGTCAGCAGGTCGACGGCCTTGCCATAGTCCGGCTTGTCGGTACCTTTCATGATGCCGGGCTTCTCGCGGAACTGGCGGCGTACCTCTTCGACGATCGCGCCAGCCGCACGGCCGACGGCAGTCATGCCGAGCGCGCCGAACAGATACGGCAACAGGCCCCCGAACAAGAGGCCCACCACCACGTAGGGATTGGTGAGCGAGAAGTCAGGATTGACGCCGTTGAAATAGCCGCTGCCCGCGCCACCGCCGATGAAGAACTTCAGATCCTGGTTATAGGCCGCGAACAGCACCAGCGCGCCGAGGCCGGCCGAGCCGATCGCATAGCCCTTGGTAACGGCCTTGGTGGTGTTGCCGACCGCATCGAGCGCGTCGGTCGACTTGCGCACCTCCTTCGGCAGACCGGCCATCTCGGCGATGCCGCCGGCGTTGTCGGTCACCGGGCCGAACGCGTCGAGCGCGACGATCATGCCCGCCAGCGACAGCATGGTCGTGGTGGCGATCGCGATTCCGAACAGGCCGGCGAGATTGTAGGTGATGAGAATGCCGGCGATGATGACGATCGCGGGCAAGGCGGTCGCCTCCATCGAGATGGCAAGGCCCTGGATCACATTGGTGCCGTGTCCCGTGACCGAGGCCGCCGCGATCGATTTCACCGGGCGGAAGTCGGTGCCGGTATAATATTCGGTAATCCAGATGATGAGGCCGGTCACCGCAAGCCCGGTCACGCCACAGCCGAACAGTGCGGCGCCGCTGTAATCGACGCCGTCGAGCTTGCCGAAGCCGATCAGCCAATAAATGACCGCTGCGACGCCCACGAGGGACAGGATACCGGTCGAGATCAGGCCCTTGTACAGCGCGCCCATGATCGACTGGCTCGCGCCGAGCTTGACGAAAAACGTACCTATGATCGAGGTGATGATGCAGATACCGCCGATCGCGAGCGGCAGGGTCATCATGTTGGCGAGGATCGGGGTCTTCGCGAAGAAGATCGCGGCCAGCACCATGGTGGCAACCGCGGTCACCGCATAGGTCTCGAACAGGTCCGCCGCCATGCCGGCGCAGTCGCCGACATTGTCACCGACGTTGTCGGCGATGGTCGCGGGGTTGCGCGGATCGTCCTCGGGAATGCCGGCTTCGACCTTGCCGACGAGGTCGCCGCCGACGTCGGCGCCCTTGGTGAAGATGCCGCCGCCGAGACGGGCGAAGATCGAGATCAACGAAGCGCCGAAGCCGAGCGCGACCATGGCGTCGACCACGGTCCGGCTGTCATAGGCCAGATGCAGCGAATGGGTCAGGAAACCGAAATAAAGCGTGACGCCGAGCAGTGCGAGGCCGGCCACCAGCAGGCCGGTGATGGCGCCGGACTTGAAGGCGAGCTCGAGGCCTCCGGCGAGCGAGGTGGTGGCGGCCTGCGCGGTGCGGACGTTGGCGCGCACCGAGACGTTCATGCCGATGAAGCCGGCCGCACCGGACAGAATGGCGCCGATCGCAAAGCCGCAGGCGACCAGCAGGCCGAGGAAGTAGGCCAGCAACACGAAGATGACGATGCCGACCAAACCGATCGTGGTGTATTGGCGGCGAAGGTAGGCCTGCGCGCCCTCGCGCACCGCGCCCGAGATTTCCTGCATCCGCGCGTTACCGGCGTCGGCGCTGAGCACCGATCTGGTCGCCCAGATGGCGTAAACGATGGAAAGCGCCCCGCAGAGCACGATCAACCACAAAGCTGTCATTGCACTCCCTCAGATTATTCTATTTGTCCCCTCGCCCATGCCGTGCAGGCAGCAGGCTTAAGCGGCCCGCCCTGCCCAAAGGACGGCCGCAAATCGGCGGCGACCTTGCCAAAGTTGTCTTCGCCGCGCAACGGCAGGGGCTGCGAAAAAGCGGCCTTACGCAGGGCTTTCCCGGGCAAAAAGGTAGGGTTTTGCGAGGAACTCTCAGAAATGGCTGTAGGAGAGGTGGTCGAGCGCCACCGCGCTGCCCTGCGCATCCAGGAATCGCGGCGGCTCGATCCCTCGGACAATCGTTCCGATCGGCGTGACGGCGACGCCGGCCTGCCGCGCGGCTTCGACGAAGGCCGGGCCGCGCGCTTCGGGGATCGTACACACGATCTCATAATCGTCGCCCGCCGAGATCAGCGACGCCAGCGAGACCACGCCACGGCCGACCAGCCCCGCAGCGGCAGTGGACAGCGGCACGCGCGGCAGATCAATCGTCGCCGATACGCCCGATGCCGCACAAAGCTTGGTGAAATCGCCCGCAAGTCCGTCCGAGACATCCATCGCCGCGCTGGCATGTTCGCGCAGCGCCGCCGCCAGCGCGTTGCGCGGCTGCGGGACGCGGTAGCGCGCGATCAGCATTGCCCGCGCGGCAGTATCGCCGGCCAGCGCCGCGGCAGGAGCGCCCCCCTTCAGGACGGCAAGGCCCAAGGACGCGTCACCGATCGTGCCCGTCACCATGACGCGATCGCCCGGCTTCGCACCGCCGCGCGGCACCATCTTGCCGGCAGGGACACGGCCCAGCGCTGCGATCGAGATCATCGCCGGCCCCGGCGTGGAGACGGTATCGCCGCCCAGCAGCGGACAGCCGAATTGGCCGGCATCTTCCCCCAGCGCGCGAGCAAACGGGGCGAGCCAGGCATCGTCGGCGCTGCGCAGCGCCAGGGTCAGCACGAAGCCGGCCGGCTGCGCTCCCTTGGCAGCGAGGTCCGACAGATTGACCCGCAGGGCCTTGCGGGCCACGCTATCCGGCGGGTCGTCGGGCAGAAAATGCACGCCCTCGACGATGGCGTCGGTCTTCACGACGAGATCTTCGCCCGACGTCCTCAAGATCGCCGCATCGTCGACCAGGCCGAACGCACCGGGATCGGTCGCCAGCGGCTTGAAATAGCGCGCGATGAGAGAATCTTCGCCGGATTGCTGTGGCTGACGATCTGTCATGACGCGCGACCGGCCCCTCAACTACCCCCGCGCGAATTCTTCGCCACGGAACTGCCGCGCGATCTGCTCCAGCACCGCGTTCACCATTCCGGTCTCTTCCCTGTCGACGAAGGCGTGGGCGACGTCGACATATTCCGACACCACGACCCTGCCGGGCACGTCCTTGCGGTGTTCGAGTTCATAGGCACCGGCGCGCAGCACCGCGCGCAGGATCGCATCGATCCGTTTCAGCGGCCAGCCCCTCGACAGCGCCTCGTCGATCAGGGGGTCGAGCCTGGTCTGATCGCGCACCACGCCGGCGACGATGTCGCGGAAGAAGGCCGCTTCCGCCGGCAGATATTGTTCGCCCTCGACCTCGCTGCCCAGCCAATGGCTTTCGAACTCGGCGAAGATGTCGTTGATACCGGCGCCCGCGATATCCATCTGATAGAGCGCCTGCACGGCCGCGAGCCGGGCCGCGCCACGGCGATTGGCCTTCCTGTCCGGGACTTTTTTGTCCGGAGTTTTTTTATCCAACCCGCTGGTCCGCTGTTTGCTGTTCTCGGCCATGACTTACGATTTCGCGAGGCGGCGTTTGATGCGCAGCATCGCCAGCGCGGCGCGCGCGGCGTCGCCGCCCTTGTTGAGTTCGCTGGCGCGCGCCCGCGCCCAGGCCTGCGCTTCAGTGTTGACGGTGAGAATGCCATTGCCGAGCGGAAGTTTCCGCGCCACCGCGAGATCCATCAACGCGCGCGAGGATTCCATCGACACGATCTCGAAGTGAATGGTGTCGCCCCGGATCACGCATCCCAAGGCGATCGCGGCATCATAGGGCTTTCCCCTCTTTTCCGCCGCATCGACCGCGATCGCGATCGCCGCAGGAATCTCCAGTGCGCCGGGAACCGTGATCACGTCGTGCGCGACGCCGGCCGCCTTCAATTCGGCAACGGCGCCCTCGAGCAACGCATCCTGAATGTCGTCATAGAAGCGCGCTTCGACGATCAGGGCGCGCGCTCCCGAGATGTCGGTCTGATCCTTCAACGGTGCGCGTCGCGCGTCTGCCATTCGATTACCAATTCCAAACGAGTTGCCGGTCGGGGACCTTTTAGGCGCAGCCATCCGCAAAGCCAAGGCCAAGGCCAACTCCGAGGCCAAGCCTCACTTCATCTCCGCAAGTCTGGCCGCATAGCGCGCCATCAGGTCGACCTCGATGTTGACCTCGCCACCGGCGCGCCAATCCGACAAGATCGTGACATTGAGCGTGTGCGGGATGATCAGCACGGAGAATGCCGTGTCGTGCACCGTGTTGACCGTGAGCGAAACACCATCCAGCGTCACCGAGCCTTTCGGGGCGATGAAGCGCGCCAACTCCCGGGTGGTGCCGAGCTCGATGCGTGCCATGTCTGGCAGCTCCTCGCGGCTCAGGATGGTCGCGACCCCATCGGCATGCCCGGCGACGAGATGGCCGCCAAGTTCGTCGCCGATTTTGAGCGCACGCTCCAGATTGAGCCTGGTGCCGACCGCCCAACGCTTTGCCGTGGTCAGGCGCAGGGTTTCGGCGGCGGCATCGACGTCGAACCAGGTCTTGCCGCCCTCGAGGCCGGAAGCAACCACCGTCAGGCACACGCCATTGCAGGCGATCGAGGCACCATCGGCGATGGTTGCGCGATCGTAATGGCAGGCGATGCGCAGACGATGCAACTGCCCCTGCGCGGTAGGCTTCAGCGCGACGATCTCGCCGATATCGGTGACTATGCCGGTAAACATCAGGCGCGCTCGTAGATGGTGAGATTGTCTTTGCCCAGGTTCTCGCTAGCACGAACCCGAAACACGGGCGACTGCGTGATGGCGGTGAGCGGCAATGCGTCCAGCGCGCTCACGCCGCCCTCGCCGATCGCCTCAGGTGCGCGCAGCAGCCAGGCCTCGTCGACAAGGTCGGCGGCAACGAAGGACGCGGCGACGCGGCTGCCGCCCTCGACCAATAGCCGCGTGATGCCCTTGTCCGCCAACATGCGCAGCACCAACCTTAGATCGAGCCCCGCGGCGGTCGCCGGCGGCACCCGCATCACCTGCGCGCCGGCTGCGCCCAGTTTTGCGGCAGCCGGGGCTTCTGCCAATTCCGAGGTCACCACCCAGAGCGGCGTCTCGCGCGCCGAATGCAACAGGCGGCTGTCGCCCGGAATGCGCAATGCCCGGTCCAGCACTACCCGCACCGGCGAGCGTGTCTCCATGCCGGGCAAGCGACAGGTCAACAGCGGATCGTCCGCCCGCACGGTCCCGATGCCGACCAGAATGGCATCGCTCTCCGCCCGCAACAGATGCACGCGCCTGCCGGCCGCTTCGCCGGTGATGGCGACCGGCCTGCGGCCGGATGCGCCGATCTTGTCGTCCGCGGAAACTGCCAGTTTGAGGATCACATGCGGGCGATGATCCCTGATACGACGAAAATGGCCGGCATGGGCGTAGGCAGCTTCCTTTGCTTCCAGCCCGATATCGACCGCGATACCTGCGGCGCGCAGTTTCGCAAAACCCTGCCCCGCAACTTCAGGGTTGGGATCCTCGATTGCCGCCACGACGCGCGCAACGCCGGACGCGATCACGGCGTCGGTACAGGGTGGCGACTTGCCGATGTGCGAACAGGGTTCGAGCGTCACATAGAGCGTAGCGCCGCGCGCGGCCTGTCCGGCGCGCTGCAGGGCGATCGGCTCGGCATGCGGACGCCCGCCGGGTTGGGTCCAGCCGCGCCCGACAATGATGCCGTCCTTGACCACCACGGCGCCGACGGCCGGGTTCGGCCAGGTGCGCCCCAAGCCGCGCCGGCCAAGGACAAGCGCGAGCTGCATAAAGCGGCGGTCGGCTTCCTGCGCGTCGCGAGCTCTCTGCGCGAGCTGATCTTCCAGAATGCGGAAGATCATTTGCGCATCGGGACGATCCGCGCCTCGTCCTCGCCGGAGAGCTCGCCGAGCACGGCTTCGAAATCCTTGGCCTCGCGAAAATTGCGGTAGACCGAAGCGAAGCGGACATAGGCAACATCATCGAGCGTGCGCAGATGCTCCATCACGATCTCGCCGATCGCCTCCGACGACACCTCGGCCTCACCCGCGCTCTCGAGCTCGCGCACGATGGCGGAGACCATCTTTTCCACCCGCTCCGGCTCCACCGGCCGCTTGCGCAGGGAAATCTGCACCGAGCGCACCAGCTTGTCGCGATCGAACGGCACGCGGCGGCCGTTGCGCTTGATCACCGTGAGCTCGCGCAGCTGCACGCGCTCGAAAGTGGTGAAACGGAAATTGCAGGCGATGCAGACGCGCCGCCGCCGGATCACGGACGAGTCCTCGGTCGGACGGGAGTCCTTCACCTGCGTATCGAGACTGTTGCAGCTCGGGCAGCGCATCCGGATGAGGTCCTATTGATAAATCGGGAAACGGTCGGTGAGCTGCCGCACGCGCTCCTTCATCGCACTCTCCACAAGCGGCGCCTTGCCGTCCTGCGATTGGGCAATGGCGTTGAGCACCTCGGCGATCATGCCGCCGACCTGCTTGAACTCGGCGACGCCAAAGCCGCGGGTGGTGGTGGCCGGCGTGCCCAGCCGAAGGCCGGAAGTGACGAAGGGGGTCTCGGGGTCGAACGGAATGCCGTTCTTGTTGCAGGTGATGCCGGCCCGCACCAGCGATTTTTCCGACGCGTTGCCCTTCAGCCCTTTGGGGCGGAGGTCGACCAGCATCAGATGGTTGTCGGTGCCGCCCGAAACGATGTCGAGCCCGTGGCCGCGCAACGTTTCCGCCAGCGCCTTGGCATTCTCGACGACGTTCTTCGCGTAGACCTTGAAGTCCGGCCGCAACGCTTCCCCGAACGCCACCGCCTTGGCGGCGATCACATGCATCAAGGGGCCACCCTGCAGGCCCGGGAAGATCGCCGAGTTGAGCTTCTTGGTCAGGCTCTCGTCGTTCCACAAAATCAGGCCGCCGCGCGGACCACGCAGCGATTTGTGCGTGGTCGTGGTCGTGACGTGGGCGTACGGCACCGGCGAGGCGTGCACGCCGCCGGCGACAAGACCGGCAAAATGCGCCATGTCGACCAAGAGATAGGCGCCGACCTGATCGGCGATCTCGCGGAAGCGCTTGAAGTCCCATGCGCGCGAATAGGCGGAGCCGCCGGCAATGATCAGCTTCGGCTTCACCTGCTCGGCCTGCTTCGCCACCGCGTCCATGTCGATGAGCTGGTCCTCGCGACGCACGGTGTAGTGCGAAGCCTTGAACCACTTGCCGGACATGTTGACGGGCGAGCCGTGAGTGAGATGGCCGCCGGCGGCGAGGTCGAGGCCCATGAAGGTGTCGCTGGGCTGCAGCAGCGCCAGGAACACGGCCTGGTTCATCTGGCTACCGGAGTTGGGCTGGACATTGGCGAAATTCGCGCCGAACAGCTTCTTGGCACGCTCGATCGCCAGCGTCTCGGCGACGTCCACCCATTCGCACCCGCCATAATAGCGGGCGCCGGGATAGCCCTCGGCGTATTTGTTGGTCATCACCGAGCCCTGTGCTTCCAGCACGGCGCGGCTGACGATGTTTTCCGACGCGATCAGCTCGATCTCGTGGCGCTGCCGGCCAAGTTCGCCCTTGATTGCGGCTGCGATCTCGGGATCGGCCTCGGAGAGCGTCGCGTTGAAGAAGGAATCGGGAGCTGAGGCAGTCTTGGCACTGGACGTCATCGGGAAATATCTCCACCGCCGCAACCAGTTAGGAGTGGTTACGGTCGGTCTTGGTAGAGGAGCGGAAGCAGGTCCGCCCGATTACCACATCGCCGGGCCATGGCCAAGCACTTGCGGTTGGAACCGGATTTTTATGCAAGATATGGTGGGGATTGGGGATTGCAGCCCGACCCACAGGTTCCATCCCTATGCCCGTCCTCGTTCCGGGCGCGCGGCGCGCGAACCCAGGACCTCGAGATTCGGCTTCGTCGCTCCGGAATCGACCCTCGTGTCGAAGCGGGATGCACAGACCACACGCAGAATCCGAAATTCGGAATCGGCGAAATTTCTGCATGCTGGCGTCGACAGGAAGTCCTCAAAGCGAGCGCGC
>JBLMWS010000195.1:0-15609 GCA_050257355.1 Gemmatimonas sp.
TTACGCCCTGTTGCGATCTCAGCCGAAGCACGTGCCAAGGCCGCCCCTCTCCTAACGCCCCGTACCGACGGAGCACCTCCAGCGACAAACGGCGTAGCTGTGCGCGCGGGGACGAGCGTTCGAGCCGGATCAATCCGTCAGCATGGCACCGACGTCCGCCTCGGCCACGACGGTCCCGTTGACCTTGGCGTCGCCGTGAAACCACCACATCGCCTTGCGCCGGTTGATCAGCCGCATGTGGTACTCGATGGTGTCACCCGGAAGCACGGGCTTGCGGAATTTGCACTTGTCGATGGTCAGGAAATAAACCGCGCGCGGCTTTTCGGTACCTTCCACCGACCTGATGCCGATCACGCCGGCGGTCTGCGCCATGGCCTCGATCATCATCACGCCGGGATAGACGGGACGGTCGGGAAAGTGCCCGGCAAATGTCGGCTCGTTGAAGGTCACGTTCTTGATGCCGATGCCGCTGAAATCGGTGCGGATCTTGATGACCCGATCGATCAAGAGCATCGGGTAGCGGTGCGGAAGGGTGTTGAGGATGTCGTTGATGTCGACCGTCTCGAACTTGACCGGTGCCTCCTCCATTACTCTTGCCCTTCGCCCTTCAGATCACTCGTGGAATCCCCCTTGGGATCGGACCTATCGCCACGCGCCAGACGCTCCAGCGCAAGCACCTCCCGGAACCACTGCTTCGTCGGCCTGGCCAGGTGACCACCCCACCGCGCATTGGCGGGAATGTCGTCCTTCACCGCGCTCATCGCCGCGATCTGGGCGCCGTCGCCGATCTTGATGTGGTTGTTCAGCCCGGCTTTCGCGCCGATCGCCACATTGTCCCCGATCGTCAAGCTGCCTGCGAGCCCGATCTGGGCCGCGAGCAGGCAGCGTCTGCCGATGCTCACATTGTGACCGATTTGGACCTGGTTGTCGATTTTGGTGCCCTCGCCGATCACGGTGTCACGCAAACTGCCGCGGTCGATGGTGGTTCCCGCGCCGATCTCGACGTCGTTCTGGATCAGGACCCGCCCGGTCTGCGGCACCTTCAGGTGACCTTCGGGGCCGAAAAACACGAAGCCGTAGCCATCCTGGCCGATGTTGCAGCCGGGGTGGATCAGGACGCTATTGCCGATCAGGGCGCACTGAATGGCGCAGTGCGCGCCGACATTGCAGTCGCGGCCGATCTTGACGTCCGCGCCGATGACAGCGCCAGCGCCGATCACGGTCCCCGAGCCGATTTCGACATTCGGCCCGATGACAGCCAGCGGCTCGACGATGACGCCGTCCTCCAGCCGTGCCGTCGGATCAATGACGGCAGAAGGTGCTATGGTATCGCGACCAAACCAAGACTGCGGCCGCAGCGTATCCTGGTGCAGTTCGCGCGCGATCAGCACGAAAGCACGGAAAGGCTGCTTGGCCCGCAGCACCGCCACATGAGGCGGCACGCGCGCTTCAAACCGCGCGCTGACCACGACCGCGCCGGCCTTGGTCGACGCGAGTTGGTCGGCGTATTTGAGATTGTCGAAGAAGGCCAAATGCATAGGGCCGGCTTCGTCGAGCGACGCCAGTCCCCTCACCTTTTGCTCGGCCCGCAAGGGATCGACCAAATGGGCCCCGGTCAACGCGGCGAGTTCAGCCAGCGTCGATGACCGGGGTTGCTCGAAGAATCTTGGGTGCGCCATTCCCTCCGTCGCAGTTTTCGCGATGCACCAGATCAGAAGCTGGTGCCACCGCCAAACCTGAACTCCTGCACGCGGTCATACTTGCCCTTGGTCAACGGCACCGCATAGTCGAAGCGCAGCGGGCCGAACGGCGACTGCCAAATCAGACCAACACCGACCGACGACCGCACGACATTGCCGTTGTCGTAGACCAGGCCCGTACAGGTACCGGGGCTAGGTCCTCCCGGCATGTTGGCTTGAATCGGCCGGATGCAGTTCGAATTCTGTGGTGTCGTGATTTCGCCGGTCGCAGCCCAAGTGGTCGGCCCCTGGTAGTCATACAGGCCACCGGCATCGGCATAGACTGCACCCTTCAAGCCCACTTCCTTGGGCAGGAACCAGAACGGCATCTGCAGTTCGAACGAAGCGCCCCAGTACTTGGTGCCGCCCAGCGCGTCCATCGTGCCATAGGGATTGATGTCGCGCGGACCGATGCCGTTCGGCGCGAAGCCGCGGACAAGGTTCGGTCCCATCTGGAAGTGATCGAGCATGCGCAGTTCGTTGTTGCCGATCTTGTTCAGCATGCCCGCCTGCAGATGAATCAGGCCGACGATATCCGACACCAGCGGGGTGTAATACTTCGCGTCGAACTGGTTCTTCAGATAGGTCACGTCGCCGCCGACACCGGCAAAATCCTGCCGGAAGTCGACCAAGAGACCGTCAGTCGGGTTCTTGTTGTTGTCCAGCGTGTTGTAGTCCAGCGAATAACCGAGCGCAGAGGTGAGCGAACCGCCCTGGGACAGCTCCTTACGCACCGGGAGCGAAGCTTCGCCGTCGCTGTAGCACCACAGCCCGATTCCCGACGCATCCGCCGCGCCCAGCGAATTCGCCAACGCGCTTCCGGCACCGCCGTTGCCGCCATTTGCCTGCACCCAGGCCGGCGACGGGTTGAACGCCAGCGACGCGTTGTTCGGATTGTTGTTACAGTTATCGAGATAGTAGGGCAGCGAGATCGTCTGCTTGTAGATCGAATAGCGCAACTGCAAGGACAGGTCTTCGCGCAACTGCAAGCCGAGCCGTGGGCTGAAGCCGATGGTCTTGGTGCCATACGCGATGTAGGAGTTCGACATCTGCTCGCGGTAGTAGGCATCCAGACCCAGCGCGATGCGATAGTCCAAGAAATAGGGGTCGACGTACGAGAGCGACAGGCCGCGCGCATACTGGCCGTAGGTCACGGCCGCCTTGGCGAACAGACCGCGGCCGAGCAAGTTCCGCTCGGAGATGCTCACCTCGCCCAGCGCGCCGTCCGTGGTGGAATAGCCGCCCGACACCGAGAAGTCGCCCGTCGACTTCTCTTCGAGGTCGACGTCCAGAATCACGCGGTCGCTGGACGAGCCCGGCTCCGTGGTGATCTTCACGGTCTTGAAGAAGTCGAGGTTCTTCAGTCGCCGTTCGGCGCGATCGACCAGCGCCCGGTTGTAGGCGTCGCCTTCGGCGATATCGAACTCGCGGCGGATCACGTAGTCCCGGGTGCGGGTGTTGCCGCGGATGTTGATGCGTTCGATGTAGACCCGCGGTCCCTCATCCACCGAGAACACGATCGACACGGTATGGTGGTCGAAATCGCGGTCGCCGCGCGGATGCACCACGGCGAATGCGTAGCCGCGCCGCGAGGCTTCGATCTGCATCGCCTCGACCGACTTCTCCACGGCTTCGGCGTTGTAGAGCGCGCCGACCGACACGTAGGAGAAGCTCGACAGCGCATTGGGATTGAAGTTGGGAATGCTCGATTCGAATTTGACCGAGGCGACCCGGTATTGCTGGCCTTCCTCGATCTTGAAGGTGACCAGGAAGCCCTTCTTCTGCGGATCGTATTCGGTCAACGCCGCCACGACTTGCACGTCCGCAAAGCCATGCTTCAGATAAAAGCGGCGGATCAGGTCACGGTCGGCCTCGACGCGGTCCGGATCGTAGACGTCGGCATTGCCGAGGAAGCTCAGGAAGTTCGACTCGCGGGTCTTGATCACGTCCCTCAGGCGATAGGACGAATAGTAATTGTTGCCGACGAACTCGATCGACTTGACGCCGGTCTTCGGCCCTTCGGTGATCTGGAAGACGAGGTCCACGCGATTATTGGGCTGCTCGATCATCTCGGGCGTCACATGCACGTCATAGCGACCCGAACGGCGATAGATCTCGGCGATGCGCAGGGTATCGGATTGGACCGTCGGCCGCGAGAAGGTGCCGCGTGGCTTGGACTGGATCTCGGCCGCGAGCTGCTCGTCCTTGATCTTCTTGTTGCCCTCGAACGCGACGCGGTTGATCACCGGGTTTTCGATCACCGAGACCACCAGATGGCCGCCGACACGGTTGACCTTGACGTCCTGGAACAGGCCAGTCTCGATCAGTGCTTTCAGGCCATCGTCGACCGCCGCCGCGTCCAACTGACCGTTGGGCCCGGCCTTGAAATAAGAGCGGATAGTATCGGCTTCGACACGCCGGTTACCTTCGACCTGAATTGAGGCCACGGTCTCGGCGACGGCCGGAGAAGACGCAAGAGCAGCCCCCAGCGCGGCAGCCACCGGCACGGCGAACATGATCAGGGCGGCGAGCATGCCCCCCCGCACTCGCATTCCAAACATCATGCCCAACGCGCCCTTGTCATTCCAATGCCGGAGCGCACTCCAGCGCCCCGACAGATTCGCTTCATCATCCTGCTTCTAGCCAGTTTCACCGAGGCGGCAAACGGCCCAAGGCGCTGCAATTCCATTTTCATTCCAAGGCGTTGCCAATAGGCAACGCCACAAAAAAGCCGTTTCACGATGGCGCCAGGTGCAGAACGTCGTTGTAGGTCGCAAATACCATCAACATCAGAACCAAACCGAGCCCGATTCGGAACCCCATTTCTTGCGCCCGTTCCGACAAAGGCCGGCCCCGCACCGCCTCCACCGCATAGAACAAAAGATGACCGCCATCGAGCAGTGGAACCGGGAACAAATTCAACAACCCGATCGAAATCGAGAGTATCGCCGCCAGCTGGATCAACCCGGTCCAACCTCCGATCGCGGCGACCTGGCCGGAGATCTGGGCGATCCGCAAGGGACCGCCGACCTGATCCGCCGCCTGGCGCCCTGTGAACACCCCGCCGATATAAGAGAGCGTTTGATGGATCACGAACCAGGTCTGCTTCACCGCAAGACCGAGCGCGGTGACCGGATCGACGCGCTCAGTCAGGACCTCTCCCGCCGCCGTCTGCCGCGTGATGCCCAGCAGCCCCTGCCGATGTACATTCCCAAACGGGTCTTTCACTTCCCTTAATTGCGGCGTGCCGTGCAGCGTCACGGTGGTGTTGCCGCGTTTGACCGTGAAGGTCATCGGCTCGCCCGGATGGGTGCTGACGATCTGCTGCATGTCGTTGAAGCTGTCGATCTTGCTGCCGTCGATCGACAGCACGACATCACCCACCTGGAAACCGGCGGCCGCCGCGGGGCTATTGGCCTCCACCTTGTCGACGCGCGCGGTGGTCGACGGCTTGCCGAAGAACGTGAACAGGCAGGTGAAGATCACCACCGCCAGCACGAAATTCGCCATCGGGCCGGCGGCGACGATGGCCGAACGCGGACCGACCTTCTTATGGTGGAAGCTGCCGGCGCGCTCCTCCTCCGTCATATTGGCGAGCGCCTGAGCGGACGGCGTGGACGCCTCGGAATCGTCCCCGAAGAACTTCACGTAGCCGCCGAGCGGCACTGCCGAAATCTTCCAGCGCGTCCCATGCCGGTCATTGAAGCCGACGAGTTCGGGCCCGAAGCCGAGCGAGAACGCCAGCACTTTCACGCCGGCCCAACGAGCGACCAAAAAATGACCGAGTTCGTGAAAGAAAACGACGATGGTGAGAACGAACAGGAAGGGGATGACGTAGCCGACGAAGCCATGTCCTAACGTACTGAAACCATGCAGAAAAAATTCGGACATCCGATTCCCCTCAAGCAGAGCCTGAGGCCCCGTCCTCGACCCTCTAGGATGCCTTTAAGGCAATTTGAGGCAAGAGGGAGGCAGCTCTCTTTCGCGCGTTATAGTCAACAGCGATGGCGTCATCGGCCGAGGCCAACGGGGCCAGATTCGTAGAACGACCCCACGCCTCCATCGTTGCCTCGACCAGACGCGCAATCGCGCCGAATTTGATCTGGCCGGCGATGAAGGCGGCAACGGCGATTTCGTTCGCTGCGTTGAACACGGTCGTCATGCCCCGGCCCATGCGCAGCGCCTCGTAGGCCAGGCGAAGGCCGGGGAAGCGCTCGAAGTCAGGCGCCTCGAATGTCAGCTGGCCGATCTTGGCAAGATCGAGTTTCGCCGAGGGCCCCTTGATGCGTTCCGGCCAGCCCAGACAATGCGCGATCGGGATGCGCATGTCGGGCGTACCGAGCTGGGCGACCACCGAGCGATCGGAAAACTCAACCATGCCGTGAATGATGGATTGCGGGTGGACCAGCACGTCGATCTCTTCGGGCTTCAGCGCGAACAGGTAGGAGGCCTCGATGACCTCCAGGCCCTTGTTCATCATCGACGCGGAATCGATGGTGATCTTCTGTCCCATGCTCCAGTTCGGATGCTTCAGGGCCTCCGCGAGCGTCGCCTGCTCGATGTCGGCGCGCGGCCAGGTCCGAAACGGCCCGCCGGAAGCCGTGATGATGACACGCACCAGCTCCTCGCGATTACCGGAGGCGAGCGCCTGAAACAGCGCATTATGTTCGGAGTCCGCCGGCAGGATGCAGGCACCGGCCTTTGCGGCACGCTGCATGAAGAAATCGCCGGCGCAGACCAGGCACTCCTTGTTGGCAAGCGCCACCGTCGCCCCGCGATCGACCGCCGCGAGCGCGGGCTTCAATCCGGCCGCACCGGAGACCGCGGCCATCACCCAATCCGCCGGCCGCGCCGCCGCCTCGGTGACGGCGCCCTCGCCCGCACCACATTCGATGCCGGTACCGGCGAGCGCCTCGCGCAATTCGCTCAGCCGAGCGGGATCCGCAACGGCCGCAAAACGGGCGCCGAATTCCTTGGCGAGCTTTGCCAGCCCCTGCACGTTGCTGTTGCCGGTCAGCGCCTCCACCCGGAAGCGGTCGCGCGCACCGCGCAACAAATCCATCGTGCTGTCGCCGATCGATCCGGTCGCACCAAGCACGGTGACGCTGCGCACCGCCGACCCGGCTGTCTTGTTGTTACGCAATGGAACAGCACTCATCGTTTCACCAAACCATAAGACCGCGGCCGACGCCATCCATGCCGTGCCGCAAAAATCCGAAAATCATGGCCAGGACCAGCGCAGCGACCATGCTGTCCAGCCGGTCCATCAACCCGCCATGGCCGGGGATCAGATGACTGGAATCCTTGACCCCGAACCGACGTTTGACCGCAGACTCGAAGAGATCGCCGAGCTGGCCGGCAATCGACAACACTCCGGCCACCGCAAGCAGCGGCAGGGTCCTGCCGAGGCCGGATGCGGCAAATCCGCCCGCCACCACGAGGCTTCCCGCAAACCCGCCGATGGCCCCCGCCCAGGTCTTGTTCGGACTGACCCGCGGCCAGAGCTTCGGACCGCCGATGCCTCGTCCGGCGAAATAGCCCCCGATGTCGGTCGCCCAGACGATCAAGAGCACGAAGGTCAGCGCGACGAAGCCCATCTCGGGATCGGCACGCACGCCTATCGCCGCGAATTGCGCGGCAGCGGCATAGATAAATCCCGCAACGCTCCAGCCGCGGCGCGTCGACAGAAGCGCGATCCCGACCACGCCCAACAACGACACGAACAACGCGGCCTCGAGCCTGCCGAGTGCCAGGCACACGCCGCTCAACGCCAGCGCAATGGCGCCAGCGGCGACGCTGCGCACCTCGCCGCCGGCGCCGACCACCATCAGCCATTCGATGTCCAGGCCGATCACGGCCAAGGTGACCAAGGCGGCCCAGAGCCAGCCGCCCAGATAGGCACACACGAGCGTCAGCGGCACCAGCACCGCGGCGGCCAGAATGCGCATCAGAAGATTGCGTGACGGTGGCCCGGCAAGTGCCGGCACGGCCTCTTTCTCGCTCACGATGCAGTCTTCGCAACCAGGCCGCCGAACCGGCGCTCCCGCCTGGCATATTCGGCAATCGCGCCCTCGAGCGCGGCCTTGTCGAAGTCCGGCCAATGGATCGGCACGAACACGAGTTCGCTATAGGCCGCCTGCCACATCAAGAAATTCGACAGCCGTTGCTCGCCGCTGGTGCGGATCATCAGGTCGGGATGGGGGATGTCGGGCGTGTCGAGATATTGCCCGAGCACATCGGCATCGATCGTATCGGGATCGCGCTTGCCTTCCGCGACCTCGCGCGCCAGACGCTGCGCGGCGCGCGCGATTTCCTGCCGCGATCCATAGTTGAAGGCCACCACAAGGGTGAGGCGCGTATTGTTGCGCGTCAGCTCCTCGGCTTCGTTCAGAAGCGCGCAGATATCCCCGTCGAGCCCCTCGCGTTCGCCGATCACCCGCACCCTTACGCCGTCGCGGTGCAGCGTTGCCAGATCGTTGCGGATGAAGCGGCGTAATAGCCCGAACAGATCACCGATTTCGCTGGCCGGCCGCGACCAGTTTTCCGAGCTGAAGGAGAAGATGGTGAGATAGCGGATACCGAGTTCATGTGCCGCACGAACCACCCGCCGCAGCGCCTCAACGCCGCGGCGATGCCCTTCCGCGCGCGGCAGACCGCGGGCCGCCGCCCAGCGTCCATTGCCGTCCATGATGAGGGCCACGTGCAACGGACCGTCGGATCGGCCCGCTCCTTCCCTGACGGAGACGGCGGCGTTGGACATGGAAGGATCCTTCAAACCGTGAGGATTTCTTTTTCCTTGGCCGCCAGCAGCTGATCGATCTCGGAGATCGTCCCGTCGGTCGCCTTCTGCACCTCGGCGGCCAAGCGCTCCTGATCGTCTTCGGAAATCTCGTGGTTCTTCTCGAGCTTCTTGGCGAGGTCCAACCCATCGCGCCGTACATGCCTGACCGCCACACGCGCGGCTTCCGCGTACTTATGCGCAACCTTTACCAGTTCCTTGCGCCGCTCCTCGTTCAATTCGGGGATCCGCAGCCGCAGCACCTGCCCTTCGGTGGCCGGCGTCAATCCGAGATTGGAATCGATGATCGCCTTTTCGACCGCCTTGACCATCGACTTGTCCCAGACCTGCACCGAGATCATGCGCGGCTCGGGCACGCTCACGGTCGCGAGCTGGTTCAGCGGCATGTGCGAGCCATAGGCATCGACCTGCACCGGCTCCAGCATCGACGCGGAGGCGCGCCCCGTGCGCAACCCGCTCAATTCGTGCTTGAGCGACTGGGTCGCGCCCTGCATGCGGCGCTTCAATTCGTTGATGTCGAACTTACCCGTGGGCATAACGCTCTCCCGTCTTGTCAAATTCCACTCAGGGCCCGTCGGCCGGAGGCAGCAGCGCGAACCGTCAGGAACTAGCCGGCAACAATGGTCCCGCGTCCGGTGCCCTGCAGCATCGCGCTGATTGAACCGGGCTCGGCGATCGAGAACACGATGATAGGCAGCGACGTCTCGCGGGCAAGCGCGAATGCGGTCGCGTCCATCACCTTGTAGCCGCCCTCGATGGCCTGGGTGTGCGTCAACCGCTCGAATCGCTTGGCGGAAGGATCCTTCTTCGGATCGGCGCTGTAGACCCCGTCGACATTGGTGGCCTTGAACACCGCCTGTGCATCGATCTCGGCCGCGCGCAGCACAGCCGTGGTGTCGGTGGTGAAGAACGGGTTGCCCGTTCCTCCGCCGAGCAGGACGATGCGCCCTTCGGCCAGGTATTTGTGCGCCGCACCGCGGGTGAACAATTCGCAGATCTCGGGCATGACGAAGGCCGACAGCGCCTTGGCCGGCGCGCCCTTGCCCTCGATCGCAGCCTCGAGAGCGAGACAGTTCATGACCGTCGCGAGCATGCCCATCGTGTCGCCGGTCGGCCGCGACATGCCGCGGGCGGAGACGTCCATGCCGCGCACCATGTTGCCGCCGCCAACCACCACTGCGACGTCGCAGCCAAGCTTCCGGGCGGCGATCAGATCGGAGGCGATCCGATCGATGGTCGGATGATCGATCCCGAAGGATTGGCTGCCGGCGAGATATTCGCCCGACAGCTTGATCACCACGCGACGATAGATCGGCTCAGCCATTTCGCATTCGCTTTCGCTTGCGGGCGCTTCCGGCGCGAACGCCGGGAGCATCAACGGCTACTTCTTGCCGCTGGCGGCCGCGACTTCAGCAGCGAAATCGCTTTCCTGCCGCTCGATTCCCTCGCCCAGAGCATAACGCACAAAGCCCGCGATCTTCACCGGCGCGCCGACCTTGCCCTCAACTTCTTTCAGCACCTGCGCAACCGACTTGCCGCCGTGCTCGGCGTGGATCGAGGCCTGCTCCAGCAGGCAGACCTCTTTGTAGAATGTCTTCAGGCCGGAATCGACGATCTTCTCGATCACGTTCTCAGGCTTGCCCTGCTGACGGTATTTGTCGGCCAGCACGTCCTTCTCGCGCTTGACCACTTCGGGATCGAGACCGGCCGGGTCCAGCGCCTGCGGGTTGGTGGCCGCGACGTGCATGGCAAAGAGACGGCCGAGTGCGGCGAGCTCATCGGTCTTGCCGGCCGAGTCCAGCGCAACGATGACGCCCATCTTGCCGGCGCCTTCAACCACGGCGCCGTGGACGTAATGCGAGACCACGCCTTCGGCAACCTCGAGCGCAGCGGCGCGGCGGAGCGTCATGTTCTCGCCGATGGTTGCGATCGCATCCGCAATCGCAGTCTCAACCGTGACGCTGCCGACCTTTGCGGCTTTGATCTTCTCGACATCGGCGCCGACGTCGAGCGCGACCTGGGCGATCATCTTGACCAGCCCCTGGAACTGCTCGTTGCGCGCGACGAAGTCGGTCTCCGAATTGACCTCGACCACCACACCCTTGGTGCCCTTGGTGAGCGCGCCGATCAGCCCGTCTGCAGCGACGCGGCCGGCCTTCTTCGCAGCCTTCGACAGGCCCTTCTTCCGCAGCCAATCCTGCGCAGCCGTCATGTCGCCGCCCGTCTCGGTGAGCGCGGCTTTGCAATCCATCATTCCCGCGCCCGTCGACTCGCGCAGGTCCTTGACCATCGCTGCGGTGATTGTAGCCATTGCTGATTTCCTTTTACCTGTCCGGACCAAATGCGGCGCGGCTCACTCGCCACGCCGCCCGGCCACCAGGAACTTAGTTCGTCTATGAGAGCCGAAAAACGACCGGCTCTCGCGCCCTTACTCCGCTTCCGCGGTCAGCTTCTTGGCCTGCGCAACCCAGGCCTCGGCACGGCTCGGCAGCCCGACCTCTTCGCCGATCTGATGCGCGGTATCGCGATTGAGCTCGGCCAGCTGCCAATAATGGAACACGCCGAGGTCGTTGAGCTTCTTCTCGATCGCGCCCGACACGCCCGGCAACTTCTTGAGGTCGTCGGCTGTTCCGCGTGGCCCGGGAAGGCCCTGGAAGCTGGACGCCTGCGGCGCAGTCGGGATTTCCTGGGCGACGGGCTCCGCAGCGGCACCGATGTCGATGCCGGCGTCGCCCTGCGCACGCGAGATGCCGTCGATCGCGGCCCGCGCAATCAGGTCGCAGTAAAGCGAAATCGCGCGGCCGGCGTCGTCATTGCCAGGCACCACATAGGTGATGCCCTTCGGATCCGAATTGGTGTCGACGATGGCGGCAACCGGAATGTTGAGCCGCTGCGCCTCCTGGATCGCGATGTCTTCCTTGTTGGTGTCGATCACGAAGATCATGTCGGGAAGACCGCCCATGTCCTTGATGCCGCCGAGCGAACGGTCGAGCTTGTCGCGCTCGCGCTGCAGCGTCAGCCGCTCCTTCTTGGTGTAGGAGCTGGCCTCGCCGGAGGCGAGCACCTCATCCAGATGCCGCAGCCGCTTGATCGAGGCGGAGATGGTCTTCCAATTGGTCAGCGTGCCGCCGAGCCAGCGCGAATTGACGAAATATTGCGCGGAACGCTTGGCTGCATCGGCGACGTTGTCCTGCGCCTGCCGCTTGGTGCCGACGAACAGAATGCGGCCGCCCTTGGCTACCGTGTCGCTCACTGCCTGCAAGGCCTGGTGCAGCATCGGCACGGTCTGGGCGAGATCGATGATGTGGATGTTGTTGCGGCTGCCGAAAATGAACGGTGCCATTTTCGGATTCCAGCGATGCGATTGGTGACCGAAATGTACGCCAGCCTCGAGCAGCTGGCGCATGTTGAAATCGGGTAGCGCCATAGGTTTGATTCTCCGGTTGGTTCCTCCGGAAACGTGTGAGCAAACGAGCCCTAGGGCCCGGTTGCCACCGGACGGCCTTCGACAGCCATGTTTCCGTGTGAGATGGCCGGCTATATAGCGCGATTTCGGCCAGAAGCAAGGAAATAAGGCCGTTCCGCGTGATCGGCCGGCCGGAGTCAAGGGGGCTTTCGAGCCAATCTCGCCCTGGCCGCCCCAGCCCCCTTTCATCTTCACGAAGGGTGCGTCGGTCCTGATCGAGCCAGGACCGCCCCTTTCACCGCGCTCCGTTCAGCATCTGGGCTGGTTCGGCGGGCATTTCTTGGCCGGCGCCACAGCAGGCCTCGGCGGCGGTGCAGGACGAGGTGGCGGCGGTGCCGCATGGGCCACCGGAGGCGGCGCGTGCATGACCGGCGGCGGCGCCGGTCGCGGCGGAGGTGCCACGTGCGCAACCGGAGGCGGCGCATGCACGACCGGCGGCGGCGCGTGAACCACAGGTGGGGGCGCATGGATCGCGGCCCGGGGTGAGGGCGCATGGACCGCAGCCCGGGGCGGAGGCGCGAGATGGGGCGGCGGCGTCACATGCGTGGTGACAGGTGGCCTGGGGGCTGTGCTCGGTCTGGGCGGCGGCGGCGTGGTTAGCCTCGCACCGGGCTTCGGTCCTGTCGCAGCCGGAGCCTGGGGCAACCCATGATTCGGCTGCATCTGCACCGATGGCTTTGGCGGCGTCACGGTATGATTCGGCTGACCAGGCTTCAGGGTCGGTGCCAGATTGGCCGAGGGCGCCACGTTGGTCGAGGGCCGTCCGGCCGGACCCGGTTTCGCCTGCGTGGTCCCGGCTGGTGCGTGGGATGGCGCAAGCCTGGTGTTGGGAGATAGCGCGGGGTGGCCGGCTCCGGCCGGTGCCGCTGGCGCGGGCGGGACGCCCTTAGTGCCCGGGACGGGGAGCGCATTTGCTTTTGGCACCGTGGGCTGCGGCGGCAGCACATGGGGAGCCGTGTTGGCCGGCGTCGTCGGCGGCGCACCTGGTCTGGCGGTCGGGACAACGGTCGCGCTCCGCGGCACCGGCGCCTTGCCCTGCTGGATCAACGTCGCCTGATGCCGGACCGATGGCGGCACCGGCGGGGCTGCGCCGACATGCGCGCCGCTGGCTGCCGCGGCCGCCGCTTGCGGCGAGCCGGGCGCAGCCGCAGCCGTTGGAGGCGGCGGCTGATTGATCACGTTGTTGATGACGGTGGTGTTGTGGATGTTGTTGAAGATGATGTTGTTGGCAGGCGGCGCGACATAGACCGGCGGCCGCACGAAAACCGGGATCGGCACGAACATGGGTTGCGGCAGGATGAAGAGCCCGATCGGGGCAATCGGGGGCGGCAGCACCACGAAGTCCGGCGGCGGCGGCGGCAGGAAAAACACCGGCGGCGGCGGCGGCGGCGCGAAGTCGAAATCGGGATCGCCGAAATAGAGCACGGGCCGATCGACATAGACGATCTCATCCGGAGGCGGCGGCGGTATGTCGTAGTCGATCATCGCAAAGGACGGCGGAGGCTCCAGCGCGGCGTTCAGGATCTCAAGCCGGCGCCGCGCATCCCAGGCGTGCGGCCCGTGCGGATAGCGATGCAAATACGACCAATAGGCTTGCGGGGTGTCGGCGAGATAGGTGCGGCGCCAGGTGATGGCCTCGCGGCGGGCGGCGATGATCGCCCTCACCCGCCGGGCCAAAGGATCGCGCGGAAACGCGACGACGAAGTCCTCATAGCCTTGCAGGGTGTCGCGCTCGAGCGCCGCCGTGTAGGCATCCTGAACCGACAGGTCGCGGATCGGCCGATCGCGGATCGCAGCGACCTGGGCGGCCGGTCCCTGCACCGGGGGCGCGTCGGGCGCGCGGTCGAAAAATGCAAACTGCGCCTGGATCTTCTGCGCATCCCACGGCACCTGCGCGCCCTTGCTCGCCTCGTTGACGCGCAGCCGCAGCCGATCGAACACATCCGGCAGCGACAACCCGCCGGTGCGAATCATCTCGGCGAGGGATTGCGCGTAAATTCCATAGGGCCCCTGCTCGCTGGGTGCCACGGTGCCCGGCGCGGCGTTGAACGCGATCAGCATGTTGTTGTCGGGTTCGACCAAGGCAAGCCCGCTTGCAATCTGCTCGCCGCCCTCGATGAAGGGCTGCGGTCGGGCCGCATCCAGCACCACGATGCTCGCCTTCAACGGAATCGCGGCAAGCTGGCGCGTGTAGTCGCTGATCCGAAGGCCCTCGGTCGGAATATCGGTGTCGCGGTTGATCGTGGAATCCACCGGGATGAAGTAGTTTTCGCCGGCGAGTTGCATGCCGTACCCGGCGAGGTAGATCATCGCCACGGTGTTCGCGCCTGAGCTTTCCGCCTTCTGGACGAAATCGCGAAGGCTCTTGCGCAGCGTGTCGCCGTCGAGATCGCGGGCGCCGATGACGTCGAAGCCGGCCGCCTGCAAGGTCTGCGCAATCAGACCGGCGTCGTTGGCGGCCGTCGCGAGCGGCGCCTTGGCGTAGGCGCTGTTGCCGACCACGAGCGCGATCCGCTTTTCCTGTTGCTGCGCGGCAGCAGGGCCGCCCCATGCCGACAAGGCGGCAACGAGAAGGATGCAAAACGAGAGGAGCGGGAAGGTTCTGGCCGGTTTCATCGCTTTGACGCCTTGGTGAATCAGGATGCCGCGCATTCAGCCCGGCAGGAGCTGAACATCACTTGAATAAAAAGCGCTGGCATTAAGGCGGCGCGACCGACCCAAGAGATAAATTGCACCGGCCAAGCGCTCCCGAGCGGCCTGGAGGCGAACGCCGGCAGCTGGTCACGCCCGAGAGTTCGTCGGGGCGTGATCGGCGGTTCCAACGCTGCGGCCGAATATTTCAGCTCAACAGCTCGACCTTGCCGGTCCGAAGCCGATAGATGCCGCCGACCACTTTCAGCTTGTTCTGCTCGACGGCCGCGCTGAGGATGGGGGTGGCCGATTTGAGCTTGGCGACGTTGTCGACCACATTCTGCCGGATCGCGTTGGCGAGCGCGTCGCCGCTCTGCTGGGATGCGGCCTTCACCGACGGCGCGATCGCACTCACCAGCGAGGGAATGTGTCCCGGCAGCGGCTTGTTGTCCTTCAGCGATTTGATGGTTGCATCGACGGCGCCGCAATTGTCGTGGCCGAGCACCAGGATCAGCGGCGTTTTGAGCACCGCGACCGTGTATTCCATGCTGGCGACCGTTTCTTCGGCAGCGAAATTTCCCGCCACGCGGCAGACGAAGAGGTCGCCGCGGCCGCTGTCAAAAGCATATTCCGGCGCGATGCGGGAATCGGCGCAGCTCAACACCGCCGCGTAGGGGTTCTGGCCTCCGACCAGCGCCTCCCTCTCGTGCTTGAAGTCGTGGCGACGCGCGACGCCCTCAACATAGCGCGCATTGCCTTCCATCAATCGTTTCAGCGAAGCGTCCGGCGACAGCACGTTCTCCGGTTTGGGCGGCGCTTTCGCCTCTTTGGCGCTGGCCGCGTCGGTCATCAGCAGGCCGAGCGCCGATGCCGCGAACAGAACGACGGAGCGCCGCGAGGGCGCCAATGAAGGATGCTGATCTTGGGTGCATTTTTCGCACATGGTTTTTCGTACCCTTGCCCGGTTACAGCGC
>JBLMWS010000196.1:0-5475 GCA_050257355.1 Gemmatimonas sp.
CCGGCGAGTTCGTCCGCGAGGAGATGGACAAGATCCGCGAGGGCAAGCATGGCGCGAGATCGCCGCAACAGGCGATCGCGATCGGCCTCTCCGAGGCTCGCCGCGCCGGCGTCGATCTGCCGCCGCCGCGCAAGGGCAAGGCGAAGGCCAGCACGCGGCGCAGCGCCAAATACGCCTATGAGGCCGGCCAGGGCCGGCGCAAGACCAAGCGCCAGCCGCGGGTGTCACGCGCGGTCGAAGGCGTGCTGAAGCGCGAGCCGCGCAGCTCCGCCTCGCACAGCGCGCTGTCGAAACAGGCCAAGCGCGCGGCCGGCCGCCGCGGCGCCACGTCGCGCTCGGCCGCGGCACGCCAAGCCGCGCGCACCAAGGGCGCCGCGGGACGTTCGGCGGCCGCCCGCAAGGCGGCTCGCACCAAGGGTGCAAAGGGCCGTTCTGCCGCGGCCAGAAAAGCGGCACATACGCGCACCCGCCGCACGCGGACGCGCAGGACGACGCGGCGGCGGAAGTGAGCCGGAAGCTGCGCGCGTTTGCGTCACTCCCGCTTGCCGCGCTCCAGGTCAGGCCTGCCTGAAGGCGTGGCACACGCCGCGCTCGAACTGGCGATAGGCGGCGAGCGCGCGGGTATCGGCGAAGGGCAGGATCTGCATCATGATCACGCCCGCGATGCCCATCGTCGGATCGATCCAGTAGTAGGTGTTGAACAGGCCGGCCCAGGTGAGGCTGCCGGCGCTTCGCCCGTGACGGACGGGATCGAGATTGAGCATGTGGCCGAGCGTCCAGCGCAAACGCGTTCCCGGAAAGAAATCGACGTCGTTGGAAAGCGCCGGATTGGTGGTCCTGAGGATGCCGGCCTCGAGATGACCGATCTGGTTGACGGCCATCTGCGCCACGGTCTCGCGGCGCAGGATGCGGATGCCGCCGAGACTGCCGCCGGCGAGCAGCGCCCGCGTCAGCGTCAGATAGTCGGGCACGGTGGAATAGATGCCGCCGCCGCCCGAAAATGTCGTCGGCGTGGTCTGCCGTTCCAACGGCTGCGGCACCAGCCTGCCGCTGCCCTCGCGCACATGCAGGCTCGCTTCCCGCGCGCGCTGCTCCGGGTGAAGCGAGAACGCGGTGTCTTCCATCCCGAGCGGGCCGGTAATGTGGTCGCGGAAATAGCGGTCGAGACTCTGGCCGCTCGCGATCTCCACCATGCGGCCGACATGGTCGATGCTGTTGCCATAGGCCCATCTGGTGCCGGGCTCGAACATCAGCGGCTTCTTCGGCAGATGCGGGTGATGGCGCGCGGCTTTCAGATAGCGCACCACGTTCGGATCCCACAGCACGTAGCTGAAGCCCGAGGTGTGCGACAACAGCTCGCGCAGCGTGATCGGCTTGTGCGCGGGCCGCAGCCGCGGCGCGCCCCTCGCGTCGAAGCCGGCCAGCACCTGCTCGGCGGCAAGCGAAGGGTCGACATCGGCGGCCGGCGCGTCCAGCCGGAGCTTGCCCTGCTCCACGAGCTGCAGCGCCGCGACCGAGGTCAACAGTTTCACCATGGAGGCGATGCGGAACACCGTGTCGCGCGACATGCGCGCGCCGTCGGCCATGTTGCGCACACCGAAGGCGCCCTCATAGAGCACCGTGCGCTCGTTCGCGGCCATCGCAACTACGCCCGGGATGTCGCCGGAAGCGACCTTCGCCTGCAGCGCGCGATCGATATCGGCGCTTGCGACCGGCAGCGGCGCGGCAATGCCATAGCGGGGCGGGATGATGCCTGCTGCCGCAAGTCCCGCCGTGTGCAACAGCGCCTGACGCCGCGTGAGCGAGCCCATGTCATCCCCTGCAAGGCTGACCCGGAAAGCCGCTTGAGCTTAGCCCTGTTGCGGGTTGCGTTGAAGTGCGTTCTGCATAGTGGCGGCGAGCTCTTCACCTCGCCGAAGGGAGAGGTGAAGCGCGAGCGCGCGGCGCTCGATCCGATCTCAGCGCGCTCAGGCCGGCGGCGACACGCTGCTTGAACCTTTTGCGCCGGGGCTACGACGCAATCATGCTGGGGATTTGAGGGCCCGGCGGTCTAACCCAACGCCGCGCGGCGAGCATATTCCGCCCGCGCGGCGTTGTGCGTTGCGTTTGGCCTCGCTTCAGCGAAACTGCTGCGTCTGCTGCCGCGGCTCGCGCGCGGCCGGCCGCTCGGACAGATCGCGGCCGATCCTCGCCTGCATATCCTTCAAGTCGAGGAAGACGTCGGCCTGCCGGCGCAGCTCATCCGCGATCATCGGCGGCTGGATCGAAATCGTCGAGATCACGGTGACGCGAACGCCGCGCCGCTGCAGCGCTTCCACCAGCGAACGGAAATCGCCGTCGCCCGAGAACAGCACGATCTCATCGACATGCGCGGCGAGTTCCATGGCATCGACCGCGAGCTCGATGTCCATGTTGCCCTTCACCTTGCGGCGGCCGGTGGCGTCGATGTATTCCTTGGTCGCCTTGGTGACGACCGTGAAGCCGTTATAGTCCAGCCAATCCACGAGCGGACGGATCGAGGAATATTCCGAGCCTTCGATCAGCGCGGTGTAATAGAATGCGCGGACCAGCGTTCCCCGCCCCTGGAACTCGTTGAGCAGGCGCTTGTAGTCGACATCGAAGCCGAGCGCCTTGGCGGTTGCGTAGAGGTTGGCGCCATCGATGAAGAGGGCGACTTTGCCGGGGGAGGATGACATTGCGCTCCTGACACGACGCAATCCGCCGTGGATCGATATGCATGAATTCGTGCAATCAAAAGCTGTGTTCGATAGTGAACTAAAGTGTTTTAGTATTCAAATAATTATTGAGCATCTGCGACCAAAGATCGAAGACCTTTGGCGAACGGCCTTGCACGATTTTTGCACCGAGTTTTGTTATTCTGTTGCAGAATGTAAGGCAAAATGCCGGCTTGGAAGTGCTTCAGAAGTCGCCGAGGGGCCATGCCTGATCGATTTCCAACCTTTGACGTGGTGTTGAGGAAGCGCGGCCGCAGATGGCGGTGGTGCGTGCGCACGACGGAGGGTATCCCCGTCATGACGGGCCTTGAGACCTGCCGGCCTGCCGCCAGGTACAAGGCCCAGAGCGCGCTGTTTCTCCTGCTGCTGCATGCGCCCTACCGCACGGGCCTGGCGAGCCGCCCCGGCCTTCAGGATCGCCCGCGGCGCTGATTTGCTGCAGCGCAGGAGACGCTTCCCTACCGCGCAAAGCGAAACAAGCGTAGCCCCGAGTGAGCGTAGCGATAGGCAGGACAAAGCTCCGATGAATTCCCGGATTGTCGCTTCGCTCATCCGGGCTACCGGCCAGGGGCTTGTTTGGCTGAAGTGCATCACGGTGTTGTTCGCGGTCAATGTCTCCCTTCCACAGCCGCCCGCCTCTATTGAACCATCGGCTTCCTCGCTGCGACTCCGGTAAGACACCGGCCATCCGTCGCAAGGCATCACCGTGGGCAAGCCGCGTTTCGCCGTCGCGCTTTGCGTTGCTTCTCTGCTCGCTTTGTGCGCTGCTCGGGTTCGCGCCGGCGCATGCGGAAGCCGAGGCGCAGGAGGTCACCGATCAGGCGGTACGCGCGTGCACGCATCCGGAAGGAACGCCGGAGCAGACGATCGCGGGCCTGCTCGGCGGTGATCGATTCCGGCACGCTTCAAGGCCAAGACCTCGCCGGTGCTTACGCCAGCCGCGGTTTCGCGCGCACGCTCAAGCGCGATCTCGCGGGCGCAGAGAGCGATCTCGACCAGGCGATCAAGATTGCGCCGGACGACGCGCAAGCCTATGTCGACCGCGCCAATTTCTGGAACGTGAGCCGCAAGGCGGACCGCGCCATGGCGGATGCCGAGCAGGCGGTGCGGCTCGATCCCCATTTTCCGCTCGCCTATTTCGTCCGCTTGGCAGAATTCTCGCAACGATGTATGGGTTACATGTAACCCATTGAAAGTTGACCATGGCATCGGCATCAAAAGCAAAGCCTTCCCGTGCAAAGTCCTCCCGTGTGAAGGTACGCGAGTATCGTGAAAGGCTTCGCAGGCAAGGATTGCGCCCGATCCAGATTTGGGTGCCGGACGTGCGGGCGCCTGCGTTCCGGTCGGCGGCGCACCGCCAGTCGCTTGCTGTCGCGGCCAATTCTCATGCCCTGGACGATCAGGCATTCATCGATTCCGTCTCAGCGTTGACCGGCGAAATGGATGGAGAATGAAGCGCGGTGAGATCTGGACCGTCGCTGGTGGTAAGGGCTACGCAGGCAAGGCAAGGCCTGTCGTGATCGTTCAGGACGACAGTTTCGACGGCACTGCGTCCATCACGATCTGTGCGTTCACCACGGACGAGACTGACGCACCTCTGTTCCGGCTGCCCGTCGTGCCCAACGAGCGCAACGGATTGCGCGTGCCCTGCCGTCTCATGGTGGATAAGCTAACCACCGTTCCGAAATCGAAGATCGGCAGGCATATCGGGCGGCTGGACGATGAGGACGTCGTGCGCCTCAATCAGGCGGTGCTCGTGTTCCTTGGACTGGCGGCCTCTCCAAGGACAGACCGGCAGCGGTGAGCTATAATTCGCAGCCGCCTCAGCTTGACGCTGGGATGTGATCCGACCGATTTCCATCCGGAGATCATGTCTGTCGCCGGAGCTCGCGCTGCGCATCTGCCAAGGCCTGCGGCTCGACCAACAGGCCTTGTCGTTCGTAGCGACCACGCGTCCTGCTGAAGCGTACGACAACGGCATATCGGCTGCTGGTCGCTTTCGCACGCCGCGTGAGCAGAGCATCACCCGCCGGCAGGTACGCGAGATCATCAAGGCCGGCGCAGCGCAGGCAAGCAGGACCGGAGGTTTCCATGATCAACAGGCTGCCGGTTCCGCTACACCGATGGCACGTCCACTCGTTGTTCAAGGGCTGGATCACCACCAACTCCGGGGCGCGGCTGGCCTTCTCCGCCAGACGCTCGCGCGTCCTCTCGGAAAGCTCAGGTGACACCCAATGTGTGCGATATGACGCCTCGATCGCTGGATCTCCGCTTCGGCTGAAGCGCAGCGTCTCGCGGCGCGGCGTGCGCGCAACATAGGCGGTCTCGCTTGCGGTCAGCCCTCGTGCGGCCGCCCAGGATCGGAAAAGCTTCATGGCTTCCGCAACGCGCGGCAGATCGATCCGGATCACCTGCTCCAGGCAATCGACCTGCCCGCGCCGCCAGCTCTCGACCGCTTGCACGTCGAGCCACCCGATTCCGACGAGCACGTCGATGGCCGTGACGAAGTGCCGGGCGGCAAGCGCCGCTTCAGCCGCTCTGGCGACGCGATCAACAAGCGGAACTCGATTCTTTCGGCTCATTCTGCGCTCGAACTCGATGTTCTTTGCGGTGCAAAGTCGACATGCCGGCTCTTCAAGAAATAACACGCGGCGAACGCACGCGCGAGAAATCGCGGTCGTGCGTCACCAGAGCGGCCGCGTTGACCGCCAGCGCACTCGCCGCTTGAACGGCGTCTGCC
>JBLMWS010000197.1:0-3344 GCA_050257355.1 Gemmatimonas sp.
AGGAGCACCTGCGTGAACCTTTTGATTCTTGTGGTCGATGATGAGCCGGACGTTGAGGTGCTTTTTCGCCAGCAGTTCCGGCATGATCTGCGCGCTGGCCGCTTCACCATGGAATTTGCCCCGACATGGCGCTTGAGCGCATTGCGGACGCGGCGGGAGTGTCAATTATCCTGATGCTATCCGACATCAACATGCCGGGGGTGAGCGGCCTGGAGCTGCTGCCCAACGCGAAAGCGGTACGGCCGGACGTCCCGGTGATCATGATCACGGCCTATGGCGACGCTGACACCAAGCGCAAGGCGCTGGAGGGCGGTGCGGAGGCGCTTTTCACCAAGCCGATCGACTTCGGGGCGCTACGCAGCGAGATCGACATGCGGGTCCAACGGGCTGCATGACTGCACGGATTGTCGTGATCTGCGACGAGCTCGAATGTCGCCTATTGGCAGCAGATGCGCACGGTGTCAGAACACTACCCCTATGTTAGGGTAGTCTGAGCCGCATTTCGGACAGTTTGTCAGAACGGCCTTCAATGAAATCAACAACTTAATATAGGTTCGAGTCCTCTCGAACGCACCAGCTGTGAAGAACGCTATTATTTTTTATTGGATAAGTAACGAAAAGGAGCGATCGAACGCCCCGGTGAGCTTGGTCAGCTTCCATCGTTGAGCTTCAATCTGGATTCCATCATCAGCGTGATCAGTTATGTCATTGTCGGGGTCATTGGCATCTATCTCCTCCGTTACCAGGGCGGTAGTTCCTCGTCGCGGCACACCTGCTCAGAGAATCGACATCAGCCCCAGCGTGACGAGAGTGAAGACGAGGATGTTGACGACGCACGGCAGAGCGTAGCCGATCGCGGGCACGTCACTCTGCGCATCCTTCATTACCTCTCTAATGGCAACGCCGGTCATTGCGCCGCACGTGGCTCCGGCGTTTTCCGCCACGTTCATTCGTAGGCCGAAGTGGCCGAACAGGAAGGTGCTCAACGTGCAGAAGGTCGTCACGATTGCGCCGGCGAGAATCAACTTCAGGCCCATGCTCTGCATGACCTGTAGGAAAGAGCCACCTGCCCCGATCGCCACAGCCGCGATGAACAGGCCGACGCTCAAGGACGCAATTGCGTCGCCGGCAGGTGCCGCCACCGAACCCCAAAGCGGGCTGCGAGAGCGCAGCCATCCGAGGATCACCCCTCCCATCATGGAACCGACGGCGACCCCGCCCAGGATGCTCATGGTGATACCGAATACCGTAACAGAAATTGTGCCCAGAGCACCGCCCACGGCCAGGAAGACACCAAGCGTGACCAGGTCGGTGGCGAGCTGATCCTTGACGACGTTGCCCACCCTCTCGGCGAAGGCATCCAGCTGCCGCTGGGGACCGCTCGCGAAGATAACGTCGCCGCCGACGAGGGAAAGATCGCTCCTAACCGGAAGGTTTTCGCCGCGGCGGACCATACGCTCCACGGTCACCCCGCGCCCGTGCTGTCGGACAAGCTCCGCGAGACTCCTGCCTGCGAACTCCCGGTTCGTGACGACCAACTCCGCTGAGGCGAGCTTGACGGTTAGCACCGCCGGATCCGTGACTTCCTCTCCAATTACCTTGGCGCCGAAGACCAGGACGCCGGGCGTCGCCCACACCGCCACGATGTCCCCGGAGCGGAGTTCGAGGTCGGGGCTGAGTTCCAGCGGCCGGCCGTCGCGCAGCACCTTTTCGACCAAAGTAGGCATGCCCCGATCGGCCTCGAGCTTCGCCGCGTCGGCCTCCAGGTCGGCGATTGTCTTCCCGATATAGTCGGGGGCGGTGACCCTCCACGCCCGGATGGCAGCGCTTCGGTTCCCAAGGTCGATCTTGGCGTCAGCGCCGCTCTCCATCATGGCCGCCTCATCTGCAATGTTCTTGCCGACGAGTCTTGGCGCAATCTTGATTAGGATGATCAGCCCGAAAACGCCGAACAGGTAGGTGATTACATAGGCACCGCCCAGGAGATCACTAGCCTCCTTCGGGGTCATGCCTTCCGGCAGCTTGATGCTGCCCGCCGCGATCGCGTTCTGGGCGGCGGCCAGTATGGCCGATGTCGTCATCGCTCCGGAGGAAAGGCCACCCGCGACGACGTTGTTCAGGTCGAAGACCTGTGCGACGAAGAACACGCTCACGGCCATGGCAAAACCGGTGAAGAGGGCGAGCACGAGGTACTTGATCGCAGCCCTGGTTGTGAGGACGTAGATCAGGCCGGGGCCCATCGAGACGCCAAGGACGAATAAGTAGAGCGTGAAGGACAGACTCTTGATTATCG
The DNA here is from genome assembly GCA_050257355.1 of Gemmatimonas sp. Taxonomy (GTDB): domain Bacteria; phylum Pseudomonadota; class Alphaproteobacteria; order Rhizobiales; family Xanthobacteraceae; genus Bradyrhizobium. Next base: position 2,294 of record JBLMWS010000197.1, read on the forward strand.
GAGGCACGTCGAGGTGTAGCAGACCGATCAGGAGGCCGACGATGAGGATGCCGGTGGTCGGCCCCAGTGCGACGGAGCCGAGCTTCAGTTTGCCGACGAGGTGTCCCATGCCGATGATCATAAACAGGACCAGGACGATGTTCGCCTGCAGATATTGAACGATGACATTCATATGAGCTGAGCGGCGTTGTCAAAACTATTTGGGCATCCAGGAAATGCCCTGGTCGTAGAACACTTCTGAACTGCGGGTTTTCGCGCCCGCACCCGCGCCGATGCCGGAACCCGCTCCGGTAACCCACGTCACCCGCTCGTTAAGATCATGCAAAATGGTCCTGTCTTCTTTCGTCTTTGCTATCCCCTGGTGATCAGAGTTCGGGGAGCTGGCCGCCGCAGATGTTGATGGCTTGGGCGTTGACGAAGGAGAACTCCTCCGAGGCAATTGCGGCGACGACGTTGGCCACATCGGCGGGGGTTCCGAACCGGCCCAGGGGCACTTTGCTGGCCAAGGTCCGTTCGGCCACCTCCAGAGACGTGTGGCTGGCTTCGGATTCCATTCGGATGCGGTCGCGCAGCGCATCGGACGCGATGGGTCCGGGGCAAACCGCGTTGACGCGGATGCCCTCGGACGCCATTTCCAGGGCCAGTTGCTTGGTGAACATGATGAGCCCGGCCTTCGACGTCGAGTAGGCGCCGATCGTGGGCGCAGGCGATTTGCCCGCGCGAGATGCAATGTTGACGATGGCGGCGGGTTTCTTCATCAAGGGGATGATCGCGCGCGACACGCGGAACGGGCCGTTCAGATTGATATCGATGGTCTTGATCCAGGCAGCCTCATCACAGGTCGCCAAGGTCTTGCCCGTACCGAGGGCGACGCCAGCGTTGTTGACCAGCACGCGCACGCTGCCGAAGCGATCTTTGACGGCTTGCGCAAGGGCGGCCACGGAGGCGGATTCTGTCACGTCCAGTGGCACGGCCAGTGTTTGCACGCCGTGCTTTTTGGCGAGTTCGGCGGCGAGGGATTCCAATTTCTCCGTGACGGTCGTCGTCAGCC
>JBLMWS010000198.1:0-12636 GCA_050257355.1 Gemmatimonas sp.
TGGCCACCGCGCGAAAGACTTGCGCAAAAGCGCGCGTTGACCGACAGGTTCAGCCGAGACAGCCCGGCCTTCCCTGCGCAGTGGTTTTACGGCGTACTTCGGGCTCCCCCGGTGAACCAGCTTGATTGCCACCGTCACCCGCGCATCATCTTGCGCGAATTTGGCGCCTGCATGGGCGCGCCAGGACCACACGACTTCGCCGTCCGCAAACGCCGCCGCTCGTCTGTCGGCGCGTCTCGCGTCCACCGCATCCCCGCCTCACGTGTCGTGACGATCGCGAAACGCCCCTCTCCAATCGAGGCGGGATGTCGCGCACTATACTGAAAATCAGAATTTCGGAAAAGCAAAATATTTTCGTGGAGCAGGCTTGACAAGGTTTCGTGCAACATCCTCGCCGGAATGCGTGGGCACGTCATCCGCCGCGGCTACGCGGCGTTCGCGTGCTTGGCGACATGGTCGATGGCCATGTCGAGCGCAATTTCGAGCGGGCGGCTTGAACGTGTCGTCTTGGCCAGGAGCAGCCCGCCTTGCACGGCAGCGAGGAGAGCAAGCGCCAATTCGTGCGGATCGGCCGAGGCCGCAAGCTCACCGCGCTCGCGCATCGTCGCGAGGCCCCGTTCGAGGCTGTCGCGCCACTCCGCAAAACTCTCGGCGAGGCGCTTGCGTGCAGGCTCGGAATCATTGGCGAGTTCGTTGGCCAACGATCCGAGAGGACATCCTCTGGAGTGGGCGGCCTTGTTGAGGCGCACGATAGCGTCACGCCACGCTCTCAGCGCCGGCAGCGAATCCAGCATCTCCAGATGCGGCTGCTGGGCTTCGAGGATGCGTTCGGTCTGTCGGGCGATCACTTCACGGACCAGCGCATCCTTGTCCGCAAAGTAGTGATAGAGCTGCGATTTGCTCACACCGCCGGCGGCCATCACCTCGTCCAGGCTCGTCCGCTCCACTCCGCGCTCGTAAATCAGATCGGCGGCCGCATTCACGATACGCGAACGGGTCGCCGCGCCGCGCGCGGTCAGAGAACGGGGTTCGGAATCCTGGCTTGTCGACATGCAGCCACCTTAATCAAATTGGACTTGACAGTCCAGTCGTCTTGCGCGTTACTGGACCAATCAGTCCAATTTCGGAGCAATCCATGACGCGCTTGCAAAACGGCCAGAGCTTTCCCGCCCTCGACGTTCCCGCTGTCGGCGGCGGGACGATCGCCATTCCCCAGTCCCTTCACGGGTCGTATGGCGTCGTCCTGATCTATCGTGGGGCCTGGTGTCCTTATTGCCAGGCACAACTCGCAGGGTTTCAGCGCGCCAGTGAAAGGCTCGCTGAAACGGGCATCAAGGTTGTTGCGCTATCCGTCGATGACGAAGCCACGACGGCGAGCACGATCGCAAAGCACAGGCTGAGCTTCCCGGTCGGCCATAGCGCCGATGCCGATAAGATAGCGGCCGTCACCGGGGCCTACACAAACGACACGCCGCGCTACCTTCAAACGACCGGCTTCCTCCTCGCTCCTGACGGCAGGATCCTGAACGCGGTCTATTCCAGCGGTCCGATTGGCAGGCTGGTTGCCGAAGACGTTGTCGGCATGGTCGCCTACCTCAAAAGCAAGACCTAATTCGGAGCGCTGGCTCCGCAGCGCGTACGACGGATTACGCTTCGCGAATCCGCCCTACGCGCTTTCATCCTGCCTGCATGTGCCGGCTGCGCGACTTGCGCAGCGCCGTGACGGCAAGCAGCGCCGTCACGGCATCCAGGACGGCGACGACTGTGAACACCGATAGCCAACTGCCGGTTGTCTGTCTGAGAAATGCCGCTGCCGGACCGCCCAGAATTGAACCGACGCCTTGCGCGATATAGAGGAAGCCGTAGTTCGTAACCGCGTATTTCGGCCCGAAAGTGTCGGTCAGCGTTGCCGGAAAGAGCGAGAAGATTTCGCCCCAACCGAAGAACACGAGGCCTGTAAGGACGACGAACAAGGCAGGCCGATCAATGAACGCGAACAAGACGAGGATCGCGGCGCATTCGAGCGAGAACGCCAGGGCCATCGTCATCTCACGGCCGATGTGATCGGACACCCAACCGAAGAAGGGCCGCGTCAGTCCGTTGGTGAAACGCGACAGCGTCAACGAGAGCGGCAGCGCCGCCATTCCAAACACCAGCGCGCCCGCAACATTATATTCCTTCGCGAACGGCCCGACGTTGGAGACGACCATCAGGCCGCTGGTCGACATCATGCTCATCATCAGAAACAGCAACCAGAACGTCGGGGTTTGCAGCATTTGCGCCGGCGTATAGTTGCGCCTCGACTGCACCGTAGTGGCCGTCGCCGGTGTATAGCCTTCCGGCTGCCAGCCATCCGGCGGCATCCGCAAGCCTTGCGCCGCGAGAATGCCGATAGCGCCCTGGATGATGCCCCACACGATCAGCGTGTGCGCATAGCCGGCGCTCCTGATCATGCTGTCGATCGGAAAGCTCGTGAAGATTGCACCGAACCCGTAACCCGCAGCGGCAAGTCCCGTCGCGAGGCCGCGCCGATCGGGAAACCAACGCACCATCAGACCGATGATGCCCACGTAAATGATGCCGGTGCCAAATCCGCAGATGACGCCGTAGGTGAAATACAGCGCCCAGATGTTGTCGACATAGCCGGAGAGAACCCAGCCGCCCCCGCTCATCAGCGCACCGACCGAGATCAAGAGCCGCGGCCCGAACCGATCGACGAGATAGGCCTGCAGCGGCGAGCACCAGGTTTGCAGAATGATGAGCAGCGAGAATGTCCACTGCAGCTCCGCAAGCGTCGTTCCCAGCTTCTGGTTCAGCGGCCCGGTGAACAGCGTCCACACATATTGCGGCGACGAGATCGTCATCATGGCGATCAAGCCGAGGACGAGTTGAACCCACCGTTTCCGGTACGATGCAGTCGGAATTGTCGACGTTAACGTCGTCATGACACAGACCCCTCTTGTGATGGGTCGGGCCGGCTCCCGATGGAACGGGCATTATTGTGTTGAGAACCAGGGACCGCAACAGGGGAATTCTGTGATGCGGCTGATCCCAGATGAAACCGCCGGCCATCCAAATTGCCGATGTGTCGCGCTGCGGTCGATTGCGCTTCGCCCTCGAGCGGATGCCGGCCACTTGCGGGTATTCCGAATTCGGAGGAGCGAAAGACTGAGCGCGCGAGACCCGCCAGGCGCCCGCGGAGCAAGAAACCCGCCAATATCCCTTGCTTTTCCGTTATCCGAGATCTCGGTTTCACGCAATCGTGATCAAATGTTACTGTGACGAGGACGGCCGCCACATTGTGGCCACGTGTCATTTCTTAAAAACCGAACGCTGGATTTAAACCCGACGTCACCGTTGGATTGAATTCCGCGCCTCCACGCCGCTGGACATCTCACGTCCGCCCCTACGCGGCTCGACGATCGCATCGCAGCGATCTCTCCCCAGAACAGCACGAAGGATTCAAGTAATGCGTAAGATCGTAGCTGGCATGGCCCTTCTCTGCGCTTGTGCCTCAGGCGCAGAAGCGAGAACGCACCATCATCACAGATATTCCGCCCACCACGTCAGGCATCATTATCATCGCGCCTCAGCCGGGCGTCCCGCCGCATGGTGCGGCTGGTACATGCGAACGCAAGTCGGCCAGGATCCCGGGCCGCAGTACAACCTCGCCAGGTCATGGGCGCACTACGGCGTCAACGCAGGTGGCCCCGCCGTCGGCGCCATCGTGGTCTGGCGTCACCACGTCGGCAAGATCGTCGGTCGCGAGAACGGACAGTGGCTCGTGCGGAGCGGTAATGACGGCCATGCCGTTCGAACCCGTGCGAGATCGTTGGCGGGCGCGATTGCGTTTCGACAAGCCTACGCCGCGTTCTAGCTAGCGCATCCGCCGACCAGCTTGCAGGTTCGAGCGAAGGCTTAAGCCGGGCCTGTCATTGCGAGCGCACGCAAAGCAATCCAGACTCTCCCCAGCGGATGCAGTCTGGATTGCGTCGTCGCTTCGCTCCTCGCAATGACGCCGGAGCTTCGGCGCGCATCTCTCGATCAGTTAGATCGGCGGACGCTGTACCTGCTGCAAGGCGACGCTACGCCGCCTTCTTCTTCTCCGCGAGCTGTGCGAGCTGCCGCAGAATCTCCGTCGTGCCCGTCAGCCGCTCTTCCGGCGTTTCCCAGTCCTGGAAGAACACGACCTTCATGTCGGGCCGCACCTTGGCGGCCTTGCCGTGCTGCTTGATGAAGAAGACGAGACGGTCGGGCTGCGCGAACTTGTTGTCGCGGAAGGTGATGACGGCACCCTTCGGTCCCGCATCGACCTTCTCGACATTGGCCCGGCGGCAGTAGCCCTTGATCGCGGCGACCTTGAAGAGATAGCGCACCTCGTCCGGCAGCACGCCGAAACGGTCGCGCATCTCGGCGGCGAAATTCTCGATCTCCTCCTCGGTTTCGAGATCGGCGAGCCGCCGGTACAGCGACAGCCGCACCGGGAGATCGGAGACGTAGTCCTCCGGGATCAGCACGGGCATGCCGACCGTAATCTGCGGCGACCAGCGCTCTTCCACGGGTTCGGTGATGCCGGCCTTCAGGTTGACGATCGCCTCTTCGAGCATCTGTTGATACAGCTCGAAGCCGACCTCCTTGATATGGCCGGACTGCTCCTCCCCTAACAGATTGCCCGCGCCGCGGATGTCCAGATCGTGCGAGGCGAGCTGGAAGCCGGCGCCCAGCGTCTCCAGCGATTGCAGCACGGTGAGGCGTTTTTCCGCCTGCGGCGTGATTTTCTGCTGCGCCGGCAGCGTGAACAGCGCATAAGCCCGCAGCTTGGAGCGGCCGACACGGCCGCGCAGCTGATAGAGCTGGGCGAGACCGAACATGTCGGCGCGGTGCACGATCAGCGTGTTGGCATTTGGAATGTCGAGGCCGGATTCCACGATCGAGGTCGAAAGCAGCACGTCGTATTTGCCGTCATAGAAGGCGGAAATGATGTCCTCGATCACGCTCGGCGCCATCTGGCCATGCGCGACCGCGACCTTCATCTCCGGCACGTTCTTGTCCAGGAACTCCTTCACGCCGGCGAGGTCCTCGATCCGCGGCACCACATAGAATGCCTGGCCGCCGCGATAGCGCTCGCGCAGCAGCGCCTCGCGGATCATCAGGGCATCGTGCGGCGCCACGAAGGTACGCACCGCGAGGCGGTCGACCGGAGGCGAGGCAATGATCGAGAGCTCGCGGACGCCCGTCAAGGCAAGCTGCAGCGTGCGCGGGATCGGCGTCGCGGACAGCGTCAGCACGTGCACCTCGGCGCGCAGCTGCTTCAGCTTTTCCTTGTGGCTCACGCCGAAATGCTGCTCCTCGTCGACGATCAGAAGGCCGAGGTCGCGGAACTTGATCGACTTGCCGAGCAGTGCATGGGTGCCGACCACGATGTCGATTTCGCCCTCGGCAATCCCCTTCTTCACCTGGTTGAGCTCCTTGGTGGAGACCAGACGCGAAGCCTGCGCCACCTTCACGGGGAAGCCGCGGAAGCGCTCGCTGAAGGTCTTGAAGTGCTGGCGCGCCAGCAGCGTCGTCGGCACGACGACCGCGACCTGCTTGCCGTCGAGCGCGACCGCAAACGCGGCGCGCAACGCCACCTCGGTCTTGCCGAAGCCGACGTCGCCGCAGACCAGCCGGTCCATGGGGCGGCCGGTCTCGAGGTCCTTCAGCGTCGCCTGGATTGCGGTGAGCTGATCCTCGGTTTCGTCATAGGGGAAGCGCGCGCAGAACTCGTCATAGAGCCCGGCCTGCACCGGCAGCTTCGGCGCTTCGTGCAGCATGCGCTCGGCGGCGATCTTGATCAGTTCGCCGGCGATCTCGCGGATGCGGTTCTTCAGGCGCGCCTTGCGCTGCTGCCAGCCGGTGCCGCCCAGCCGGTCCAGTTCGACATTGGCCTGGTCGGAGCCGTAGCGCGACAACAGTTCGATGTTCTCGACCGGCAGGAACAGCTTGGTGTCGGCGGCATAATGCAGTTCGAGGCAGTCATGCGGAGCGCCGGCGACTTCGAGCGTCTGCAGCCCGACGAAGCGGCCGATGCCGTGGTCGACATGGACCACCAGATCGCCGGCGGCAAGGCTCGTGACCTCGGCGATGAAATTGTCGGCCTTGCGGCTCGCCTTGCGCGGCCGCACCAGGCGGTCGCCGAGAATGTCTTCTTCGGTGATCAGCGCGACGTGATCGGTCTCGAAACCGCTGTCGAGGCCGAGCACGGCCAGCATGGTCTCGTTGCGCGGCGTGGCCTGCACCATGCGCCAGCTGTTGACGCTCGTGACATGGCTGAGCTTGTGGTCGCGCAGCATGCTGCCCATGCGGTCGCGCGAGCCTTCGCTCCAGAGCGCGATCACCACCTTCTTGCGGCTGGCCTGCAGCCCCTGCACGTGAGCGACCACCGCCTCGAACACGTTGACGGTAGCGTCGTTGCGCTCGGGGGCGAAATCGCGGCCCTTGCGAGCGCCGGCGTCGAACACGCGCTCGCCCTCCGGCAACGCGAACGGCGTCAGCCGCGCCAACGCCGTGTCGTCCAGACGCTGGCCCCATTCGGCCTCGGTCAGATAGAGCCGGTCCGGCGGCAACGGCTTGTAGACCGCGCCGCCCCCCGGATGTTTCAGCGCCTCGCGCCGGGCGTCGTAATAGTCGGCGATCTGCTTGAAGCGCTCGCGCACCGCGTCCTCGGCGAGCGGCTCGATCGTGACAGGCGCCTGCCCGAAATAATCGAACAGCGTGTCCATCTTCTCGTGGAACAGCGGCAGCCAGTGCTCCATGCCGGGATGGCGGCGGCCCTCGCTGACGGCCTCGTAGAGCGGATCGTCGCGTTCAGGCGCGCCGAACTCGGCCGTATAGCCCATGCGAAACCGCCGGATGGTCTCGGTCACCAATTGGAATTCCGAGATTGGCACCAGGTCGAGCGAGCGCATGTCGAGCAGCGTCCGCTGGGTCTCGGCATCGAAGGAGCGGATCGATTCCAGACTGTCGCCGAAGAAGTCGAGCCGCACCGGCTGGTCGAGGCCGGCCGGAAACAGGTCGAGAATGCCGCCGCGCACCGCATATTCGCCCGGCTCGCGCACGGTGGAGGAGCGCGTGTAGCCGTTATGCTCGAGCCAGGCGACGATGGAGTCCATCGGCACGACATGGCCGGGCGCGACCGACAGCGCCTGCGCTGCGACCGTGTCCCGCGGCGGCACGCGCTGCACGATGGCATTGACGCTGACCAGCGCGATCAGCGGCTTGTCGCTGCCGGTCAAGCGCGACAGCCGCGCCAGCGCTGTCATGCGCTGGGCCAGGATGCCGCCATGCGGGGAGACGCGGTCGTAGGGCTGGCAGTCCCAGGCCGGGATCTGCATCAGCGGCAGATCCGGCGCGAAGAAGTCGAGCGCGCGGGCGAGCTGCTGCATGCGCGGCCCGTCACGGCAGATCACGACGAGGCTGATCGCGGATTTTTTCGGCCGCGCGGCTGCGGCACGGGCGAGATCGGAGATGACCAGGCCCTCGGCGCCCTCGGCGACATTGGCAAGGGTGAGCGGCCGGCCCGGGTGCAGCAATTCGGCCGGCGACGTCGCGGTCTTTTTCATGCCTCGAAACCCGTGGCGCGCCGTGCCTTGATGCGATCGAACAGCGCGCCCGCGCCGGTCGGCGGCAGCGGCCGGTCGCCGCTCAGCGCCGCATAAAGGTCGGGATCGGGCACTTCGAGCAGCCGCTCCAATTCGTCCAGCTCGCTATCGGAGAGACCTGCGATCTCGGCATCGGCAAAGCGGCCGAGAATGAGATCCATCTCGCGGGTGCCGCGGTGCCAGCAGCGAAACAACAGCCGCTTGCGGCGATCGTCGAGACCGCCGCTCGATCGTGTCGATCCAGTCATTCCCAAACATCCAATACAACGCCAAAAGCCCGGACAGGCCGGGCGCGGTTGATATAGCCATCGGGACGACGGATGTCAGCATCTATCGTTCCCCGACTTATCAACGGCTCGCCGCCATTGCCGGGCTTGACCCGGCAATCCTTCCTCTCTTGAAGATGGATGCGCACGCATGACGGACGCGTGCTGGAACGACCGCGATGCGCCCTTCTCTGCTCAATCCGCTGTTTGCGCCGGTCACGAGCCTTGCCGGCGTCGGGCCGAAGCAGGACAAGCTGTTGCGCTATCTCCTGGGCCGTGACGAGACGCCGCGGCTCGTCGATCTGCTGTTGCATCTGCCGAGCAGCGTGATCGACCGCCGGGCGAGGCCCAAGATCCGAGACGCGGTGCCGGGAACCGTGGTGACGCTGGAGGTGACGGTCGACCGCCATCGTCCGCCCCCGCCGCGCAATGCCCGCGCGCCGTATCTCGTCTTTGCCAGCGACGAGACCGGCGACGTCGTGCTGACCTTTTTCCGCCCCAAGCCGGGTTACGTGGACAAGCTGCTGCCCATCGGCGCCAAGCGTTACGTCTCCGGCACGCTGCAGATGTATGACGGCGTCCCGCAGATCGTGCATCCCGATCGCGTGGTCGACGAAGCGGCGTTCGCAAAGCTCTCGGGCATCGATCCCGTCTATCCCTTGACGGAGGGGCTGGCGCTCGGCGCGCTGCGGCGCGCGATCGCACAAGCGCTGCAAAAGCTGCCCGAGCTGCCGGAATGGATCAGCCCCGAGGTGATGCGCCGCTGCCAGTTCCCGCCGATCAGGGACGCGTTGACGCGGGTGCATATGCCCGTCGAACTGACCGATGTGCTGCCCGATCATCCCTTCTGGTCGCGGCTTGCCTTCGATGAACTGCTTGCCGGGCAATTGGCGCTGGCGCTGGTGCGCGCACAGCTGCGCCGGCCGGCCGGCAACCGCCATGCCGGTGACGGCCATTTGCGCAAGAACATCATCGCCGCGCTGCCTTATGCGCTCACGGTCTCGCAGCAGAAGGCGGCGGCCGCAATCGCCGACGACCTGCGCCAGCCCGTGCGCATGCTGAGGCTTCTGCAGGGCGACGTCGGCTCCGGCAAGACGGTGGTGGCGTTGCTCGCGGCCGCGGCCGTCGTCGAGGCCGGCAAGCAAGCGGCCTTGATGGCGCCCACCGAGATCCTGGCGCGCCAGCACGTCAAAACCATGGCGCCGCTCGCCGAGCGCGCGGGCCTGCGCGTTGCGATCCTCACGGGGCGCGAAAAGGGCAAGGAGCGGCGCGATATTCTGGCCCGGCTCGAAGCCGGCGAGATCGACGTCCTGGTCGGCACCCACGCGCTGATCCAGGATGACGTGATCTTCAAGGCGCTGGCGCTGGCGGTGGTCGACGAACAGCATCGCTTCGGCGTGCGGGAGCGGCTTGCACTGACCGAAAAAGGCGAAGCGGTCGACGTGCTGGTGTTGAGCGCAACGCCGATCCCGCGCACGCTGGTGCTGACCTATTTCGGCGACATGGACGTCTCCGAACTGCGCGAGAAGCCGGCGGGCCGGCAGCCGATCGACACCCGCGCCGTGCCCGACAGCCGGCTCGGCGACGTCGCCGACGCCGTCGGCCGGGCGCTGTCGGCGGGCAAGCGCGTCTACTGGATCTGCCCGCTGATCGAGGAATCCGAGACGGTCGACCTCACCGACGCGGAGGCGCGCTTCAAGGCCCTGCAGCAGCGCTTCGGCGATCAGGTGGGGCTGGTCCACGGCAAGATGCGCGGCGCCGAGAAGGACCGCGTGATGGCGCAGTTTGCGGCCGGCGAGATCGGGCTCTTGGTCGCGACCACCGTGGTCGAAGTCGGGGTCGACGTGCCGGCCGCGACCATCATGGTGATCGAAAATGCCGAGCGCTTCGGGCTTGCCCAGCTGCACCAGCTGCGCGGCCGGATCGGCCGCGGCTCGGAAGCCTCGACCTGCCTCCTGCTCTACCGCGAACCCCTGAGCGAGATGTCGAAGGCGCGGCTGAAGGTAATTCGCGAAACCACCGACGGCTTCCGGATCGCGGAGGAAGACCTGAGGCTGCGCGGCGAAGGCGACGTGCTCGGCGTGCGCCAGAGCGGCCTGCCCGGCTACCGCATCGCGCGCTCCGAGGTGCACGCCCAGCTCATCACCCAGGCCCGCGACGAGGCGCTGCGCATCATGAAGGAGAATCCCAGGTTGACGGGCGCGCGCGGCGAGGCGCTGCGCTGCCTGCTCTATCTGTTCGAGCGCGACGAGGCGCTACCGCTGATGGGCGCGGGGTGACGCGAGGCTGCGGTCATTCCGAGCAATCCCAACGGCGTCGGCCTCACGGTCGACCCCAGCCCCTTGGCCGCCGACGAGATGCGTGACGGATGTGGGTAATGTGAACCTCATCAGCCGAAACCGTGTAGAAGATGAGATATCTCAGGCGAGGAGCGACGATGACCCGAACGTCAGGTTCGTCGGTCTCGCGTCCCTGAGACGGATTGCCGGACAGCTCCCGTGCCCGCTCGATCAGGCGAGCAACGAAGCGGGATGCGATGTCCGGACTGTCCTGGCTGATGTAATCGTAGATTTGGGCGAGATCGCGCTACGCGGCTCGGGTAAAACGAACCTTCATACGCTGCGATGCAATTGATAGAACTCTTCTATTTCCTCTTCCGAGGCGAAATCACCGCGACCGGCGTCGTTCAGCCCGGCACGCACGGCCCTTCGCTCGTCATCGGACAGGGCGTAGACGCCGGTCCGCCGAGATTCGATTTCACGGGCGACGGCGACCAGTTCCTCCTGGTCCTCGATTGGCCAGGATTCCACCCGTTCCAGCAACGTCCTTGCAGCAGGGCTCATAATCACTCCACCTTCTCGGCGGCCGGCTGCAGCGGCTGCGCGCCGGCGTTGGCGATGCGGGCGGCGTTCGCCATGCCGGCGAGCGCGGCGACCTTCTTCTGCTGATCGGCGCCGGGCTGCACCACGCCCGCCGACATGATCAGCGTCGCCGCCTCCTCGGCGCTCATCTCGACCTCGATGATCTTGCTCTTCGGCACGTAGAAGAAGAACCCGGTGGTCGGGTTCGGCGAGCACGGCAGGAACACCGAGATGTGCTCTTCCTGGCCCGGCAGGCTGTTCGACACGTCCGCGCTCGGCGGCTGCGAGATCAGCACGATCGACCACATGCCGGGCGAGGGAAACTCGACCAGGCCGACACGGCGGAAGCTCGAGCCCTTTCCGGAAAACAGCGTCTCGAACACCTGCTTCATGGCGCGATAGATCGCGCGCACGGCCGGAATGCGGCCCAGAATCCGCTCGCCGAGATCGAGCAGGGTCCGCCCGATCAGGTTGGCGGTGAGAAAGCCCAAAAGCGTCAGCGCGACCACGCCGACGACCAGCCCGGAACCGGGCACGGCGAAGGGCAGATAGGTTTCGGGACGGTAGTCGACGGGAACGAAGGGCCGGACCAGGCTGTCGACCCAGGTCACGAACCACCAGGTCAGGTACAGCGTGATCGCCAGAGGACCCGTGACGACGAGACCTGTCAGGAAATAGTTCCGCAAGCGGCCCATCAGGCCGGTATGGGTCTCCGGCGGCAGTTCGGCCGGGGCGTCATTCGGGGGCAAATCGTCGCGGGAGGTCATTCGTGTTCCAGGTCGTCGCAATATCCTCAGCTATGACCTTCTAGCAGGTTTTTGAAGGCCATGGCCGCCCCGACTTTCGCGACCTCCCCGCTTATTCGACTGTCACCGACTTGGCGAGATTACGCGGCTGGTCCACGTCGGTGCCCATCACGACGGCGGTGTGATAGGCCAAAAGCTGCACCGGGATGGCGTAAACCATGGGGGTAAAGGTTGCCGCCATGTCCGGCAGCACGATCGTGACCAGCGAATCAACCGTCGCTTCGGAGGCGCCCTTGGCGTCGGTCATCAGGATGATGTTGCCGCCGCGGGCGGCGACTTCCTGCATATTCGAGACGGTCTTGTCGAAAACGCGGTCGTGCGGCGCGATCACCACCACCGGCATGGTCTCGTCGATCAGGGCGATCGGCCCATGCTTGAGCTCGCCCGCCGCATAGCCCTCGGCGTGGATGTAGGAGATTTCCTTCAGCTTCAGCGCACCTTCCAGCGCCAGCGGAAAGGAGGTGCCGCGGCCGAGATAGAGCACGTCGCGCGACTTGGCGATATCGCGCGCCAGCTTCTCGATCTGCGGCTCGATCGCGAGTGCCGCGGCGATCAGTCGCGGGATCTCGACCAGACCGCGGACGAGCTTGGTTTCGTCCTCTCCGGACAACTCGCCACGCGCGGCGCCGGCGGCAACCGCAAGCGCGGCCAGCACCATCAGCTGGCAGGTGAACGCCTTGGTCGAGGCGACGCCGATTTCTGGCCCCGCCAGCGTCGGCAGCACGGTCTCGCTCTCGCGCGCAATCGTCGAGGTCGGCACATTGACGACCGACAGCGTGTGCAGCCCCTGCGCCTTGGCGTAGCGCAAGGCGGCGAGCGTGTCGGCGGTCTCGCCGGACTGCGAGATGAAAATGGCGAGATCGCCTTTGCGCAGCGGCGCCTCGCGGTAGCGGAATTCGGAGGCGACATCGATCTCGACGGGAAGCCGCGAAAGCCGCTCGAACCAGTATTTCGCGACATAGCCGGCATAGCTTGCGGTGCCGCAGGCGGTGATCGAGATACGCTGGATATCGTTGAAGTCGAACGGCAGTTTGAGCGGCAACGCGACACGCTCGGCGGCCAT
>JBLMWS010000199.1:0-7860 GCA_050257355.1 Gemmatimonas sp.
GTTCCGCTATCTCGCGGCCATCGCCGTCAGGTAGCATCCTTGCCTTACTGCATTCAGCGGGGGCGATGGCGGAGCAGGGCGGCGGCAGAGTGCGAGAGATCGCAACCACCTGGCCGCCGCGCGGGGCGGCGCAGGCCGGCGGTTTTGCGCCCGCAGGTCTCGAGCTCTGGACGACCCTCGTTGCGAAGCTGCGCAGCTGGGCTCGTGCCGAAGCGGGCGCAGGCCGGCTGTTGCCCTGGGTGCCCGTGGCGTTCGGGGCCGGCATTGCGGTGTATTTCAGCGCGGACCATGAGCCGGTGCTGCCGGTTGCGGTCGTTACCGCGATCATCCTGTGCGCGGCTGCTTTCCTGTTGCGGCGGTGGCGATATTTTCCGGTTGCCGTGCTGACTGCGGCGGCCGCCGCGGGCTTCGCCGCCGCGACGTTCAGGACTGCGCATCTCGCGCACACCGTGCTGACACGGCCGCTTTATTCGGTGTCGCTCTCCGGCTTCGTCGAGACGCGCGACATTCGCGAGCGCAGTGATCGCTTCGTGCTGCGCGTGGTCGACATGGAAACCAAGCGCGGGCATGTCAAGCTCGAGCGCGTCCGCCTGTCGGTGAAGAAGGGCACCGCGCCCGATGTCGGCAGCTTTGTCCGACTGAAAGCGCGACTAATGCCGCCGCTCGCGCCGTTAAGGCCGGGCTCCTACGACTTTTCGCGCGATCTGTTCTTTCAGGGCATCGGCGCCTCCGGTTTCGCGATGGGCAGGATCAGCATTGCAAAGCCGCCTGACGATGGCGGGGCTGCGCTCGGCTATGCTGCGTTCATGCAGGGCTTGCGCGACGCCATCGATGCGCGCATTCGCACGCGTCTCGATGGCGACGAGCGCTCCATCGCCACAGCACTGCTGACGGGACGGCGCGATGCAATCTCCGGGCCGGTGAACGACGCGATGTTCATCTCCGGCCTCGGCCATGTGCTCTCGATCTCCGGCTATCACATGGCGGTCGTCGCCGGCGTCGTATTCTTTGCCGTGCGCGCGCTGCTCGCGCTGGTCCCGGGGCTTGCCGCCGGCTTTCCCATCAAGAAATGGTCGGCGGCCGCAGCGCTGATTGCTGCCGCGTTTTATCTTTTGCTGTCGGGCGCGGAGGTGGCCACGCAGAGATCGTTCTACATGACGGCCGTGGTGCTGATCGCCGTCATTGTCGACCGCCGCGCCATCACCTTCCGCACGCTCGCGGTCGCGGCCATGATCGTGCTGGCGATCATGCCGGAAGCGCTGGTGCATCCGAGCTTCCAGATGTCCTTTGCCGCGACGCTCGGCCTCGTCGTGCTGGTGCAGTTCGGCATGCCTCGCCTGTTTGCCGCTTCTGACAGCTCGACTGCGACCCGCGTGGCGCTGTGGGGCGGGCGTGAGCTCATGACGTTGATGCTCGCCTCGCTGGTGGCGGGACTGGCAACGACGCCCTATGCCGCTTTCCATTTTCATCGCGTCACGCCGTTCGGCCTGCTCGCCAATCTCGGCGCGATGCCGGTGGTCTCGGCCCTCGTCATGCCGGCCGGGCTGCTCGGATTGCTCGCGATGCCGTTCGGGCTTGACGGCTTTTTCTGGTGGCTGATGGGGATCGGCATCGACTGGATGATCGCGGTTGCGCAGTGGGTCGCGCATCTGCCCGGCGCGATCGGCCGCATGGCGGCGTTCGGCACCGGGCCTATGATCGCTGCATCCATCGGCATCGTCCTGATGGGCTTGTTGCGCACGCCGTTGCGCTGGTCGGGCGCACTGGTGCTCGCGCTCGCCGTGGTTTGGGCACTCGCGGTGCCGCAGCCGGACGTGTTGATCTCCGCGGATGGACACAGCGTCGCCGTGCGCGGCCGCGACGGCCACCTGCATCTGATGCAGAGCGGCAAAAACGCATTTCTTGTCAAAGAATGGCTCGCCGCCGACGCCGATCCGCGGATGCCGGGCGATGCCTCGCTGGCGCAGGGCGTCTCATGCGATGAGGACGGCTGCGTGGTGGCGATGGCGGACGGCGGCTTTGTGGCGCAATCCCTGCGTCCCGATGCGCTGCGCGATGATTGCGATCGGGCCGTCCTCGTCGTGACGATCCATCAGGCGCCGCGCGATTGTGCCGCAGCGGTCATCGATCGCGACCGGCTGCATCGCCAGGGCGCGCTGGCCTTGCGGCGCAATGCGGGCGGCTTCGACGTGGAGGCCGTGAAGCCGCGCGGCTTTGACCGGCCGTGGTCACCAGCGTCGGGGGAGGTGGTTTCCGATACGCGGGAGCTGTCGCCGCACCCGGCGGCTCAGCGCGGCAAGGACGCCACGCCGGCCGAGTCGGATTTGCAGCCGGACGATTGACCCAGTCTCGCCCTGCAGCAGCTTGCCATTCACGCGTCGCTCGGCGAGCCTTGTGCGAGCAACTCGCGGCAGATTTCCTCTTGGGGGATGTCGAAGGCCCCCAGGTGGAATTCTTCGGCGATGTCCTCGTCGCTGCCGGGCAGCTGGACCAGCGTGAACGTGGCGTTCGGAAAGTGCTGCCAGATGCCGATGTCTTCGGCCGTGACCGTGAGCCAGCCGAAGGTGAACATATAGCGGCCCGGCTGCGCCACCCGCCCGGCCTTCTGCCACGTGATCTTGTTGACCACAGGTCAGCTCCAACGACGCGTTACATACCCGTTTTATGAACATGCGCGCGGCGCCGCCGGCGAAGACCGGCGGAACCATCGATCGCGCAAGCAGTCTCAGTCGACCGGCAGCCGCCTGGTCGCCGGCGTCGTTTCCGCGGTGTGCGCAGGCGTCTCCTGGGGCTGTGTCACCGGCAATTGCAGTACGGTTACCCGCTGTCCTTCGCAGAGCAGGGTCACCAGCACGTGGCTGCCGTCCGGGAATTCGATCGCATCGTGATGACGATCGGGAATATGCGTATCGATGGTGTTGAATTTTCCAACGCGGTAATTGACCGTGCGTGTCCAGATCCAGCGATTGTCATATCGGACGTTGTCGGCGAACGCGAGTTCGGTGCCGGGCAGCATGCAGACCGCGACCGTCGGATCGCTCTCTGATGCAAAGCCGCGGGTCGAGGTGCCGCGGAATGTCGTCGTGATCAAGGTTTCGCCGACCTGAGCGGGACGCGACGCCACGGCATGCAGGCTGTAGTCACACATCGGATTGCTCCTCACTTTGAGATAGCCAACCCGCGCTCTTTCGAGGCGCAGGCCTCTATCAGAGTGGACGAGCCCTCCAGGCTGGGAGGGCTTGTGGGCGATTATGCGGCCCGCCGTCGCGAAGTGCGATCACATCCGTTTGACTGTGTGAATTTCTTTTGTGCGGTGTTTGCGCGCGCGTCGTTTGTGCGTTTGCAGCAATGTGCGCAGTTTGTGCGCTTGCGCAAGGAAAGGGCGTCGCCTCCGCTACTGTCTGTGCACGCAACCTGCATGCTGCCGGAAACGGTATCCGCCAGTGCCGACGCGATCATTGCTGCGCCTCGCGACGTGCGAGGCGCGCGACCAGCCTAGTACTTCCGATAGAGCCCGACCAGCTTGCCCTGAATCTTGACGCGGTTCGGCGGCAGGATGCGGACTTCGTAGGCGGTGTTCGCCGGTTCCAAGGCGATCGAGGCGCCGCGGCGGCGGAAACGCTTCAGCGTCGCTTCCTCGTCGTCGATCAACGCGACCACGATGTCCCCAGTATCGGCGGTGTCGTTGCGCTGAATCAGCGCCATGTCGCCATCGAGGATGCCAGCTTCGACCATGGAGTCGCCGCGCACCTCGAGCGCATAATGCTCGCCGGAGCCGAGCATGTCGGGCGGCACGCTGATGGTGTGGCTGCGCGTCTGCAGCGCCTCGATCGGCGTGCCGGCGGCGATGCGGCCCATGACTGGCACGGCGACGGGACGTTCGCCCTCGTCGGCCGCGGGGCTGCGTCCCTTGCCGAGATTGCCTTCGATGACGCTCGGCGTGAAGCCGCGGCGGCCGGAGGCCGCAGGTGACAGCTCAGGCAGCTTGATCACTTCGATGGCGCGGGCGCGGTTGGGCAGGCGGCGGATGAAGCCGCGTTCCTCCAGCGCCGTGATGAGGCGGTGGATTCCCGACTTCGAGCGCAAATCGAGTGCATCCTTCATCTCGTCGAAGGAGGGCGGAACGCCGGCCTCCTTCAGCCGCTCGTTGATGAAACGCAGTAGTTCATACTGTTTGCGCGTGAGCATCGCGACCAATCCCCAGGTTGATGTCGTTCGCTTCCGGGATGTGGAGCCTGCGACTCCCCCATATCCTCGAAACAAATCATGAACGGACACTATATGTTCGATATGTGTTCCGCAACCCTTTAATTTCCGGTGAACACGATAAGCTTGCGCGAACCCGCAAGAGTGCCGCAAGGCAGGGCGACGCGGTGCGATTTGTGTGCAGCGCTGCGCCCCGGTACGCCGGTGTGCTTAACCGCGCTGGCGCAGCCTATTCCGGCAGTCGCAGGATCTCGCAGGGCGCGCCCGCCTTTGCTGCGGGCGCAAAGGGCGGGCGGATCACCAGCGCCTGGGCACGGGAGAGAAACGCGAGCAGCGATGAGTCCTGCCGGGTGACCGGCGTCGCGGTCGGCTCGCCGCCTGCACGCTCCTCAAGCGTTGCGCGCAAGTAATCCTCGCGGACGTCGTTGGGGCCGAGGTCGCGGCCGAGCACGGCAGTCTCGCGGCGGTGGCGGATAACCTTGCGGCCCGACAGCGCGCGGATCAGCGGCACCACGAACAGCAGCGTGCAGACATAGGACGAGACGGGATTACCGGGCACGCCGATGACGCGCATGGAACCGAGCCTGCCGTGCATCATCGGTTTGCCGGGCCGCATGGCGATCTGCCAGAACGCCATGTTGACCCGCTCGGCCTCGAGCGCTCTCTTGACGAGGTCATGGTCACCCACCGATGCGCCGCCCGTGGTGACGAGGATGTCGGCGCCCATGTCGCGGGCGCGGCGGATGCCGGCAACGGTTGCATCCATGGTGTCGGCGGCAACTCCGAGATCGGTCACCTCGGCGCCTTCGGCCCGCATCAGGGCGCGCAGTGCATAGCCATTGGAATAGACGATCTGGCCGGGTCCCGGCGTCGTCCCCGGCATCACCAATTCGTCGCCGGTGGCAAGAAGGGCGACTTTGGGCCGGCGGCGCACCGGCAAGTCCGGATAGTTCATGCTGGCCGCGAGCGAGAGATCGCGGTCGGTCAGCCGGCTTCCGGCCTGGAGCAGCACATCGCCCTGGCGGAAATCGACGCCCGCGGGGCGGATATGCCGTCCCGCGACGGCGGCCTCCTTGATCGTGATCGTATTGCCGTCGGCGATGGTGTCTTCCTGGATCACCACGGCGTCGGCACCCTCCGGGATCACGCCGCCGGTGAAGATACGCGCGGCCTCGCGCGGGCCCACGGCGCGGTCGAACGGCCGGCCTGCCGCGACTTCGCCGATCACCCTGAGCTTGGCGTCGACCGTCGCCGCATCGGTCGCACGCACGGCATAGCCGTCCATTGCGGACATTGCCTGCGGCGGCTGTGTGCGCAGCGCCACGACATCACGGGCGAGCGTGCGATGATAGGCCTGATCGAGCGCCGCCATCTCTTCTGGCATGGGTTCGGTGCCGTCGAGGATCGCGGCAAGTGCGTCAGCAACCGGCATCAAGGCCACGGATGAAACTCCAGAATCTTGCGACCGCGTTTCAGTCACGGCCGGTTCGCCTTCTAAAGCATGATCCGGAAAAGTGTGAAGCGGTTTTCCGAACAGATCATGCTCAATCAAAGAGCTAAAGCGCGATGGCGATTCAACCCAATCCCATCGCGCTTTGGCCGAGCGAGGCCGGCGAGGCAAAGCCGCGGCCGTTCGGCCCGAACTGCCGGCAGCGGCGCCCGAGTTTCTGCCGGTTGCCTGGGATGTGCAGCAAACGAGAAAGGCACTGACGCCTTGTGGCGCCAGTGCCTTTCGGACGCGTGAGCCGTGGGCTGGCAACGGCACGACAGCCAAACTCGGAACCGTCACAGGGGTTCCGTGCCGCAACGAATATTCTTGTGCGATGCGTCGCGAAAAGCCTCGGGTCGCCACCGATTCGTGGCTTGAAAATCCGTATGACTCCGGGGTTGCGGCGGGGAACATTGAATGCGCGCGCGGAGGTAGTGCAGTATTCCGGCGGCTGGGAATTTCAGCCCCAGTGCACGAGCAGCGCCGCCTTAGCGAACATATTCCGCTAGAGGCGGCGTTGTGTATCTGGCGGGCTGCTGAAGCCGAGACAAGCGCGTCACCGACGCGGATAGAGCTTTTCGATGTCGCCCTTGAAGCGCGCTTCGATCGCGGCGCGCTTGTTTTTCAATGTTGGGGTCAACAGGCCGCCATCGATGGTCCAGGGCTCGGTCGACCACCACACCGCGCGCGGCGTTGCATACCCGGGAAAGCCTTTGACCGCTTGCGCGATGCGCTTGAGCAGCAAGTCGGCCGACAGCCGATCGATGTCTGGGCCGACGAGCCCGCGCTTCTCACGCTCCCAGAGCTTGGAATTGAGAACCGCAAGCACCGCAAGATACGGACGGTTCTCGCCGATCACCATGGCCTGCACGAACAGCGGATCGCCAAGGATGGCAGTTTCGAGATCACCCGGTGCGATCTTCTCCCCGGTAGAGGTGACGATGATGTCCTTGATCCGGCCGGTGATGAAGATGCGCCCGCCGATGATCCGCGCCTGGTCGCCCGTATGCAGCCAACCATCCTTCTCCTTCACGCGCGCGGTATCCTGCGGCCTGCCCCAATAGCCGAGCATGACGTTCGGACCGCGCACCAGCAATTCGTCGTTCTCGCCGAGCTTGACGTCGATGCCGTCCAGGGCACGTCCGACCGAGCGAGGCTCGTTGTCGTCAGGCGTATTCACCGATACCACCGGCGAGGACTCGGTCATGCCGTAGCCTTGCAGGACGTCGATGCCAAGCGACAGAAACAGCCGGATCACCGGCTGGCCGATGGGAGCGCCGCCGCTCACGGCGATGCGGAGCCGACCACCGAACTGCGCAAGCAGGCGCGCGGCAACCGCTTGGGCGAGAAATGGCCATGCCAGGCGGTCGAACAGCGAGAGGCGAGAGCCGCGCTGACGGGCGTCGAAGCGCCTGCCTCCGACCGCGACGGCGAGATCGAACACCCCGCGTTGCACAGCGCCCAGTGCGGCCCGTTCTTTCATGATGCGCGCATACACCCGCTCGTACATCCGTGGCACCGAAATCAGTACGGTCGGGCGCACCTGTTTGAGATCGTCGGGCAGATCTTTGACCGATCGGGCGAAGGCGACGCAGGCGCCCGCCGCGATCGGAAAATAATAGCCGCCGGTGCGCTCGAACGTGTGCGACAGCGGCAGGAAGGAAAGAAACACGTCGTGGCGATCCGGCCGCAGCCGTTTGGCAATCGCCTTCACATTGGCGACGATGTTCTCGTGGGAGAGCATGACCCCTTTCGGGCGTCCCGTCGTTCCTGAGGTATAGACGATCGCGGCGAGGTCGTTGGGTCGGACCTCTGCGTCGCAGCTGGTCGGCTGCGGATCGGCCGCGCCGCCAAGCCACTGCGCCAGCCCCGTTAGCCGATGATCTTCCGTCACGGCGGCCGGGTCGGCTTCCATGCACACCACGCGTCTGACGCTCGGTCCGGGATCGCCCGACTTGAGAATCGCCTGCCAGCGCTCGGCCGAATCCGTGAGCAGCACGGCGGCGCCGCAATCGCGCAGGATGTAGGCGATGCTCTCAGCGTTATCGAGCGCGTGCATCGGGACCGGGACGAGGCCGCAAGCAAGCGCTGCCTGGTCCATTGCGATGTGTTCGATGCCGTTCGGCATCAGGATTGCGATGCGATCGCCCTTGGCGAGTTGTTCG
>JBLMWS010000200.1:0-4371 GCA_050257355.1 Gemmatimonas sp.
TCAGCGACCCAAACCATTGTTCAAAATACTTGTCTGACTGTGAATGCACCCGGTTGGAGCGAAAAAGATCGCCGGAAGATCGGGGCTGAGCGGCGGCATGTAACCCGCTTCCGATCAGCGCCACGCCGGCGCATCCGGCTACCGCCAGAACGGCCGCTACGATGAGCAAGCGCGAGAAGCGACTTTTGCCACGCATATCGATCTTCAAGCGCAGCAGATGACAAAAGTTCCTATCCTGGCCTTAACAACCGGACAATGCCCCGGGCTACGGTAGGGTCAGGCAGGCATTACATATTCTAAGCAACCTTTAGGGTGCGCCGCTGACAGATCGTTCACGCTGCCGTGTTGAGCCGATCTGAACCCGAGACTTTGCCGCTGCGCGAGCACGATGACGCGGGCGTTAATGTTCAGGCCATTAGTGGCGCAGGATGGCGAGTGCGTCTTGCAGTTCATGGGTCTCTTCCCGCGTAACGCGTAGCAGCGTCGCCATCCGCTGCAGCAGTTTCCAACCCACCACACCATTCTTCTCCACGAAAGGTCGGAAGTCCCAGTAGGTAAGCCCATAACAAACGAGTTCGCTGGAGGCGGTGATCGTCGCCATGCGCGTGCCTTCGTCGATAAGAGCGATCTCGCCAAAATAGTCGCCTGGCTTCAAAATCGTGCGCTCCTTGCCACCGATAAAAACCGCCGCCTCGCCGGACTCGATCACGAAGAAGGCGGCACCGCCCGAACCCTCTTTGACAACAGTTTCGCCTTTAGAGAAACGGCGCTTCTTGAACAAACGCGCGATTTTCTGGACTTCGCGCTTGCTCAGATCCGCGAAGAGCGGCACACGGTGCAGGACTTCAACTGGGGCGCCTCGCATCAGGAGCCTACGTGGCCGAATATGCTGGTTGAGCTGTCGAAGTCATTATAAAGGAAACGACGCGAGGTAAGAACCGGAGCACGCCGAGCAGCGGATGGTGTACCGAAAATTGATAACTGCCGGGCTCCTGGGCGCATCACGACGCCGACCGCGTAATCGCTCGACATTGAAGCAGGTAGAGCGTTCCCTCGGCGAAAGCCCATTCAACGTCTCGAGCAGGCCCGTACACGTCCTCACACCGCGTGGCGAGCCGGTTCAGCTCAAGGAGCTGGTCATCCTCAAGGCAGAGTCGTTCGACGAGCTCTGGGGGAACATTCTCCTCGACCGTGCCGCCATTCGGACCACTACGGATCGCGACGCTCTTGACTCCCGGCGTGCGCTCGAGCACCTGACCCGAACGGTCAACGCGGTAGTGGTCCGGAATCACCATTCCTGCGACAACAGCCTCCCCGAGGCCCCAGCTGGCCTCAATCACCCGCTCGTCGGCCCCGGTGACCGGATTTTTGGTGAACATCACCCCGGCAGTCTCGGGATTGAGAAGCGACTGGACGACCACGGCAATGCTAGGGCGAGTGAAGAGGCCGACGCGCTTCCTGTACGTGATTGCCGAGTCTGAGTTCGCCGACCACCAGATCTCGCTCAGCGCCGAACTCAACTCCTCCGATGACGGCACGTTGAGCAACGTTAGATGCTGACCGGCGAAGCTCGCTTCAGCGCTATCCTCGTCAACCGCGGACGAGCGGACGGCTAACGGGCCGCGGAGCGGTTTAACGCATTTGGAGGCTTCGTTGATGGCACGTTGTTCGCCAGCGGCAACGGCTTCAACGATTGAACCGGAAAGCGCAAATCCGGGTGGGACCGGAAGACCATCTCGGATCGCTTGCCCCAGCCCAACCGCCTTGGAGCCAAAGACCGCAGCGTCCTGCGCTTCTTCGAGTGGAACGACCTTCTTCACCCGAGCACCGTGACCTCGCCGGCATTACCGTCGACACGCACCCGCACCCCGTCGGCTATGCGCTCGGTTGCTTCGCGCGTCCCGACAACACCTGGAATCCCGTACTCGCGCGCGACGATTGCCGAGTGGGAAAGCAGGCCGCCGCGGTCCGTCACGACCGCGCCTAGCAACGGCAAAAGAATATTGAACGCTTCAGTTGTCGACTCGGTAACGAGGACGTCTCCCTGTTTGATTCGGTCAAACTCGGAGGGGCTTGAGACTCGGCGTGCT
This sequence comes from Gemmatimonas sp., assembly GCA_050257355.1. Taxonomy (GTDB): domain Bacteria; phylum Pseudomonadota; class Alphaproteobacteria; order Rhizobiales; family Xanthobacteraceae; genus Bradyrhizobium. The sequence goes on from JBLMWS010000200.1 coordinate 2,091, forward strand.
GGCCCTTCGTAGACGCCTCGGCTCGCCGCCAACCCGCGCAACGTGTGCTTCTCGTGCGACGCCTCGGAACTGCCGAACAGTGAGCCTAGCGCGATATTGATCGCTCGCATCATTCGGGCGGCGGCGGGCGGCAACCCCGACAGGTCCGGCCCCGGCGCCGGCGACGGGCCGAGCACCGGCGGGGCTTCCTTGGCGCGGTGCGAGGCACGGTATTGGGCGCGCGCCGCGAGCTCGTCCGCGGAGGGTCCGTCGGCGCCGGACAGCAGCAAGCACATTTCCTCGAAGCCGGCGTCGACGAGGTGTTTGGCGTCGTGGATCCGTCCCTCACTAGCGAGTCGGCGGCCGCCCGCAAGAACGGCCCGCCGCATGATCCCAGAGGCCCAGATGTCGTTGAACACCCCGCGCTCGTCACGGATCCGGTAGGTCAGTCGGGCCTCCCCGAGCAACTCATCAAACTCGGCCCGATGGCTCTCGGGCACGCGGCTGCGGACGCCAGCGATCCGCTCTTCGATGTCCGACGATTCACGACCCCTCCCCGCCACAGCGACGCGAATGGCCCGGAGCAGCACGTCGGGCAACTCGAGCGCGCAGGGCTCCGAGATGTCGAAACCATCGAGAAGCCGGTACCCGATAACATCTAGGTACGCAGACACGGCTGCACCTGTTTCACCGTCAAGCGAGCGCAATGCGTCAAGCACGCGACCGGGTTCGTCCTCAGACGCAAGGAGATCCCGAGCTCCAAGATCCTGCCCCATCGCGGCGACCAGCTGGTCGAGCTCGGCTGATGCTCCTGCGGACACAGGGGCCGTGCCACGTAGAAGGTCGAGCAGGTCAGCCGGCGAGAGGCCTGTCCAGTCCCCAACGTGCGCGAGGAAGTCTCCCGTCGGAACAAGCGCCGCGGCCGTGAAGCGCATGTGCTGGGAAATCATCTCCGCATGGTGGTTTCGACAACGCGTCAGATGTTCGACCAGATCCTTGTCGGGCAACTCGTCGGGATCGACCGACTGCAGCTCGCGGTGAGCCTTGATCGAGGCCGGCTTGATCGTCTCATCCCAGTCACGGAGTTGCTCTCGCCAGAGCTTCCGCTGGAACACTTCTTCCGCACGCTTAAGACGTTTGGGGACGTCGCTTTCAGCAACAGGCCGCGCCGTCCTATACGCGAAGCCATTGACGTACTGGCACTCGAGCGAATCGAGCAAAATCCCATAGTACCGTGTGAAGTCTTGAACGCCGCGCTTGAATGCCTTGGGATGGACCTCCATCCAATAGCGCGTCATTGGTCTCGGAAAGTGGACCGGGTCGAGCTCCCACGAGCCGGGGCCGGGGGGCTCGAAACGAAGCTCGGTGACTTTTGCCGTGCTGTCCATTGGAGTTCCTTTAGCAGTGAGATCCACTTCGCTTTCTTCGAAATGGTCTAGTTTAATGCCTTCGTGATTGAAGTTTTTTCTTGAACAATACCACAGCGTCGCCACGGCAAATAAAAAAGAAAGTCAGTTGGGAAGAATGCGCATTCCGCCGAATTCCTGTTGGGGAACGCAAAGAGAAAATTAGGCGCCCCGAATAAATTGGCGGCTCAGATTTCGATATTCACGGCGTTACGCAAATCCGAGACTTCGCCGCTGTTCGTTCCAATCAGGCGGCAATCGCAGGTTATTCAGAAGCTTGCGTGCCGTTAGGTCGGGCGACTGTTTCCCGCTGAGGATTGCGCTGACGATATCTGGAGCCAACAGCGTGAGACGGAACAATCATGTCGCACAAGACGGGACTATACCGGGTAGCTTTTGAAGCCTTCGGCGCGCAGCTTCTTGATGATCGGCTTGAGCCGCTTGTCTTGCTCTTTGGCGGCCGCCTTCTTCGCGGCAACGAAGCAGCCCGCCAGATAGCAAGCCCCGCGGTGGGGTTATCTTCCAGCGCCGCCTCGGCGCGTATCTTCAGCGCCTTGAGCTTGTCGATCAAACTCGGCGAATCCAGGTTAAGATGCCGAATCTCGACTAGGATCCTCTGCGTCCGAATGGTCTGTGATCGCTGCTTCATTGATTGGACCCAGACCGCGCCGTAGGTACCCACCAGGTCTATTTCATCGACCCCAGGGACAGGGGGAGCTGGCTCGACAGCCGCCGCTACTGCAGGTCAATGGGTTGATAATGCCCGGTCTCGTCGAGCTGTGTGCCCCACACCTTGTGCACGCCCTGGTGCTCGGATCGGCCGAAGCTCACGGGCGTCCCCAGCCCAAGGTCGAGGTCGCGGAGATCTTCAAGAGTTGCGACCAGTCGTTCGGTGT
>JBLMWS010000201.1:0-2534 GCA_050257355.1 Gemmatimonas sp.
GATGATCTCAGTGACCTCATCCCAGGTGGCGCGCACGAAGCCGCCGAGGCCGCGCTTGCTTGTATAAGCCGCGCGTTTCTTCGGCTCGGTGACGATCGATTCCCAGGCCGCCACCGGCGTCTGTAGTACTCTCGCCTCGCGCCACAGCTTGAGCAGGCGCGAGCGCACCAGCGGATATTTCACGCGGTTGCCGGAATAGAGGTACCAGGAGTAGCTCGCCCCGCGCGAGCAGCCACGCGGCTCGTGGTTGGGCAGTTCCGGCCGCGTACGCGGATAGTCGGTCTGCTGCGTCTCCCAGGTGACGATGCCACCCTTGACGTAGATCTTCCATGAGCAGGAGCCGGTACAGTTGGCGCCGTGCGTTGAGCGCACGATCTTGTCGTGCTGCCAGCGTTTGCGGTAGCCGTCCTCCCAGCTGCGGTCTTCACGTGTGACTTGGCCGTGGCCGTCGGCGAATTCGTCGACGACGCGGTTGAAGAATGTGAGGCGGTCGAGAAAATGGCTCATCGTCTTAGGTCCCTTTATGCGGCCGATTACGATGCCGCGGACGGCAACGGTTTGCCACGCTCAACGTCGAACAGCAGTCCGCCGCGCCGGGTATAGAACGCCCAAGTAATGACCACGCAGGTCGCGTAGAAGATCATGAAGGCCCACAGTGCGAGCTGCGGTCCGCCGGTGAACGAAATCGACGTGCCGTAGGCTTTGGGGATGAAGAAAGCGCCGTAGGCGGCGATCGCCGACGTGAACCCAATGATCGCGGCCGATTCCATCTCGGCCTGCTTTTGCCGCGCCGGCGCGGAGAGACCGGGCTCGAGCCGCGGCATCTCGGTGCGCATGATCGCCGGAATCATCTGGAAGGTAGAGGCATTGCCGACCCCGGTTGCGAAGAACAAGACCATGAACATGGCGAAGAAGCCCCAGAAGGCACCTTCCTGATCCTTGATGCCTAGGAAATAGAGCACGCCAGCGACACCGAGGATCATCAGCATGAAGGTCCACAGCGTGACGCGCCCGCCGCCGTACTTGTCCGACAGCCATCCAGTCGCCGAGCGCGATAGCGCGCCGACCAGCGGGCCGAGGAAAACGAATTTCAGCGAGTCGACCTGCGGAAACTGCGTCTTGGCGAGCAGTGGAAAGCCCGCGGAATAGCCAATGAATGAGCCAAAAGTGCCGGTGTAAAGCCAGCACATCAGCCAGTTGTGCTTGCGTTTGAAAATTACTGCCTGCGAGGCGAACGAGGCCTTCATCGATTCGATATCGTCCATGCCGAACCAGGCGGCGATGGTGGAAATGACGATGAACGGCACCCAGATAAAGCCGGCATTTTGCAACCATAGCTTGCCACCGCCAGTTACCTGCAACGGCTCGCCGCCGAACGCACCGAACACGCCGGCGGTGATCACCAGCGGGATGACGAACTGGCCTACGCTGACCCCGAGATTGCCAAGGCCGGCATTGAGGGCAAGCGCATTGCCCTTCTCCGCCCTGGGGAAGAAGAAGTTGATGTTGGCCATTGAGGAGGCGAAGTTGCCGCCGCCGAGGCCGCACAGCAGCGCAAGCAGCAAAAGCATGAGGTAGGGCGTCGACGGGGTCTGCACCGCGTAGCCGATGCCGATCGCCGGTAACAGCAGCGAGGCGGTCGACAGCGTTGTCCACAGCCGGCCGCCGAAGATCGGCGGCATGAATGAATAGAAGATCCGCAGCGTGGCACCCGACAGGCCGGGCATGGCGGCGAGCCAGAACAATTGATCGGTCGTGAACTTGAAGCCGACCGCCGGCAGCTTCGCGACCACCACCGACCACACCATCCAGATCACGAAGGCGAGCAGCAGCGCCGGAATCGAAATCCAGAGATTGCGGTTCGCAATCCGCTTGCCGGTTGATTCCCAGAATTTTTCATCATCGACATTCCAAGTCTTTATGGCTGGCATTTGATAATCCCCTTTTGTATTCCTGGCATTGCCGTTCTCGGGCGTTGCCGGAACGCGCGTTGCCCGTTCAATTGCATTGCACCTCGGCTCCTCTGCGCCAGTACCACCACCAGGTCGCCAACAGACAGGTGACGTAGAACACCACGAACACGGCCAAGGCCGTGCTTGGCGTTCCGGTTGCATTGATTGAGACGCCGATCACCGCCGGGATGAAGAACAAGCCAAGCGCGGCGATCGCGGCGGTGAAGCCGAGCGCGACCGAGGACTCGATTTCGCCCTCGCTGACGGCGCGCGCTTGCGCCGCCTTATCGCTGCCCGCCGCGCGCAGGTGCAGCGTCATGAACACCTTGGGTACGACATGGAACACCGAGCCGTTGCCGATACCTGTGGTCACGAACAAGATCACGAAGGCGGCGAAGAAGCCGGTCGCCGTGGCGCTGCCAGGAGCTGACGGCAGCAGGACGAGGATCGCGATCGCCGCGATCAACATGACTGCGAAATTCCAGAACGTGACCTTCGCGCCGCCGATCCGGTCAGACAGCCAGCCGCCCAGGGGCCGCACCAGCGCGCCCAGGAGCGGACCGACGAAAGCCCAGGTTTTCG
>JBLMWS010000202.1:0-5183 GCA_050257355.1 Gemmatimonas sp.
GAGCTTCTCAAGCAGGCGTTCGTCGAAGTTGCCGATCGTGATTTCCGGCTTGGCGGCAAGCGATCGACGGACAGCCGGATCAGCCTGATCTCGGGAGTCCATCGCAAGGACGTGCGTCGGCTGCGCGGACAGGACCCGCAGGCCAAAGAAGTCGAGCCCGAGACCGTCTCGTTCGGAGGGCGACTCGTGACCACGTGGCTGTCAGATCCGCGTTACCTCGACGACGAGGGACGCGCGCGCCCGCTGCCTCGCATTCGCACCGGCAATGACGAGCCCTGTTTTGAGGACCTGGTGGCAAGCCACAGCACGGATATCCGCCCGCGGGCCGTGCTGGACGAGTGGCTGCGCCTCGGCATCGTTCGCATCGACGAGCAGGATCGGCTCGTGCTGAACACCGAAGCATTCGTGCCGCAGGCAGGACTCGACGAGAAGCTCTTCTTCTTCGCGCACAACCTGCACGACCATATTGCAACGGCCACCGACAATCTGGTGGGCGGCCGACCGGCGCAACTCGAACGCAGCCTCATCTACGAGGGCTTGACCGACGCCGGCGTCGAGACGGTGGAGAAACGAGCCCGCGAACTTGGAACCCGGATGCTGACGGCATTGAACCGCCTGGCCACCGCGCGCGAGGAAGAAGATTCGAATCAGCCGGGCCCGAAAAGGCGATTGACCTGCGGCATCTACTTCTACAGCGAACCGACGGACCGCCCCGTGTCTCCGGGCAAGCTGTGACGCTGCGGCCCGGCCATTCCGACGAGCCGACGTTCACATGATCACGAAAGCGATGGCCCGGGCGTCCTGACCGCGGGTGTCACACGGCAGCTGCCAATATCAGCCGACAAGACTTCGGGTCGGCCGCCCGTATGGGCCACGTAACGAGGAAGCATCGATTCATCCGGGATCCGCTTGGCTTCCTCGGCGCAAGACTTCAAGCGGCGCACCTTCCTGCCGCCGTCTCACTAGAGCCCCGGCGGCCCGCTGGTCACGATGTTCAAATGCGTGGCGATGTCGATGCCGAAGTTGACGTTGACGCCGCCGTTGTCGCGGCAGCTCATGCGACTTGACGCACTCTGCCCGTCGCCATGGACAAAACAGAAGGTATCGACCGCGGTCAGTTGCAGTAACTGGCCGGATACGGATTGACCCGTGGACGGCATTACGTTCCCAAACCAGTGGAAGTGTCCAAACGCACCAGGCTGAGGAATGTCGCGCCGGTCGACCAGAAATACCGCGTGATCGGGAGGAACCTGGTACATGAACGTCGCCATCAAAGGCTTGCCGCTCAGCGTCCAGCCAACCGTGCAGTCGACCGCATTGCAGTCTGCGTGGGTGGCGACGCGATACCGATCCCTGGTCACGACGCCCGTGAAGTGCACGTAGAAGAATCCGTACAGCCCGCCATCGGGCGTCTGGCGTGTCTGCTGGTGCGTATCAATGTCGTTGCCGAACAGAAAGCCGAACGGTGCGGCGTGATTGCGCCAGGGATACAGGTCGGTCGCTAAAGCACCATTCGCGGTGGCAAAGGACATTAGCGCCGCTGCCAGGAAGATACGGACCTTCTTCATCAGATTCCCCCTCGTCGTCGGGACAGACTCGAAAGCTGGGTCCCTGCGCACCGATGTTAGGAAATTCCCGCCGGGTGTCGATGGCGCGGTCGCGATCACGCGATACGCCGGACCGGCGGGCTCGATGGTGCGTGCTCCGATTGCTCCGCCACAGCAGTGCCCCTTGCTGACGCCAGTCGCCCGCAGGCTATCCTCGCATCTATGCAGGATGTACTCACAGTATCGAATCTCTCCAAGACCTACGCGTCGGGCTTCACGGCGCTCAGGAACATCAATCTCGCGATTCGCCGCGGAGAGATCTTTGCGCTGCTCGGCCCCAATGGCGCCGGCAAGACAACGCTCATCAGCATTGTCTGCGGCATCGTCAATGCGAGCGCGGGGCGGGTGATCGTCGACGGCAATGACAACGTGCGCGACTACCGCGCGGCTCGCGCGCTGATCGGGCTCGTGCCGCAGGAACTCACGACCGACGCATTCGAGTCGGTGTGGAACACGGTTTCGTTCAGCCGCGGCCTGTTCGGCAAGGCCGCGAATCCAGCGCACATCGAGAAGGTGCTCAAGTCGTTGTCCCTCTGGGAGAAGAAGGACAGCAGGATCATCACGCTGTCGGGCGGCATGAAGCGCAGGCTGATGATCGCCAAGGCACTGTCGCACGAGCCACGGATACTCTTTCTCGACGAACCGACGGCAGGCGTCGACGTCGAGCTGCGGCGCGACATGTGGGAACTCGTGCGCGGGTTGCGGGATACCGGTGTCACCATCATCCTGACCACGCACTACATCGAGGAGGCCGAGGAGATGGCCGATCGCGTCGCCGTCATCAACAAGGGCGAACTGATCCTGGTTGAAGAAAAGCGCGAGCTGATGCGCAAGCTCGGCGGCAAGCAACTCACGCTGCACTTGCAGCAGCCGTTGTCGCAGCTGCCATCCGGGCTCGACTCCCGCGATCTGGTGCTGTCGCGCGACGGAAGTGAATTGACGTACCGCTATGACAGTCAGGGGGAACGCGTCCGCATTGCAGCCCTGCTCAAGGATCTTGCCGATGCGGGCATCCAGTTCAAGGACCTGCACACGGCGCAGCGCTCGCTCGAGGACATCTTCGTCAGTCTCGTCAGCGACAGGAGCGAAAGGCCTTGACCATGAACCTCCACGCAGTGCGCGCTATCTATCGCTTCGAGATGGCTCGCACCTGGCGCACGGTGATGCAGAGCGTCATCGCGCCGGTCATCTCGACCTCGCTCTACTTCATCGTCTTCGGCGCGGCCATCGGCTCTCGGATCCCGCACGTGGGCGGCGTCAGCTATGGCGCGTTCCTCGTACCGGGTCTGGTGATGCTGTCGCTGCTCACGCAGAGCATTTCGAATGCGTCGTTCGGCATCTACTTTCCGAAATTCACCGGGACGATCTACGAGCTGCTATCCGCGCCGGTGTCCTACGCCGAGATCGTGGTGAGCTACGTGGGTGCGGCGGCCACCAAGTCGATCCTGCTCGGCCTCATCATTCTCGTCACGGCAGGACTCTTCGTTCCGCTGCAGATCGCGCATCCGGTGTGGATGGCCCTGTTTCTCGTGCTGACCGCGGTCACGTTCAGCATGATCGGCTTCATCATCGGTATCTGGGCGGACGGCTTCGAGAAGCTGCAGGTGGTGCCCCTGCTGATCGTCACGCCGCTTACCTTCCTGGGCGGCAGCTTCTATTCAATCGACATGCTGCCGCCTTTCTGGCAGACGGTCGCCCTTTTCAATCCCGTCGTCTATCTCGTCAGCGGCTTTCGATGGAGCTTCTATGGCATTGCCGACGTCAGCCTTGGCCTGAGCCTTGGCATGACCATGGTTTTCCTCGCTACGTCGCTCGCCATCATTGCCTGGATCTTCAAAACGGGTTACCGGCTGAAGGCTTGAGGCAACTCGGGACGACAGTCCTTTTCGCTTAAACGTGGCTGGTTCCCGCGGCTTGATATTCCAATGCCGAAAATCGACGATCGCCTGTATCCGCGCCTTGGCGGGTCCCGCCGACCTGCTGACAACGCATCGGCAGGTCGCAGGTCCTGAATTCGAACGGCATCCACGGCAGCCGGTGATTGAAGTTGGTCCACCCGAGCGCGCGTGGCACGAAGGTCAGCGATCGGAAGGCGAGCGGACCCATGTCGATGACGACACGCCGAACCGCCGCGGATTCTCGTTGCCGCTGGTTCGTCCTTAAACGACGAGATTGAACAGCCAGCCCACCAGCAGGATGCCGGCGGCAACGATTGCGAAGAACGTCGCGATCAGTCGGGGCTTCAGCACCTTGCGCAGAATGACCGCCTCCGGAGCCGACAGCGCGATCACGCTCATCATGAACGCCAGCACGGTGCCGAGCGCCGCACCCTTGCCGAGCAGCGCTTCGACAACCGGGATGATGCCGGCCGCGTTCGAATACATCGGCACGCCGATTACGACCGCCAGCGGCACCGACCACCACGCGTCGCGGCCCATCACGCTCGCCAGCAGGTCTTGCGGCACATAGCCGTGGATGCCGGCGCCGATCGCGATGCCGGCAACGATGTAGGGCCATACGCGACCGACGATGTCGAGCAGCGCTTCGCGCCCCGCAACGATGCGGTCGTGCCACGTAAGGCGTTCGCCGGGCGCCGTGGCATGGCTCTTCGGCACCGCGAGCACCCAGTCCTCCAGATGCCGTTCCATCTTGAGCCGTCCGATGGTCCAGCCGGCGGCGATGGCCACCGCCAGCCCGAGCGCAAGGTACAGCGCGGCGATCTTCCAGCCAAACAGCGCAAAGAGCAGCGCGAGCGCGATCTCGTTGACCATCGGCGCGGCGATCAGGAAGGACAGCGTGACGCCGAGCGGCACGCCCGCGGATACGAAACCGATGAAGAGCGGCACCGCGCTGCACGAGCAGAAGGGCGTGACGATGCCCAGCGCGGCGGCGAGAACGTTGCCTACCCCTTCGCGCCGGCCGGCCAGCAGCGCGCGAGTGCGCTCCGGGGAGAAGAAGCTGCGCACGATGCCCATCGCGAACACGACCAGCGACAACAGCAGCAGAACCTTCGGCGTGTCGTATAGGAAGAACCAAGCCGCGTCGCCGAATCGCGTGCCGCGCGCGAGCGGCGTCAGGCCGAACGCCAAATCGGCGAAGCGCTCGAGGTTCGCGTACGCGACGATCCACAGCGCCAACAGCGCGAGCATGGCGAGCAGCGCGCGCCGGCTCGCAGAGCCGGGTGACGGCAGCGCCGACGCGGGCGTGCTCATCGTTGCCCGCTACGCCGCCTGGCGCAGCAGCGCTTCGATCTTCTCGCGCGATGGCACGCCGCCGGAATGCACCACCTTGCCGCCGATCGCAATCGCCGGAGTGCCGACCACGCCCATTGCGACGATCGCGGCCGGGTCCTGGACCTTTTCGAGTTCGATCGGCACTCCGATCGCCGTCGCGACTTCCTGCACCTGGCGCGCAGTGATCTGGCATTTCGCACAGCCGCTGCCGAGAACCTGGACCCTCATCGTGTGCCTCCGACACGTATGCCAACCAATAGCAGGCTAGGCGGATCCCTCGTTCATCGATTGACCCTTCGCAAGCGGACTGATCTGCGCGCGGCGCGCTCGTACCAGTCTCGGT
>JBLMWS010000203.1:0-8728 GCA_050257355.1 Gemmatimonas sp.
GAATGCTTCCATGTGCTGCGCGCCTTCGATTTTGCGATCAGCAAAGCCGCGCTCTTGCGCAACCACCGCGAGCTGCTCAAACCGGAGGTGATCTGGAACATCGAGGAGGGTCTGAAGCTGACGGTGGAGCAGCTCGAGCGCGCCGAAGCCCAGCGCATCGCCATGACAGCTCGCGCGGTGGAATTCTTCAAGACCTACGATCTCCTGCTGGCGCCGACGACAATCGTCGCTCCCTTCCCGGTGCAGGACCGCTATGTGGCCGAATGCGCCGGAAAGAAGTTCGATAACTATGTGCAGTGGCTCGGGATCGTCTACGCGATCACGCTCGCCTGCTGCCCGGCGTTGTCGCTGCCCTGCGGCTTCACCAATTTGGGCCTACCGGTCGGCCTCCAGATCGTCGGGCCGCCGCGCGGCGAGGCCCGCATTCTCGCGGGCGCCAAGGTGCTGGAGGATATCCTGGGCTTGCGGGGTACGACGCCGATCGATCCGAGAGCGCCGAAGTAAGCGCGCCGCGTCAACTCCTTGAGGAACGATTGCGCGCCGCTTCGATTGCGGCCGCCAATGCGAGTTTCGTCTCGAGAACGATCTCCTCGACCAATTCCTCGCGCGTGGTGCCGGCCACCTGACCGGTCCACAACCCCTGCTCGGCGAGCGTGATCACGCCGTGCAGCGAAGCCCATATCTTGAGCGCATAGCGCTCGCGCAACAGGCCGACCGCCGGCGCCTCCAAGGCGTCGAGCAGCAGCGCAAAGGTTTCCTTCCCGGCAGCGTGCAGCTCGCTGTCCTCAGGCGAGCAGGCCACCACGCGCGACGCAAACATCAGCCGGTAGACGCCGCTGCGGCGCAGGCCGAACTGCAATGTTGCCTGCGCGAAGCGCGACAACTTGGAGCGGTTCGAGGGCGTGCCGATGACCTCGCGGAGTTCCGCGTTCAATTGCCGAAAAGCTTCGGCCGTGGCGGCCGCGAGCAACGCCTCGCGATCGGCAAAGTGGCGGTAAGGCGCGGGCTGCGAAACACCGAGCTTTTTTGCGAGCGCCTTGATGCTGATCGCTTCGGGGCCGCCCTTCTCCGCTTCGCTTAACGCGGCCTTGATGAGGGCGTCGCGCAGGTCGCCGTGGTGGTAGGTGTTGAGCGGCTTGCGGGCGAGCGGCTGCGACATTGCGTTAAGTTGATCTCCCCGACGGTCCGTCAACCAAACACAGAGACTATCATGCCTGACCGTTCAAACATTCAGCCTCACCGGTCCAACGTTGTTTGCGAATCCGTCAAGCAGTAGGTGGAAATGAAACCAGTTGTCCATCAAAAAATGTGAACGGATTCTCATCTCTGCCGGGGTCTGCACCCCTTCTGTGCACCACTGCAGCCCAGAAGCGGCGGGGCTGCTGCTGACCGAACCGCGCGTACGCCACAACGCATCCGTTCACGGCAAGATGTGTCATCCCTTCACCGGACACATGTCAGTCGTTGCGTTCTCTCCTTTTGCTCCCTGGATAGGATGCAGGGTGGCCTGCTTGAGGGCGGACGTTGCATCGGTGGGAAAGGGCTTGTTGCCAGCCGGATAGCAGTTCACCGCGAGCAGGTACGCGAGGACGTCGGCATATTGCGCCGGCGACAGCGAACCGGGGTTGTTGGCCGGCATCGAGGAGACAACCAGGTTACGCATATCGGCCACCTTCCAATCCAGCATCTTCGCCTTGTTCAGAAAGGTCGAACCGCCAACCGGCGGCGCCGAGACGCCTTGCAGATCTTCACCATGGCAGGAGACGCAGCTGCTTTCAAACACGTGTTTTCCGTCCTCGGCCTGCTGTTCGGTGTAAAGGGCTGCGGCCTCGCTGGAATTGCCGGGATTCTGCGTGGCCGAGCTGGCCATCGCGGCTTGAACATGTCCGCAAAGCTGCCCGATCAGGTCGATCGCAGCGGTATGCAGGAGGATCGCATCAGGGCGAACTGAAACGTCGCGAATTCCGAGCAGCTCCGGAAATCGGGTCGATCCTTGATCGCGCGGAATGGCCAAATAGGTCAGGTAACCCTTGACGACGCCATACGCGGGAGTTTGTGCGGGAGCCGCGCAGCCGGACACGACTTTGCCGTTGGCCGGGACCCCGAGATCTGTTGTCGCCAGGGCGCCCCGCACTCCGCCGAGAACGCCGAGTTGAGACTCCCGGCCCGATGCGACCAGCAAGGCCTGCAACGCATCGGACGATCGCAGCCAATAATCCTCCAGAGCATCGGCTTTGGCGGCTTGCGCGAGGTGAGCCTGCGCAACCTTGACATTGGCCAGCGAGCCCTGCACGGGTGGTCCCCACACAGCGCCATCGGCATGAGCAGACACCCAGGCGAGGTGACGGAGCGCGCCGACGCCGTCGCCGGGATTGCCGGCCGATTCCTGGAAATCAGGGTCGTCGGTCCCGAGGAGCGCGTTGGCGGCGCGCTGCGCGGCCCGTTGGTAGGGGGCCGCGTTGGTCGCCGTCAAGCGCGAGGCGCTGTTCAACTCACTGATGGCGGCATCGATGTCCGATAACGCCAGCAGGGCCTCTTGATGAGGACTGCGCATCTGCTCCCCGGCGGCGGCGCGCCCGACCATGACCGCGAAGGCGGCCACGCCGCACGCCCCCGCGATCGTGAGCAAGCGTTTCACATGCCTCAGCTGTCTCACGGCCGAGTCCCGTTCATTGTGCGGCATGCTTTTCGGTCGTGGACACGAACGCGGTCAGAACCGGCGGACCACTCACCTTCAGCTCCGGGACCTTGAGAAAGCCGGGATCGCCCGAGGCGACGACAACGTAGCGCTCATTGTTGGCCGTGAACGTCGCGGGCGGGGCAATGATGCTGGCGCCGGTGTCCGTCTGCCACAGCAGCTTCCCGGACTTCGCGTCATAGGCATCGAAGTGACCGTCGAGCAGTCCAGTGAAGACAAGCGACTCCTCCTCCTGGGGCCGGCGCGACGAGGTGTAGTTCATGACCAACGCACCGCCATTAGCCGGCAGGTTGAAGTGATGGCGCCAGTTGAAAATGCCGGTCGCCACGTCGATCGAACTGAACCAGCCGGTATTCGGCCCCACGAGACCGGGGAACGCACCGCCGAGATAGAACTGGCCGGCGACGAACTCGGCCTCCTTATTGGCACTCCATTTGCCGCATTGGCTCGTGCTCGGCACATAGAAGGCGTTGGTCGCCGGATCGTAAGCGGCTCCGTTGAACTCGACGCCGCCGTTGGTATTCGGACAGGCGTAATTCGTTCCACCGATTTTCGGCTCCGAACTCTGGTTGAATTGAAAGCTAACCGGTGTCTGGCTGATAACGTCGCCGTTCTCGGCGTTGAGAATCCAGAAATTGCCCGCCTTGTCTCCGGTAGCGGCGAGCTTCATCTGCTTGCCGTCGACCTTACCTGTGAACAGCACCGGCGGCATCGCAGGATCCCAGTCGTGGGTGTCGTGAGCGATGAACTGGCGATACCATTTCATCTGCGGCTTCTCGCCGGAGATGTCGAGCGCGACCATGGCGTCCGTGTAGAGATTCTTGCCCTCGCGCACCGTGCCAAGGAAATCAGGCTGCGGATTGCCGGTGGTCACATAGAGCGTATCGGTGCCGGGATCGATCGCCACACCGCTCCAGATCGCGGCCCCGCCTCGCTTCCAGGAATCGCCGCTCCAGGTGTCGCTGCCCGGCTCGCCCGGCTTAGGAATTGCGTCCCACTCCCAGACGCGGTCGCCGGTCTTCGGATCGAAGGCGCTGATGTTGCCGATCCCGCCCCAGTCACCGTTCGAGACCCCCAGCAGGATCTTGCCCTTGTAGGGAACCGGCTGCATCGCATAGAAGCTGGTCTTCGGATCCTTGATCGTTTCCTTGTTCCAGATCTCCTTCCCCGTTTTAGCGTCGAGCGCGGCCAGATGGCCGTTGAGCATGGCGACAAACACCTTGCCGTCATAGACCGCGACGCCGCGGTTGCGGGGGAAGCCGGTGAGCTGGATCGGCTTCGGATTATATTGCCACTTCAATTCGCCTGTCTTCGCATCGATCGCGTAAACGTCATCCTTGTTTGACGTAATGTAGATCATACCGTCCCAGACGATCGGGGCGGCCTCGATAGGACCCTTCTCCGGAATTTTGAACGTCCAGGCGACCTTCATCCGATCGACGTTTTCCTTACTGATCTCCTTTTCAGCTACCTGGCGGTTGCCGCTGTAGTCGCCTGCCGGCAAGATCCAGTTGGCAGTATCCTTGGCGGCGTTGACGAACGCCTGCGATGACGGACCACCCTGAACTGACTGGGCTTGCGTCGGGTCGGAAGCTGCGAGGGCAGAGCCAATCATCGCGAAAGACGCGACGCTGGTCAGCAGCGTCGTTCTCAGTGACAGCAACATGAGCGCATCTCCTCCGGTTTTGATGGTTTTGTGCGGGTGTCGGGACGAAAGACGCAGCTGCTCCTGCCGTGAGGTTGGGTGTTCGCAGCAGAACGGCAGTTCCCTGTCAGGTCACCGGCTTCCAAACAGCAGCGGGAGAACAGCACATTGTTCCGAAGGTTGCATTCAAAGCCGGTTTATCGACTAATACTCTCGACTAAACGCGCGAGAAGGGCGTGTCCGAGGGTGCGGCCCTGCGGAAGTTCAGATCAGCTTTGCGCCCAAATTTCTCGTGAACGACTCTCGAAGAGGTGAGGCTGCATCAATTCTCTTCCTCGACAGGAGTCTTTATTGTTGGCGAGCCATTTGCTGGCTTCCAGCCCGCGTTGGTGCTCTGAGCATCCCCTCGCCTTTGGCGAGCGACGATCGCTTTCCACCCTTGTGCCCGGACGGTCCGATGGGGAACGCCACTTGACCAATTCTCGGCTTGTATCTAGAGGTGAAGCCGAATGTAATATGCTATAACTTGGCCGGCGGGGCGCAATAGAGCCTGCGGCCGATAAAACAAAAATGCTCCGCGCCGGCCGGGCGCGTGCTCACCGAGGGAATGTCCGAATGTCTGCCAAGCTCAGAGTCCATGTCGACCCCGACAAATGTCAGGGACACGCTCGCTGCAAATCGCTGGCGCCCGAACTGTTCGATCTCGACGAATACGGCAACGCTCACGAGCACGGCGACGGCGTGGTGCCCGCCGGCCTCGAAGACAAGGCCTGGCTCGCCAAGGCGAACTGCCCGGAAATCGCAATCGAGGTCATCGAAGAGTGAGCGGCGCCCGCGAGGCCGCGCCCCAAGCTCATGCGAACGAAGAAGGATTTGCTCCGATGTCCGATACCGCAAGCGACGCACTGCCCGAACATCCGCCGGTCACCGACTGGGTTCACGATTTCGATCACACCGACCCGCGCTGGACAGAGAACCCGTATCCCATCTGGGATGAGCTGCGTACGGCGAGCCCGGTGGTGCACACCGACCGCTTTCTCGGCTGCTACATGCCGACGACCTTCGAGGCGGTGAAACAGATCGCCTACGACACCAAGCACTTCTCGTCGCGCCGCGTCATCGTGCGTGATGTCAGGCCTCCGATCACCAGCTCGGCGCCGCCCATCACCTCCGACCCGCCGGAACACAAGCCTGCGAAACAATTGTTGCTGCCGCCCTTCACGCCGGACGCCATGAAGAAGCTGGAGCCGCGGGTGCGCGCCATCTGCAACGAGCTGATCGACGAATTCATCGCCGAGGGCCAGTGCGACGCGGCCGCGCGCTACACCAAACATGTTCCGGTGCGCACGATCGCGCACATGCTCGGCATACCGGAAGGGGACAGCCATCTCTTCATCAAATGGATCCATGAGATCCTCGAACTCGGCATCAAGGACGATGCGACCTTGATGCGGGCGGTACAGGAGATGACGGCCTATTTCACCGCCCATATCGAGACGCGCAGGCAGCACCCGACCGACGACCTGATCTCCACTTTGATGAATGCCAAGGGCAAGGACGGCCAACCGCTCGATGACGCTCATGTATTGGGCTCGCTGCGGCTGCTCCTGATCGCGGGCATCGATACCACCTGGAGTGCGATCGGCGCATCGCTGTGGCATCTCGCGAAGGTGCCCGCCGACCGCGCGCGGCTGGCGAGCGAGCCCGAGCTGATGCCGCTGGCGGTCGAGGAACTGCTGCGAGCCTATTCCCCCGTGACCATGGCGCGCGAAGTGATGAAGGAGACCACGATTGCCGGCTGCCCGGTGAAGCCCGGCAACATGGTGCTGCTGTCGTTCCCGGCGGCCAATCGCGACCCCGCCATCTTCCCGGACGCCGACAAGGTCGTGCTCGACCGCAAGAGCAACCCGCACGCGGCGTTCGGCCTGGGTATCCACCGCTGCGTCGGCTCCAATCTGGCGCGGATGGAGATGACGGTTGCACTCCAGGAATGGCTGAAGCGCATTCCGGACTTCCGGCTCGATCCGGCCGGCAAGGTGAGATGGTCGGAGGGCACCGTGCGCGGGCCCAGGCAGTTGCCGATCCTGTTCGAAAAGGCTACCTGAGCTCCGACGCGTTCAAGCGTTCGGAGGCGTCAGAGATGGCCGAAGAGAACGAGCCGCCTGCAAGCAAGTTGACCCGCACCAAGGAGCGTTGGGCGCGGGAAGGCCGCTTCCTGACCGGCAAGATCGCACGACCGGAAGAGCAGCGCCTGCCGCCCGGACAACATCTGACGCGGGACTGGCCGGTCCTCGATCTTGGCCTGGCACCGGAGATTCCGCGCGAGCGCTGGCGGCTCGACGTGTACGGCGCGGTCGAGCGGCCGATCTTCTGGGACTTTGCGCAGTTCGTGGCGCAGCCGCAGCAGCAATTCACCTCCGACATCCATTGCGTGACCACCTGGTCGCGCTACGACAACCTCTGGGAAGGGCTCGCCACCCGCGACCTGTTGATGGCCTGCGAGCCGCGCGAGGACGCAGCCTTCGTGGTGCTGCATGCCTATGACGGCTACACCACCAACCTGGCGCTGGAGGATTTTGCCGCCGAAGACGCCCTGCTCGCCCATGGCTGGTCGGGTCAGCCGCTCTCAGCCGAGCATGGCGGCCCGGTGCGGCTGGTCGTGCCGCATCTCTATTTCTGGAAGAGCGCGAAATGGCTGCAGGCGATCGAGTTCCGTGCGCAGGACGCGCCGGGCTATTGGGAAGTTCGCGGCTATCACAACCGCGGCGACCCCTGGGCCGAACAACGCTATTCCGGCGATTGAGGCGCTTTCACCTCGCCCCGTCGGACAGAGGTGAAGCACCATCATGGAGGCGACATCATGCCGACTGAACGCTTTCAGTTCATGGGCGAAGGCGGCCACCAGCTCGCGGCGACGCTCGATCTGCCTGATCGCGCGCCGATCGCCTACGCACTGTTCGCGCATTGCTTCACCTGCGGCAAGGACGTGCTCGCCGCAAAACGCATCGCGGTAGCGCTCGCCGCCAAGGGCATCGCGGTGCTACGCTTCGATTTCACCGGGCTTGGATCCAGCGAAGGCGATTTCGCCAACTCCACCTTCTCCTCCAACGTCGCCGATCTCGTGCACGCCGCCGATCACTTGCGCGACATGCGCAAGGCTCCGGCGATCCTGATCGGCCACAGTCTCGGCGGCGCCGCGATGCTTGCGGCGGCGGAACGAATTCCGGAAGCGGTGGCAGTGGTCACGATCGCCGCCCCGTCCGATCCGAACCACGTCACCGGGCTGTTCAAGGACAGCATCGAGGACATCCGGACCGACGGCCGCAGGGAAGTCTCGCTGGCCGGCCGCCCCTTTTCGATCACACGGCAGTTCCTCGACGACATTGCCGAGCAGGAGCTGATGCGGCACATCAGCCATCTGCGCAAGGCGCTCTTGATCATGCACGCGCCGACCGACGATACCGTCGGAATCGACAATGCCACCCGGATCTTTCTCGCCGCCAAACACCCCAAGAGCTTCATCTCGCTGGACGATGCCGATCATCTCCTGAGCAACAGGCGTGATTCCACCTATGCCGCCGACGTGATCGCCGCCTGGGCCAGCCGCTATCTCGAACCTGCCGGCCCCGCAGCAACGCTTGCGCTCGGCGAAGCGCCGCGCCAGGTCGTGGTGCGCGAGACGCGAGAGAGCAAGTTCCAGCAGACGATCGCGGTCGGGCCGCATCAATTGCTTGCCGACGAGCCGATCGCCGCGGGCGGCGAGGATACCGGACCCGGGCCTTATGATTTTCTGCTGGCGGCGTTAGGAGCCTGCACCTCGATGACCATGCGGCTTTACGCCGATCGCAAGGCCTTGCCGCTCGAGCGCGTCACCGTAACGCTTACGCACAGCAAGATTCATGCGGAAGACTGCGCCGAGTGCGAGACCAAGGTGGGTCTGCTCGACCAGATCGATCGGATCATCGGCATGGAAGGCGCGCTGGACGCCGATCAGCGCAAACGATTGATCGAGATTGCGGACAAGTGCCCGGTGCACCGGACCCTCACCTCCGAGATTCGTATTGTGACGAGGCCTGCCGAATAATATTCGGCCGGGCGCGAGCTCACGCCACCGGGCTCGACTGCGGCTCCAGCGCCGGCGCGAGCGGCCGCACGCGCAGCGCGCCGCGCAGCCCCAGCGCCGAGCCGAGCAAGATGCCGGCGACCGCGATAAAAGAGGGAATTGCCAGCGTCGAGAGGCCGGTCAAACCCTGCCCGATCGAGCAGCCATAGGCCATCGCCCCACCAGCGCCCATCAGCGCCGCGCCGCCCACCGAGCGCAGCATGTGCCCCGGCGAGGAGTAGCCCTCCCAGCGGAAGCGGCCGGAGACCAGCGCCGTCACCAG
>JBLMWS010000204.1:0-8069 GCA_050257355.1 Gemmatimonas sp.
TCGTCGACCAGGTGATCGCGATGACCGGCGGCGGGCCGAACAACGCCACCACTTTGCTGCTGTTTTATATCTACCAGGTCGCCTTCAGCTTCTGGGACACCGCCTATGCCGCCGCGCTTTCGACCGTGTTGCTGTCCGTGCTCGCGCTGATCGCGCTCGTGCAAGTTTTCGCCCTCGACCGCAAGATTCACTATCGCTGAACACAAGACCATGTCCGGCCGACTGACAACGCTGATCTCCACCATCGCGGTCTGGATGTTTGCGCTGCTGTGGGCGCTGCCGCTTCTCTACGGCCTCTGGGCCGCATTCCACCCGTCCGCATTCGCCACAAATTTCGATCTGCTGGCGCCGCTCACATGGAAGAATTTCGCGCGCGCCTGGACCGCCGCGCCGTTCGCGCGCTATTTCCTCAACACGACGCTGCTCGTGCTCGGCATCATGGCGGCGCAATTTGTGATCTGCACGCTGGCGGCGTTCGGCCTGGCCCGCTGGAAATTTTTCGGTGCCGAACTCCTGTTCGCCCTGATCCTGGTCCAGCTCATGGTCACACCCGACGTGCTGATCCTGGAGAACTACCGGACGCTGCAGAAGCTCAACCTGATCGACACCCTGACCGGTGTCGGCCTGCCCTATGTCGCCTCCGCCTTCGGCATCTTCCTGCTGCGCCAGAACTTCAAGTCGATCCCCAAGGAGCTCGACGACGCCGCGCGCGTCGAGGGGGCCAACGTGCTGCAGACGATCTGGCGGGTCTACCTGCCGCTGGCGCGCCCGGTCTACGTGGCCTATGGCCTGGTCTCCGTCAGCTATCACTGGAACAATTTTCTGTGGCCGCTGATCGTGACCAATTCGGTCGAAACCCGTCCGTTGACCGTCGGGCTGCAGGTCTTCGCTTCCGTCGATCAGGGCATCGACTGGTCGGTGATCTGCGCCGCCGCGCTGATGACCTCGGCCCCGCTGATGATCGCCTTCCTCCTGTTCCAGCGCGCCTTCATCCAGAGCTTCCTGCGCGCAGGGATTCGCTGAGTACAATTACCGCAAGCTGCCGCCAGTAAACCGGAAGATAAGTATCTGTCGCAGGAGGTTGGCTTGCCGCTCACGATCCGAGAACCGAGACAGGAGGAACTACCAACTTTGTCCGATCTCTGTTTCCGGTCAAAGGCCGTGTGGGGCTATGATGCGGCTTTCATGGAAGCGTGCCGGGATGAGCTGACATTGGAGCCGCACGAGCTGCGGTCCACATCCATTGCGCTCGCCGAGATCGACAGCAATCCGGTCGGGCTTGCGCAGGTGAAAGTCGTTGGCAAGGAAGCCGAGCTGCTCAAACTATTCGTAGAGCCTGTGGCGCTCCGCAAGGGCATAGGACGAGCATTGTTGACTTGGGCGATCGACATCGCCAGGGTCGAGGGCGCGCGACGCTTGACGATTGATGCAGATCCCGGCGCGGCTTCCTTCTACCGCAGAATGGGCGCTTGCCCCGCAGGAGAGGCGCCATCCAACTCTATCCCAGGGCGGATGCTGCCGAGACTCACCATCGCGCTTTGACAGCAGGTCGGCGCGACCAAGGCGAAGACGAGGAGATTGAGCCTAATCGTCCGCGGCAGGCCCGCACCAGCCCGGCAAGTAAATGGCCTCGTGGCTCCTCGCCGCCTGAAGCGCCTTTTCCATCGCGTGCTCAAAGTCCTTGTCGATGAGCTTGCGCGGCACATGCCGACGCAAGAAATCGGCCCACAAAAATTCGGAAAAGGGCGTGGTGTCCTTGGCAAAGCCGCCGGCGCGGCGCAGCTCGCCCGCCAGGCTGCGGAAGGGATCGTCCTTCAGATCGCTGATCGACTTTGGCAGGTCCTTGAAGTGCCGACGCTCGCCCTTGGCGTCGTAGGGATAGACCCAGCGCTTGTTGTCCATCACGCCCCAGAAGGCGTCCTTTCCGACCATTCGCAAGTCGCCGATCGCGGTCACCAGAACGTCCTTGATGCCTTCGTCATGGAGAGCACGTGCCAAATGGTGATGGTCGACCACGTAGTAGCGCTCGTCCGGTCCAAACACCACCGGGATCATGTGCTTGCCGATGATCTCCTGCTGCTTCTTTGCGGACTTCTGCTCGCGGAAGCGCTTGCGCTTTTCCTCGACCTCGCGCATGCCGACCGTCATCTGCGTCGGGCGCAGCGACAGGATGGGGACCGGATGAACTCTGGGCTCGCGCGTGTTGTGCATGACTTGATCCGTCTTTCCTCAAGAAATTTGCTTTTTTGGAAGGGTAGCGATTATGACACCATGCGCCGGGCATGGCCAAGATGGTCGGATCGCCTCCGCCCTTGATTTTCCGATGTTGCGAGAGCTCGTAAAAATGTTCAACGGCCACAGCGAACGGACAGCGAAAGCCCGCATCGTCCGGCTTGGCGGTCGAGAGATCGTCGCCGAGGGGCTGCATCTCGATTTCTGGGCCGATCTCAGCCATCGCTGCATGACGGCGTCATGGCCTGCTTTCATCACCGGCGCAGCGCTGGTCTTTCTCGGCTTCAATGCGATTTTCGCTGTCTTCTATTGGCTCGGCCATCAGCCGATCGCCAACGTGCCCGGCGGCGCCTACATCGACTATTTCTATTTCTCGATCGAGACGCTCTCGACCGCGGGCTACGGCGACATGCATCCGCAGACTCATTACGGTCACTTCGTCGCCACGGTCGAACTCTTCACCGGCATCTTTTCGATGTCGCTGATGACTGGTCTAATCTTTGCCCGCTTCTCGCGGCCGAGTGCGCGGCTGTTGTTCGCCAACAACCCGGTGATCTCGAATCATGAGGGCATGCCGACCCTCATGATTCGCTTCGCCAACGAACGGCACAACATCATCGGTAACGCCACCGCGCGGCTGTGGATGTTCAAGAATGTCGTCACCGCCGAAGGCCACCCGTTCCGGCGCTTCTACGAATTGCCGCTTCTGCGCAGCGAGAGCCCGGCGCTGGCCTTAAGCTGGACGCTGTACCATGTGGTCGACGAAAACAGCCCACTTTACGGCCTGAGCCCCGAGGACCTCGAAGCCGCGGACATCTCCTTTGCGGTGGTGGTGTCGGGCTACGACGTTGTTGCGGCGCAAACGGTGCACGCGCGACAATCTTACGCATATCACACCGTCCGCTTCGGCCACCGTTATGTCGACGTGCTCGGCGTCACCGATGACGGTCGGGTGCGGATCGACTACGGCCGGTTCCATGATACTTTGGAAGGCTAACCCACTGGATTTGACGCTCCGGTCGCAACATTTTTTGTCAGCAGCGTTGCACGCGTGCTAGATAGTTGGCCTTGATTTTGGGAGCCGGCAGCCGTGAAGACCCAGCGGCCCATCGCAGCAGATGACGAGCACCGTGTGCTGCAATTCCGACCGCGTAGCGCGCTGCACTCGCCCCGGTTGCACAACGGCCCCGCCGCCGTCGGGCCGCGCCATCAGGAGGACCCGCCCGAGCCGCTGGACCTCTCACGCTACGAACGCCCGCGCCCCCGGCCCGACGATTTCCGCCAGCGCATGCTGGCCAATATCGCCGCCTTCGCTTTCACTGTGGCGCTCACGGCTGTGGGCATCTGGCTTGCGATGAGCATCTCCGACCTGCGCAAGACCCAGGATTGCGTGCTGATGGGGCGGCACGACTGCATTCACATGACCCCGCAATAGGACACCCCTTAGCCGTCGAAAGCGGCTGAAACAGACCAAAATCACCGGATCGGCGCCTGTCCGCCTCCATTGAACTAAAGGCGGCGCTCCGATATACGGGCACTCGACTCCCGGCCGGCAGGTGAGTTCAGGGCTCCTTCGGCGCGGCCCGCCCGCCCGCTGCGCCGCTCTGGAAATAATATCTAAAATATCAAAGGCTTAGTGATGTCCTCAACATTCGATCAGGTCGCCACGATCATCGCCGAAACCTGCGACATCCCGCGCGACACGATCACGCCGGATAGCCACGCCATCGACGATCTGGGCATCGACAGCCTCGATTTCCTCGACATCGCGTTCGCCATCGACAAAGCATTCGGGATCAAGCTGCCGCTGGAAAAATGGACCCAAGAGGTCAACGACGGCAAGGCGACCACCGAGCAATATTTCGTCTTGAAGAACCTGTGCGCGCGCATCGACGAACTGGTTGCCGCCAAGAATGCGGGTGCCTAACCGCGGCGCCATGCAACTCGAATATTTCCAGCTCATCGACCGCATTCTCGACCTCAATCTGGACGAGAAGACCATCACCGTCGAGGCCCAGGTTCCCAAGCAGAGCACCATCTTCGAGGGGCATTTCCCGGGTTATCCGATCATGCCTGGCGTCCTGCTGATCGAATCCATGGCGCAAACTTCGGGCTGGCTCCTGCTCGGGCTGTTCAAGTTCGAGCGCATGCCCTTCCTTGCCGCAGTCAAGGAAGCAAAGATGCGCGGCTTCGTACCTCCGGGCGAATTGCTCACTATCGAGGCGAGCCTCGTGCACGAGGGCTCCGGCTACGCCATTACCGACGCCAAGATCAAAGTCGGCGGCAAACTCCGGTGCAATTCCACGCTCACCTTCAGCCACGTTCCCTTCCCTAATCCGGATCTGCGCGGGCACATGGATGCCATGGCCAAGCGTATCTGCTTTCCCCAACAGGCCTGCCAGCAATGACTGAAAATAAGTTCGCGAAGTCGGGACCAGCCGAAGTCTGGATCACCGGCATCGGCCTTGCCACTTCGCTTGGCGAGGGGCTGGACGCCAATTGGCAAGCTCTGCAGGAGCGGCGCATCAACGTCGACGAAAAGACGTTCGCGCCCTACGTGGTACACCCCTTCGCGCCGGTCAATTTCGACACTCAGATCCCGAAAAAGGGCGACCAGCGGCAGATGGAAGCCTGGCAGCGCATTGGAACCTATGCCGCCGGCCTGGCGCTGGATTCCGCGGGCCTCAAGGGCAACAAGGAAATCCTGTCGCGCATGGACATGATCGTCGCCGCCGGCGGCGGCGAGCGCGACCTTGCGGTGGACGAGGGCATCCTCAGTGCCGAGGCCAAGGGCAACGTCGCGCCCAGCTTTCTCAACGAACGGCTGATGAGCGATTTGCGCCCGACGCTGTTTCTGGCGCAACTGTCAAACCTCCTGGCCGGCAACATCGCGATCGTCCACGGGGTCACCGGGACATCGCGGACCTTCATGGGCGAAGAGACCGCTGCCGTCGATGCGGCGCGGATCGCACTGGCGCGGATCGGCGACGGCCAGAGCGACATCGCACTGATCGGAGGTGCCCAGAATGGCGAACGCAAGGACCTGCTCGTCCTCTATGAGTTCGGCGACTTCAATCTGAAGGACAAGTTCGCGCCGATTTGGGCTCGCACCGAGCATCCGGGCTTCGCGCTGGGCTCCGCCGGCGCGTTCATCGTTCTCGAATCCAAAGCGCACGCGCTCGCGCGCGGCGCAAAGCCCTTCGCCCGCCTGACCACTGTTCTCGGCGACCACGCGCGCCGCAAAGAGCCCGGCCAGGTCAAGCAATCGCTCGAAGCCCTGTGGTCGAACCTCAACGTGACCAGCGACAAGGCCGCTGTCATCACCGGCGCGACCGGGGCTGAGCCTGCGACGTCCGAGGAGCGCGCATTTCTTGCCGCGCATCCCGGCCACCCCATTCGGGCGACGGGCACGGCATTCGGCCACACGATGGAGGCGCAATTCCCGCTCGGGCTTGCTCTGGCCGCCTTGTCGATCTCGCGCGGGGCGCTGTTCCCGGCTAACGATTCCAGTGGCTTCGAGATTGAAACCTCGGCGCCGGCCACCCAGATTGTGGTGATTGGGACCGGTCACTGGCGCGGCGAAGGCATGGCCTTGGTCGAGGCAATCAGCTAAACGGCTGGCGGGGGATATGATGACAGCACCACGCGATAAATTCGGAAGGCCGATCGTTGTCGTCACCGGCATGGGCGTGGTGACCTCGCTGGGCGCGGGCAAGTCCGACAATTGGAAAAAGCTCACCGCCGGCGAATCCGGCATCCGCACCATCTCGCGATTTCCGATCGACGGTTTGCGGACGACGATGGCCGGAACCGTTGATTTCGTGCCGGTCGAGCCGTTCTCCTCGACGGATCTTTCCGAGCGCCTGGCCGACCTCGCCGCGGAAGAAGCGATTGCCCAGGCCGACATCGGCGCTGCCGGCGATTTCCCCGGCCCGTTGTTTCTGGCCAACGCTCCGATCGAGCTCGAATGGCCGCAGCGCGACGAGATGACGCGCGCCATCGGCAAGAGCGAAATCACCTACAACGACATGCTGCGCATCAGCGGCGGCGGACGATTCACCGCGTGGCACCGCCGCTTCCTGTTCGGGTCGGTGTCCGATCACCTCGCGCAGCGCTTCGGCACCAAAGGCTCACCGATCTCGCTGTCGACCGCCTGCGCCTCCGGCGCGACCGCGATTCAACTCGGGGTCGAGGCGATCCGCCGCGGCGAAACCGGCGCCGCGCTCTGCGTTGCGACCGAAGGTTCGGTCAATCCGGAAGCACTGATCCGGTTTTCGCTGCTCTCGGCGCTGTCCACGCAGAACGACCCGCCGCAAGCGGCTTCGAAGCCGTTCTCGAAAAATCGCGACGGCTTCGTCATGGCCGAAGGCGCCGGGGCGCTGGTGCTGGAGAGTTATGAGGCGGCGACCGCGCGCGGCGCCAAGATCCTCGGTGTCATCACCGGCTGCGGCGAACTGACCGATTCCTTCCACCGCACCCGCTCGAGCCCCGACGGCAAGCCGATCATCGGCTGTGTCCGCAAGGCGCTCGCCGATGCCGGCATGGAGCCGGAGCAGATCGACCACATCAACGCCCATGGCACCGCCACCCCCGAGAACGACAAGATGGAGTATCTCGGCATCTCGACCGTGTTCGGCGAGCGCGCCAAGCAGATTCCGATCTCGTCGAACAAATCCATGGTCGGCCACACCATTTCCGCGGCCGGCGCGGTGGAGGCGATCTTCTCACTGTTGACGCTGGAACATCAGCGGATTCCGCCGACCATCAATTACGAGGTTCCGGATCCGGCAATCCCGTTCGACGTGGTGCCGAACAAGGCGCGCGACGCGCGGGTGACCGCGGTGATGTCGAACTCCTTCGGCTTCGGCGGCCAGAACGCCTCGCTGATCCTAACGCGCGAACCGGCCTGACTCCGATTTGATGCCTCCACTGCTCGTCCGCACCAAGGCCGGGCTTGGCCGCCTCACCAAGCCGCTCGGCGAGGCGGTGGTCGGCGCCATGACAGTCGCGCTGTTGCGGACCACCCGCTATTTCGATCCCGACAAGACCGCGGACCTGTTCGGCCGTACCGCCCGCCGGATCGGACCGTTGTTGCGCGAGCATCGCATCGGGCGCGCCAACCTCACCGCAGCCTTTCCGGAAAAATCGCCTGCGGAGATCGAGGAGATTCTCGCTGGCGTCTGGGACAATCTCGGGCGGATCGGCGCGGAGTTCGCCCATCTCGACCACATCTGGGATTATGAGGAAGAAAACCGCGAGGGCAGGCGCATCGAACTGTCCGCGCGCTCATACGAATTGTTCCACCAGCTTCGCCACGACGGCAAGCCGGCGCTGATCTTTGCAAGCCACCTCGCCAACTGGGAATTGCCGGCGCTCGCCGCTGTGGCTCACGGGCTGGACGCCGCGATCCTCTACCGCCCGCCCAACAGCGCCTCCGCGGACCGGATCATCCAGGAGATCCGGCAGGTGAAGATGGGGACGCTGATCCCGGCCGGTCGTAACGCTCCGCTCAAACTCGCGGAAGCGCTCCAACGGGGTCAGCACGTCGGCATGCTGGTCGACCAGTACCTCGGCAGCGGCGTCGAGGTCACCTTTTTCGGCCGCAAGACCCGGGCCAATCCGACGCTGGCGCGCCTACTGAGACAAATCGAATGTCCGGTCCACGGCGTGCGCATCATCCGCCTCCCCGGCCGTCGCTTCCGTGCCGAACTCTCCGAAGAGGTCATGCCGGTGCGCGAGCCGAGCGGCCGCATCGACGTGCAGGGCACGATGCAGGCGGTGACCTCGGTGATCGAAGGCTGGATCCGCGAGCATCCGGAGCAGTGGCTGTGGCTGCA
>JBLMWS010000205.1:0-10397 GCA_050257355.1 Gemmatimonas sp.
GACGAAGCGATCGCGGCTTGCAGCGGCGACATGCGCGCGACCATTCGCGCGCTTATCGTTGCCAATAACTTTCTCGAATGCGAGGTCAGCGAGCTGATGAAGGCCGTCTCGCGGGCCCATGTGCGCGGACGATTTCACAGCTATTCCGGCTGATCTTGCTGACGTCACGTCGACGACACGCCGCGCTTGAACGTGCGCGTGTAGCGGGTCATCATCCGCCGACAGTGTCCGCGACACGAACAATCGAAGGGATCGTCCAGTGGCCGTCACCACGTCTTCCGCCGAAACGCCTGCCCGTCAAGCTTCCCCCAGCGTCCAGGTTGCGACCACGCAGACGATCACGCTGTCGCAAGTGAACACCCGCCGCGAGCATGATCTGCTTGGTGAGCGCGACATCCCGTCGAACGCCTATTGGGGCGTGCACACCTTGCGCGCGGTGGAGAATTTTCCGATCACCGGCGTGTCGGTGGGGCATTTCCCGAACTTCGTTCGTGCGCTGGTCCATGTGAAACAGGCGGCCGCGCGCGCCAACCGCCGGCTCGGTCATCTCTCCGCCGAAAAGGCGGACGCCATCGATCGCGCCTGCAGCCTCATCGCGGCGGGCAAACATCACGACGAGTTCATCGTCGATGCCGTGCAGGGCGGGGCCGGCACCTCGACCAACATGAACACCAACGAGGTCGTCGCCAATGTCGCGCTGGAATGCATGGGGCGGACGAAGGGAGATTATGCGGCGCTGCATCCGAACGACGACGTCAACATGTCGCAATCGACCAATGACGCCTATCCGACCGCGTTGCGCCTGGCGGTGATCTTTGCCGCCGATCCCTTGATCGCCGCGCTCGATGAACTCGCCTACGCGTTCAAGGCCAAGGCGGTGGAGTTCGGCGACGTGCTCAAGATTGGCCGCACACAGCTGCAGGACGCTGTGCCGATGACGCTCGGCCAGGAATTCGACGCGTATTTCGTGACCATCAAGGAAGACGAGTCGCGGATCAGGGAAGCCGCGGCGCTGTTCCGGGAGGTCAATCTCGGCGCAACCGCGATCGGCACCGGGATCAATACCGACCCGCGCTACGCGGCGCTCGCCATCGAGGAGCTCGCGCGCATCTCCAAGCAGCCGCTAGTGCCGGCCTCGAACCTGATCGAAGCGACCTCCGACATGGGCGCGTTCGTGCTGTTCTCGGGCGTCTTGAAACGGGTTGCGGTCAAGCTCTCCAAGATCTGCAACGACCTGCGGCTGCTCTCGAGCGGGCCGCGTGCGGGGCTGGCGGAGATTCGTCTGCCCGCGGTGCAGGCGGGATCGTCGATCATGCCGGGCAAGGTCAATCCGGTCATCCCCGAAGTCGTCAACCAAGTCGCCTTCATGGTGATCGGCCACGACATGACGGTGACGATGTGCGCCGAAGGCGGACAGCTGCAGCTCAACGCCTTCGAGCCGACCATCGGCTATTGTCTGTTGTCGTCGCTGCGCCATCTCACAGCGGCGATCACCACGCTGACCACGCGCTGCGTCAACGGCATCGAGGCGGACCGCGAGCGTTGTCGCGCATTGGTGGAAGATTCGATCGGGCTCGTCACCGCGCTTGGGCCCACGCTCGGCTATGAAACCTCCTCGCGGGTCGCGCAACGCGCGCTGAAGGAGAAGCGCAAGGTCGCCGACATCGTTCTGGAGGAGGGGCTCCTGACCCGCCAGCAGCTCGACGAGCTGCTCAAGCTGGAAGCCATGACGGCGCCCTCGCGCGCGCGGAGCGCGCGCTCCGGCTAGCGACCCCATGCGCCAAAATCTGCCCGGACTTGCCGATTTCGGGCATATCAGCCGTTGCCTCCGCCCGGTTTTGCTGTAGACGGAATTGTGACGTCCGCCCCCGCATGCAAGACTTGGGGGAGGAGCCCGCCTAAGGTCGTAAACATAAGAACATGTTCAAGAAAATCCTGATCGCAAATCGCGGCGAGATTGCCTGCCGGGTCATCAAGACGGCCCGCCGCATGGGTATCAAGACCGTTGCCGTCTATTCCGAGGCCGACCGTGATGCGCTGCATGTCGAGATGGCGGATGAGGCCGTGCTGATCGGGCCGCCGCAGGCGGCCGAGAGCTATCTCCTGATCGACAAGATCGTCGACGCCTGCCGCAAAACCGGCGCGGAAGCCGTCCATCCCGGCTACGGATTTTTGTCCGAGCGCGAGGCCTTTCCGCGGGCGCTTGAAAAGGCGGGCGTCGTCTTCATCGGGCCCAATCCGGATGCGATCGCCGCGATGGGCGACAAGATCGAATCCAAGAAGGCAGCGGCCGCGGCCGACGTTTCGACCGTGCCGGGCTTCCTCGGCGTGATCGAGGACGACCGGCATGCGGTGAAGATCGCGGAAGCCATCGGCTATCCCGTGATGATCAAGGCCTCCGCCGGCGGCGGCGGCAAGGGCATGCGCATCGCTCATTCCACGGCCGAGGTCGCCGAAGGATTCAAGCTTGCCAAGGCCGAAGCAAAATCCTCCTTCGGCGACGACCGCGTCTTCATCGAGAAGTTCATCGTCGATCCCCGCCACATCGAAATCCAGGTGCTGGGGGACAAGCACGGCAACGTCATCTATCTCGGCGAGCGCGAATGTTCGATCCAGCGCCGCAATCAGAAGGTCATCGAGGAGGCGCCGTCGCCGCTCCTGGACGAGGTCACCCGCCGCAAGATGGGCGAGCAAGCGGTCGCGCTGGCCAAAGCCGTGAAATATGATTCTGCCGGCACGGTCGAATTCGTCGCGGGCCAGGACAAGAGCTTCTATTTCCTGGAGATGAACACGCGCCTGCAGGTCGAGCATCCCGTGACCGAGCTCGTCACCGGCATTGATCTCGTCGAGCAGATGATCCGGGTCGCCGCAGGCGAAAAGCTGCAATTCGCCCAGAAGGACGTCACGCTCACGGGCTGGGCGGTGGAATCGCGCGTGTACGCCGAGGATCCTTTCCGCAATTTCCTGCCCTCGGTCGGCCGGCTCGTCAAATACCGGCCGCCGCCGGAGAGCAGCGCGAATGGCACCACGGTGCGCAATGACACCGGCGTGCAGGAAGGCGGGGAGATCTCGATCTACTACGATCCGATGATCGCAAAACTCGTCACGCACGGGCCGTCGCGCGCCGCAGCCGTCGAAGCCCAGTCGACGGCGCTGGATGCGTTCTATGTCGACGGCATCCGGCACAACATCCCGTTTCTTTCGGCATTGATGAACCATCCGCGCTGGCGCGAGGGCAAACTCTCGACCGGCTTCATCGCGGAAGAGTTTCCGCGCGGCTTCTCGCCGCAACGGCCCGAAGGCGAAATCGCGCGCCGGATCGCAGCGGTCGGCGCCGCCATCGATCACGTGCTCGGCGAGCGCAAGCGCCAGATCTCCGGCCAGCTGCAGGGGCGCCCGGTGCGGCGCGAGCGGCGCCGCGCGGTGTGGCTCGACCATGACGAGATCATGCTCGATATCGCGCGCGAGGACGGCGGCATTGCGGTGCGTTTCATCAGCGACGGCGCGCCCGGCAATCCGCATCATCTGATCTCGCTGTGGAAGCCCGGCGACGCCGTGTGGGAGGGAACGGTCGATGGGTTGTTGATCGCGGTCCAGGTGCGCCCGATCGCGAACGGCGTGCGGCTGGCGCATCAGGGCGTCGAAGTTCCCGTCTACGTCTTCACCGAAGCGGAAGCCGCATCGGCCCGGCTGATGCCGGTCGTGACCGCGGCCGATACCGGCAAGAAACTGCTCTGCCCGATGCCCGGGCTCGTGGTGTCGATCGCGGTGACCGAAGGGCAGGAGGTCAAGGTCGGCGAGACCCTTGCGGTGGTCGAGGCGATGAAGATGCAGAATGTCCTGCGTGCGGAGCAGGACGGCACGGTGAAGAAGATCTACGCATCTCCCGGAGCGACGCTGGCGGTGGATGCTTTGATTTTGGAGTTTGCGTAGCGTCGTTCTGGGCGCCTCGCAGAGGCGAGCCCGGAATCTCGATATTTTCGGGTTCGATGCTTCGCATCGCCTCGGAATGGAATGACGTCAGGGGAAATTCATGACCTTCCGTCAGCGCAGAGAAAAATTGCGGTCCGTTCTTGCGGGATCATCCTGCATTCACCCCGGCTCGGTCTACGACGCAATTTCGATCCGCATTGCGGAGGATCTCGGCTTCGAGGTCGGCATGTTCGGCGGCTCGGTCGCTTCGCTTGCGGTGCTCGGCGATCCCGATGTCGCGCTGATCACGCTCACCGAGCTTGCCGAACAGATGCGGCGGATGTCGCGCGCCGCTCAGTTGCCGGTGCTGGTCGATGCCGATCATGGTTACGGCAACGCGCTCAATGTGCGCCGTACCGTGCAGGAATTGGAAGCCGCGGGCGCGGCCGGACTCACCATCGAGGACACGCTGCTGCCGCAAGCCTTCGGCGAAGCCAAGGCGCAGCTGATTTCGTTGGAGGAGGGCGTCGGCAAGATGAGGGCGGCGCTCGACGGCCGTGGTGATCCCTCGCTCGTCGTCATCGGCCGCACCGGCGCCGCATCCATCACCTCGCTGGAGGATGCAATCGCGCGGGCGAGAGCCTATGAAGCGACCGGCGTCGACGCGCTGTTTTTCACCGGTATCAAGCGCGCCGCGGAACTCGAAGCGCTCGCGGCGGCGACGCGCCTGCCGATCGTGCTGGGCGGCGCGCCGGAGGAGATCAGCGACCTCGATTATCTGGCACGTCGTCGCGTGCGGATCGCGCTGCAAGGCCACGCGCCGTTTGCTGCCGCGACGCAGGCGGTCTACGACACGCTGAAAGGGCTGCGCGAGGGAACCGCGCCGAAGCAGCTGAAGGGGCTTGCTTCGTCCGCGCTCACCAACCAAGTGACACGGGATGCGGCCGTGAAGGTGCGTGCTGCAGAATTTCTCGGGCTCAAGCGATGACCCGCGCGATTCTCCTGGTCAGGATTCAGGGCAGGGTGCAGGGCGTCGGCTACCGCGCGTGGATCGAGTACCAGGCGCAGGCGGCCGGCCTCGAGGGCTGGGTGCGCAATCGCAGCGACGGCAGCGTGGAAGCTCTGTTCGCCGGTACGGGCCGCAGAGTGGCCGAGCTCGTCGCCTTGTGCCGACAGGGCCCGCCCTCGGCCCACGTCAGCGCGGTGCTCAACGAACCCGCCGAGCCGCACCAGCTTGATCTACGACGGCCGGGCGAAGATTTTTCGGTGTTGCCGACGGTCTAATCAGCGGCGGAGGCCGGCAATAGCCCGGCTGAGCTGGTGGATTTCATAGGGTTTGCGCAGGATCGGAAAGTCGCCGCGCACATCGGCCGCCGCGTCGCTGTAGCCAGTTGCCAGCAGCACCGGCAAATCGGGGCGAACCTCCCGCAAGTGGCGGGCGAGTCCGAGCCCGTCGAGCTTGCCGGGCATGACGATGTCGGAAAAAACGAGATCGATCTCCTGACGCTGAAGCTCGCGCAATGCGGCCTCGGCGTCTGCGACGCGCCGGACCTTATAGCCGAGCTGCTCCAGCAAGCTACGGCTCACGGAAGCAACGTCCGGATTGTCTTCCACCAAGAGCACCGTGCCGCTGCCGCCGAGATCGACTGCGTCATCTCTGCCCGCTGGTTCGTCGACCTGCCGTCGCGGCAGGAGGATCGCGACTTTGGTGCCCTTGCCGAGTTCACTCTGCACCGACACCGAACCGCCGGCCTGATGAGCGAAGCCATGAACCTGCGACAGCCCGAGGCCTGTGCCTTTGCCCACCGGCTTGGTCGTGAAAAACGGGTCGAAGATCTTGCCGAGGATGTCGGGAGCGATCCCCTGGCCTGTGTCTTCGACGCCGATGGCGACGAAGTCGCCGGCGTTTGCTCCCTCAGGATTCGTCTGGTTATGGGCGAAGATCGTGATCGTGCCGCCCGCCGGCATGGCATCGCGGGCATTGATCACGAGGTTGACCAAGGCGGTCTCGAATTCGGCGACGTCGACCGTCACCGGCCAGGTGTCCGGCGAGAGGTCGAACGCAAGCCGCACCGCGCTGCCGACGCCGGTATCCAAGACTTGCCGGATGGCCTCGATCCGTTCGGCGAGATTGACCGGTTCTGGATTGACGCTCTGCCGCCGGGCGAAGGTCAGCAATTGCCCGGTCAATGCCGCTCCGCGCTTGGTGGCGTTCTCGATAGCGGCGACCGCGCGCTGCATCTTGGCATCGGTGCCGGCGCCACGCTTGAGGGTGTGCAGGCTGCCGCTGATGATCATCAGGAGATTGTTGAAGTCGTGCGCGACCCCGCCGGTCAACTGCCCCAACGCGTCGAGCTTCTGCGACTCGGCAAGCTGCTTCTGCATTTGCTCGAGCTTGAGCTGGGTCTCGCGCCGCTCGGTAATGTCGCGGGTGATCTTGGCGAAGCCGATGAGCTCGCCGCCCTCATAGATCGGGTCGATGACGACGCTGGCCCAGAAGAAAGTCCCATCCTTACGGACGCGCCAGCCCTCGTCTTCATAGCGGCCCTGTTCGCGAGCAATGCGAAGGGCTCGCGCGGGTTTGCCGTTGGCGCGGTCGGCTTCGGGGTAAAAGCGGGAGAAGTGCTGGCCGACGATTTCTTCGGGCGAATAGCCCTTGATGCGCTGGCCACCGATGTTCCAGCTGGTGATGATTCCGCTCGGATCGAGCATATAGAGCGCGTAATCGGCTACCCCCTCGACCAGAAGACGGAAACTACGTTCGCTTTCGAACAAGTCCCTTTGTTGCTTGATTCGTTGAGCCATCAGGACCCCGCCTCGACGCTGGCAAACGCGCGTAATCGGACTTTGTTCCGCGGCGTAAGCCTTTTTGCCCTGGCATTGCAAGTTCCCGCCGCCTCACCCGGCAGGGGCGCGCGCACCGATCCAGCGGCGGAAGGCCACGACGGCCCAGACGGCCTCGGCCCCGCCAGAGGCGAGGATGTATCGCGGATGCAGCCTTCGCTAGGCCGTGAGGCTTGACGCTGCCGCTTTTCCCAGGCGGGCCTTCGTGGCGCCGAACACGTCTTCGAAAGCCCGCTGCAGCGCGAGGTCGACATCCGCCATCGTGACGAGGTGGCCGAGATCGACCAGCGAGGTGACGCCGTAGCGCGGATCGACCACGCCGCAAGGCACGATCGCCGAGAAATGCGACAGGTCCGGCTCGACATTGAGCGCGATGCCGTGGAACGACACCCAGCGCTTCAGCCGAACGCCGATGGCCGCGATCTTGTCCTCGAAGCCCGGACCCTTGTCGGGCCGCTTCACCCAAACGCCGACGCGATCCTCGCGCCGCTCGCCGCGGACATTGAAGGCCGCGAGCGTGCGGATGATCCACTCCTCCAGGCTCGCGACATAGGCGCGCACGTCCGGCCGCCGCCGCTTCAGGTCCAGCATGACGTAGGCGACGCGCTGGCCCGGCCCATGATAGGTGATCTGCCCACCGCGGCCGGTGGCAAACAGGGGAAAGCGGGGGTCGAGCAGGTCGCCGGCCTTCCCCGAGGTACCGGACGTATAAAGCGGCGGGTGCTCCAGCAGCCAGACGAGTTCGGGCGCTTCCCGCGCCGCTATCGCCGCCGCGCGCGCCTCCATCCTTGCAACCGCTTCCGGATAGGGAACGGGCGAATCCGAAATCCGCCACTCCACCTCGTTGCCGGGCGCCGCCGCAAACGGCGTCAAATCGAGGTTTTCGCGGCCATTAACCATTGCATAACCATAACGTGGTGATGTCTTTTCAGGTAGCCATCTAGTTCCGGTTCCGGCGGTTCAAAAGTGCCCACACTCGATAAAGTCAGCGTCGATCTCATGGTCGTCCTGGGGACGTCGACTATGCCCATCCACCAGGTCTTGCGGCTGTCCCGCGGGGCCATCATCGAGTTGGACGCGACCGAGGCCGATGAGGTCAAGGTGCTGGCCAACAATTTGCCCGTTGCCAGCGGCGTCGTGCTGGTCGACCGCAACCGCATTGCGGTCGAGGTCAAGCAGATGCTACCGAAATCCCCCGGCGGCCGGCAGAGCTGACCCCAGAGCGAAAAAGGCACCGCAAAACCTTGGATCTGGCCCGTCGTCGGGCCTTGTCCGCCTCTGATCCTTTTGTTACATCGGCGCCGTTGATCCGGCGCCCGCCGGCACTCCCAAGCGCGCTCGTGGCGGAATTGGTAGACGCGCTGCCTTGAGGTGGCAGTGAGTAAAATCGTGGGGGTTCGAGTCCCTCCGAGCGCACCACCCCCACATTTGGCGTTGAAATCTCAGGATTTTTTCCGCCGGTTACTCTCCAAAGTTACTATTCTGTTCTGGTCGGTCGGCATCGCCAGATCGGCGATGTTCTCTATCTGATCATAGGCCTCGATCTTCTCCATCCCGCCGATCGCGAGCTTGTCCCGGTTCGCTTTGGCGATGTAGAGCGCCGGCATTTTGTGATCGCGCCAGCCGAACATCGCCATCATCTGCGCTTCCGTGCACTCCGAATAGGCCGCGACCTCGGCGCGCGCCTTGCGCACGCCGTGGCAGTTCTTCTTCGGTTCATTGACGCCGGCCAGCCGCGCAAATTTCTTGAACTTTGCCGCCCAGGCCTTCTTGTTCATCGGCATGATTTCACCCTTCACCAGCTTGCCGGTGAAGACCTCGCCCATACCCAGGATGCCGCCATTGCGTGCCGCTGCTAGCGAGACTGCGAACTCACGATGTACTGGCACGGTCGCCGTGGTGTGGCCCTTGCTCTTTTCGGTTGCGACCTTGACCATCATTACCTTCAACGTCCGCTGCAGGTGCGCAGATCCAAAGCGAGAGGCATCGCCGAGTCGAACATCAGCCGCGCCTCGGTGCCGAGCGGCCAGCGCGCGCGATACTTCGCCATATCCTCTTCTGTCCAGGGCACCCAACCGCCGCTCTCGCGCGAGGCTTTCGCCTTGCCGCTTTTGAGCCCTATAGTTGGATCGTCGTCCGGCTCGATGTGCTCCTCGTCGATCATCCAGCCGATCATGTGGCGCAGCGCCGACAACAGATTGCCGGCCTGAACCGGCGTTCGTGCCTTCAATTCCTCGCGCAGGACCCTTCGCGTTAGCGCCGCGAACGGTCTTTCGCCATTGTCACGGAGCAGGGGCTCTACCAGCCCGGTCCGCGCGTCTCGCGTGCTTTCGGCGAGCCCTTCCTCACCGATCGCCGGATTGCCAAGCCAGCGATCGCTCTGCTTGTAAAGCGTCCAATACCAACGAAGGCTCCTCGGAACGGGCGGTGTGCTTGGCGGGGGCGGGCGCTTCTCGCGCGTTTGCTTTTCGGCCCGGATCCAGTCAGTGGCGTCGCCGAATTTGCCAATCTGGTCGACGATCGCGGCATCGACCGCGCGATTGAACTCCTCGCTCCCGAACTTTTCGTTGATTCTGATCT
Source organism: Gemmatimonas sp. (assembly GCA_050257355.1). Lineage (GTDB taxonomy): Bacteria > Pseudomonadota > Alphaproteobacteria > Rhizobiales > Xanthobacteraceae > Bradyrhizobium. The sequence goes on from JBLMWS010000205.1 coordinate 9,337, forward strand.
TCGGCAGCTTGTCGCGCAGCTGTACATACCAGCGCAGTTGACCCTTGTCGGAGACATCGCTGATCAGGTAGCGGCGCGAGGTGGCTGGCGCGTCATCGGGCCTGGCGCGGCGCATGCGTGGCACTCCTCCCAAGGCACGGACCGCAGCCTCCCACGCCTGGTGGAAGTCGCTTCGCTCATCCGTGCTGTACTCTTCCGTGATGTCGATGCGGCGGCCCGTTTTGCTGACTTTGACGTACCAGCGCAAACGTCCACGAAAAGTGTCGTGGTACAGGTTCATCCGGTGGTCCTCGGGCGCGCGAGGAGGCCGGGCCTTGTGTCCAAGCATTGGCTTTCTCCGTGAACCAATGCCTGGAGTCTAACGATGCGGTGACTCCGCATCAATTGTATTAGGTGCGTTTCACCCGCTTTCGGTGCGTTTCAGGAAACGCTGCAATGCATCTGATGGCGTCCATTCCTGGTCGAGATCATTTGCAGGCTTGCTCGGTGCCGCGCTTGTCGTGAGCGCAATGCGAATAACGCCATCGCCATCGACGGTTACAGCGCTCGCGCCAGCCTCCTTGGCGGCGCGGATGGCGCGAGCGATATCTGCTTGTGTGACCTTAGCTGGACGCCGCGGCATGCATGCCCCCATAGTTCGCGAATTCACCGCCGTTCGAACCGGGCGCCTCAAGCCACCTCGGGCATTTGGCGCTAGACGCAACCGTCGGCCGCCTCTGCGGAGCAGAGCCCTCAGATATGAAAAACGGAGAGAGCTAGGGACGAAAGGGTAACAATCTCTCCATCGCGCTCCCGGCTAGATTGGCGTGGAAATTGGTCGGGTAACTCGGAGATCCCCGGGCAGCTCGCTGAGCCGCCAAAATTGCCGTTTTGGTTCCGCCAAGTTCTTTGCGCGGATTACTTCACTTCTCTGCCTTCCGGAGCTGGGAAAACTGATAAGATTTTGAGAGTTTGCTTATCAGTTCGCGTTTCGCCTGATGTTTTGAATTGCCTAGCTACGTGCTCCGTGGGTTGCGGGCTTGCAGCGAACTCAGCTAGATAAGCTGATGTCGGTGAGAAGA
>JBLMWS010000206.1:0-9721 GCA_050257355.1 Gemmatimonas sp.
TGTTCAACCACCATCGTTTCCGCGATGCCGTGGCGCTGTCTGGCGTGAACTCGATCAACTGGGCGCGCATCGTCGCGCAGGTCGTCTATTACTTCACCTCGGCGGTCGCGCTCGGCGCGCCGGCGCGCGCCGTCAACTTCACGGTGCCGACCGGGAATTTCGGCGACATTTTTGCAGGGTACGTCGCCAAGCGCATGGGGCTGCCGGTGCGAACCCTGCGCATTGCCGCCAATGTCAACGACATCCTGGCGCGCACGTTGAAGACCGGCATCTATGAGGTCCGCGAGGTGCACGCCACCACCTCGCCCTCGATGGACATCCAGGTGTCCTCGAATTTCGAGCGGCTGTTGTTCGAGGCGAGCCGGCGCGACGCGCATCTGGTACGCCGGCTGATGGAGCAGCTCAAGCAATCCGGCCGCTTCGTGCTGCCCGACGCCATGCTGGCGGCGATCCGCGAGGAATTCGATGCCGGCCGCGCCGACGAGACCGAGACCTCGGCCGCGATCCGTGCCGCCTGGCGCGAGGCCGGTGAATTGATCGATCCGCACACGGCGGTGGCGCTCAGCGTCGCGGAGCGCGACAGCTCTGATTCTTCCGTTCCCAACATCGTGCTCTCGACCGCGCATGCCGCCAAATTTCCGGATGCGGTCGAGGCGGCTTGCGCGGTGCGGCCGCAGCTGCCCGCCTGGCTCGAAGGGCTGATGACGAGGGGCGAGCAGGTCAGGATCATGAGAAACGACCAGGCCGAGGTCGAGCGCTTCGTTCGCTCGGTGAGCCGGGCCGCCAAACAAGGGGCCGACAAGCAAGGAGTCGCCGGATGAGCGTTGAACTCACCAAGCTTCCATCCGGGCTGACGGTCGTGACCGACACCATGCCGCATCTGGAAACCGCCGCGCTCGGCGTGTGGGCAGGCGTCGGCGGCAGAGACGAGAAGCCGAACGAGCACGGCATCTCGCATCTGCTGGAGCACATGGCCTTCAAGGGCACCACGCGGCGCAGCGCGCGCGAAATCGTGGAAGAGATCGAGGCGGTCGGCGGCGACCTCAATGCCGGCACCTCGACCGAGACCACCGCCTATTATGCGCGGGTCATGAAGGCCGACGTGCCGCTGGCACTCGACGTGCTCGCCGACATCCTCGCCAACCCGTCCTTCGTGCCGGACGAACTCGAGCGCGAAAAAAACGTCATCGTGCAGGAAATCGGCGCGGCGCAGGACACGCCCGACGACGTCGTGTTCGAGCATCTCAACGAGCTCTGCTATCCCGATCAACCGATGGGGCGTTCGCTATTAGGTACCGCGAAGACCCTGAAGCAGTTCGACCGCGACATGCTGCGCGGCTATCTCGCCACCCATTATCGCGCGCCCGATATGGTGGTCGCCGCCGCGGGCGCGGTGGATCACGAGAGCGTGGTCGCCGAGGTCGAACGGCGCTTTGCGAGCTTCGATCCGACGCCGGCGCCGAAGCCGGAGCCTGCGATGTTCGGCAAGGGCGGCTCGCGGGTGGTGCATCGCGATCTCGAGCAGGCTCATCTGACGCTGGCGATCGAGGGAGTGCCGCAGACGGATCCGGCGCTGTTCTCGCTGCAGGTCTTCACCAACGCGCTTGGCGGTGGAATGTCGTCGCGGCTGTTTCAGGAGGTGCGCGAGAAACGCGGCCTGTGCTACTCGATCTACACCTTCCACGCGCCCTATAGCGACACCGGCTTTTTCGGCCTCTACACCGGCACCGACCCGGCGGATGCGCCGGAAATGATGGAGGTGGTGGTCGACGTCATCAACGAGGCGGTCGAGACCTTGACGGAAGCCGAGGTCGCCCGCGCCAAGGCGCAGATGAAGGCAGGCCTGTTGATGGCGCTGGAGAGTTGCTCCTCGCGCGCCGAGCAATTGGCGCGGCATATCCTGGCCTATGGCCGGCCGCAGACCCTGGAAGAGCTAATCGGCCGTATCGACGCGGTCGACGTCGGATCGACGCAGGCGGCGGCGCGTGCGCTGCTCGCGCGGAGCCGGCCCGCCGTGGTGGCGCTCGGCAGCGGCAGGGGTCTGGACACGGCGGTGAATTTTGCGGAAGGATTGGCTAGGTCGATGGCGAGGGCGCGGCTGCACTAGCGACCGCGGTGCCGGTGGAGCATCACGATGGCGCTGTTTCGATTGCCTAACGGCGGACCACCCGCGCTTGCCCCGCGCGGCAACGGCCTCCTGTTGCGGGCGCCGCAGATGTCCGACTTCATGCAATGGGCGCATCTGCGGGAATTGAGCCGCGAGTATTTGACACCGTGGGAGCCGATCTGGCCGTCCGACGATCTGACCCGTTCCGGGTTCCGACGTCGGCTGCGGCGCTATGCCGAGGACATCGCCGCCGACCGCTCCTATCCCTTCGTCATCTTCCGCGAATCCGATGCTGCCATGATCGGCGGCATCACGGTCGCCAATGTGCGCCGCGGCATCGTCCAGGCCGGTACCATCGGCTACTGGGTCGGCCAGCCGCACGCGCATCGCGGCTACATGACGGCGGCATTGCGCGTGCTGCTGCCGACGCTGTTCGGCGAACTTAATCTGCACCGGGTGGAGGCCGCCTGCATCCCCTCCAATGCCGCCTCGATCCGCGTGCTGGAGAAATGCGGCTTTTCCCGCGAGGGCCTCGCGCGGCGCTATCTCTGCATCAACGGCATCTGGCAGGATCACCTGCTGTTCGGGCTATTGACCGAGGATCTTCGCGGTTGAGCTTGCCCGGCAGGCGATCATGCGGCGTCGGAAGGCCGCGACCTTTTGCCGATGGCCCGCGCCTTTGGTTCGCCGTCATCGCCCTGCTATAGGTGCGGTGGGAAGCGACAGCCTGGTGGAATCAGGAAGCATCGACATCAGGAATCATCGACAATGGGCAATAGACATTTTCAATTCGCAACGGCTTGCGCACTGGCGCTCGCGGTCGGCGGCGTGGCCTGCGCGGCGCCTGCGGCGGCAGAGTCGCTGACTGACCGCTTCAAGAGCTTCTTCGGCGGCAAATCGGATGAACAGCCGGCGCAGAGTACGCCGCCGCCGGCAACGGATCAGCCGCAGGCCGACAACGACTGCCCGCCCGTGACCATCCGCTCCGGCGCCGCGACCTACGCCGTGGCGCTACCCGGCAAGCAGCCGATCGGCAACGACGTCAAGTTCCAGGCCACCATCACCAAGACCGCGCGTGAGTGCATCAAGACCGGCGGCGACATCACCGCGCATATCGGCATTCAGGGACGCGTCATTGTCGGCCCTGCCGGGGCGCCGCCGACCGTCGAGATTCCGATGCGAATCGCCGTCGTGCAGGGCGGGGTGAGCGAGACGGTGATCACCACCAAGGCTTACCGCACCACGGTGGAATTGGGTGAGCAGGACAGCATGCCGTTTACGATCGTCGCCGACGACCTGGTCTATCCGGTGCCGCCTGGCGCGACTGGCGACAAATACGTCTTCTACATCGGATTCGACCCGCAGGCGCTGGCCCCCGAGCCGAAGCCGAGGGCGCGGCGGAAGAGATAGCGGATCGTCGCCCGATTTGCGGGGGATGGCGGCAGCAAGCAAAAAGCCGGTGCGAGACGATCGCGCCGGCTTTTAATGTCAACCCATGGGTTATGTTCAGTTCAGCTTTTGCCGGACTTCGACGATGCCCTTGTTCAGGAGATCGTCGGCGAGCTGCCCCTTCACTGTCTGCGACAGGATGCTGGAGGCGGCGGCCACAGCCGCTTCGGCGGCGGCGGCGCGGACATCGGCGAGCGCCTGCGCTTCGGCGAGCGCGATCTTGCCTTCGGCCGCCTTGGTCCGGCGCGCGACGAAGTCTTCCATCTTGACCTTGGCTTCGGCCGCGATCCGCTCGGCTTCCGCCTTGGCGCCCGCCACGATCTCTTGGGCCTCGGCTTCCGCGCTGGCGCGACGGGTTTTGTAATCCGCCAGCACCTTGGCCGCTTCTTCCTTCAGGCGCCGCGCGTCGTCGAGCTCGGCCTTGATGCGCTCGGCCCGATGGTCGAGCGCATTGAGCACGGTCTTGTGCACGCCCAGATAGGCGAAGACGCCCATCAGGATGATGAACGCAACGGCAACCCAGACTTCCGGATTGGAGAACATCTGTTATCCCTTCAACGACGCATCGACCGCAGTCTCGACCGACTTGACGTCGGGCGCGATCCCCGTGAGCCGCTGCACGATGCTCGTGGCGGCATCCGCCGCGATGCCACGAACATTGCTCATTGCGGATGCGCGCGTCGCCGCGATGGTCTTTTCCGCGTCGCCAAGCTTGTGCGCCAGCCGTTCTTCGAGCGACTTGCGTTCGGTCTCGGATTGCGCGTTCAGCTTCGCGCGCGTGTCGGCGCTGATCGCCTGCGCGCGCGAACGGGCGGCCGCCAGTTCGGCCTCATAGGCCCTCATCGCGGCTTCCGACTCATCCCGGTACTTCTGCGCCTCGCCGAGATCGCCGTCGATTTTGTTCTGCCGTGCGTCGAGCACGCTGCCGACGCGCGGCAGCGCAATTCGCGACACGATCAGGTAAAGCGCGACAAAGGCGATCGCCAGCGACACCAGCTGCGAAGCAAAGGTGCTGCCCTGGAACGGCGGGAACGTGTGTGCACCGCCTTCGGCTTCGGTGTGAGCAGTCGTGCCCGTCGTGGGGCCTTTGGCCGCGCCATGACTTTCAGCCATGCGCTACTCCTTCAAGGCTTGGCCGAACCTTACAGCGCAAACAGCAACAGCAGCGCGATCAGCAGCGAGAAGATGCCGAGCGCTTCGGTCACCGCGAAGCCGAAGATCAGGTTGCCGAACTGGCCCTGGGCGGCCGACGGGTTGCGCACCGCGGCGGCGAGGTAGTTGCCGAAGATGATACCCACGCCGGCGCCGGCGCCACCGAGGCCCATGCAGGCCAGACCAGCGCCAATGTACTTCGCGGCAATCGGATCCATGAAACGAACTCCTTCCAGAGGTTTGGGTAAGTGGGCCGGATCAGTGGCCCGGATGGATAGCATCGTTGAGATAGATGCAGGTGAGGATGGCAAACACGTAAGCCTGCAGGAACGCGATCAGAATCTCGAGCGCGGTCAGGGCTATGGTCAGTCCGAGCGGCAGCACGGCACCGAACCAGCCGAGAGCGCCGAAGGCGCCGAACATCGTGACGAAACTCGCGAACACGTACAGCGTGATGTGGCCCGCCAGCATGTTCGCGAACAGACGGACGCTGTGCGACACCGGACGGACGAAAAACGAGAAGATCTCGATCGCAACGACCAGCGGCAGAATGTAGATGGGCACGCCGCTCGGCACGAAGATCTTCAGGAATTTCAGGCCGTTCTTATAGAAGCCGTAGAACACGACTGTCAGGAACACCAAGAGCGCCAGCGCGGCCGTGACGATGATGTGGCTGGAAATCGTGAACGAGAACGGGATGATGCCGACCAGGTTGGAAACGGTGACCAGCATGAAGATCGAGAACACGAAGGGGAAGAACCTCATCCCTTCCTTGCCGGCGGTCGACCGTATGGTATTGGCCACGAACTCGTAGCTCAGTTCGGCTACCGACTGGAACCGACCGGGCACCAGCTGGTTGCGCGACACGCCGGCGATCATCAACAGCGAGATGATCGCGACCGCGCCGAACATGTAGGCCGACGAATTGGTGAAGGCGATCTCCTGATTGCCGATATGGCCGATCGTGAAGATCTTGTTGATATGGAACTGTTCGATCGGATCGATCATCCGCGCGGAGTCTCATGCTTTGCCGGCAGGGCCGGGCGCTTTTCAATTCAGTTCACTGGCGTCCGCCGCTATTCTCGTGGCCGGTTTCTGTCCGGAGCCACGCCCGCCGATCTCACCACGTTGACGATGCCGGCCACGAAGCCGAGCAAGAAGAACACGATGAGTCCGAAGGGCGACGTCGACAGCAGACGGTCGATGCCCCAGCCAATCCCCGCCCCTACAAGGACGCCGGTCACCAACTCCGATGAAAGGCGGAGAGCGCGCGCCATGGCTGACGCCCTGGCGGCCTCGTCTCCGCTTGTCCTTTCGGGTTGGTCAGTCCTGAGTTTGCGGTTGTCGCGGAGTTCGGACAAACGCTGGTCGAGACTTCCGAGCCTTGCGGAAAGCGCAGCCTCGTCAGGCGATTTTTCGCGATTCCCATTTCCGCTGCCGTCCGTGCCTTCCGCCATGTGTGGAGACTCGCACGATGTTGCAGGAAACAGAAATTACGCCCCGTCACCCTCCAAAGCCGCGCGGACCATACTGATGGCCCCCACCCGAGTCAAGATTGCGTGTTCAACGGTTAGTGCATTGATTCGCCAGCATTTCTCAACTCTACGTACGCCGCGCTCACGGTTGTCGCGGCGCTGCAAACAGGCGGGGCCGGTTTTGGGCCGCTGGTCCGTTCCGGGTTGCGGAAATCCGCGAACTGGCGGGCGCGTTGAAATCCGGGCGCCGGCCCTATAGGTCTCAACTTTGGAGTATGATCCGGCGGCAGGCCGCCGTTTTCCGAAGCGATCCTGCTTGAGGGACGACAGAAAGCGTTTTTCGGAGCGGAGCGACTCACATGAGCCCGATCACGTCGCCTTGTTTCTTTACAAGCCTGGCTGTCGCGGCTTTTTCGTTATTGGCTCTCGGAGCGGCAGCCGCGGATTCCGGGCCCGACACCGAGAACGGCCGCTACACGCTGTCGCAAACCGCCGACGGGGTGCTCCGCCTTGATACGCGCACCGGCGCCGTTTCCACCTGCAGCAATAACGGCAATGGCTGGGCTTGCTACGAGGTGCCGGACGAACGCAAAGCGATGGACGCAGAGATCGGGCGCCTGCAGGCTGAGAACGAGAAGCTGAAGGCGCAGCTTGCCGCGCGCGAAGGAGCGCCCTCGGCCAAGATCGAAGAGGCGCTGCCGAAATCGGACAAGCAGGTCGCGCCGAAGGCGGAGAGTGAACGCAAGATCGAAATCCCGCTGCCGAGCGATGCGGACGTCGATCGCATGATGTCATTCCTCGAACGCGCCTGGCGCAGGTTGGTGGACCTGGCCAACCGGATGCAACGGGACGCTTCGGGCAAGATTTGACGAATCAACCGCCGCGGCCGGTACACCAGGCCGGTTGCGGCACGCGTGAGCTTCCTCAATGACCCGAGCCAAGATTTTTCACAGCACGCCACCCTCGGTCGTCTCCACGAGCGCCATCGTCACCGCAGCGATCGAGGTGCAAACGCCGGGTGCTGGATTTTTCGACGTCACCGCAGAGGTCGCGGCCTTCCTGCGCGAGGCGGGCGCAACAGAGGGCGCGGCGACGCTGTTCGTCCGCCACACCTCGGCCTCGCTCACGATCCAGGAAAACGCCGATCCGTCCGTGCTTGACGATCTCGCTACCGCGCTCGATCGGCTGGCACCGGCGAACGCCGGGTGGAGGCATGACACCGAAGGTTCTGACGACATGCCGGGCCATATCAAGACCATGCTGACGTCGGTCTCGCTCACGATTCCCGTGCTTGCCGGCAAGCTCGCGCTCGGAACCTGGCAGGCGATCTATCTCATCGAGCATCGGCATGCGCCGCACCGACGTCAGGTCGTGCTGCAGTTTTCCGGTCGCGTCGGCGACTGAAACAGGCGACTGAAAAAAGGGCCGCGGGATCACCCCGCGGCCCTTCTGCCACGAACCCGTGCCGCTTCTCAGACCTTGGTGATGTCGACGTCCTTGGTCTCGGGCAGGAACAGGAAGCCGACCACGAGGCTCATTGCCGCGACCGCAATCGGATACCACAGACCTGAATAGATGTTTCCGGTCGCCGCGACGATTGCGAACACGGTGGCCGGCAGGAAGCCGCCGAACCAGCCGTTGCCGATGTGATAAGGCAGCGACATGCCGCTGTAACGGATACGGCTCGGGAACAATTCGACCAGCCAGGCCGCGATCGGGGCGTAGACCAGCGTCACATAGACCACCAGCACCCAGAGCAGGATCGTGGTCATGACATAGTTGATGTTGTTCGGGTCGGCGCTTGCGGGATAGCCATGGTTCTTGATCGCCGCCGGCAGCGCTTTCCCGAAATCGGGCGAGGTCGCGGTCAGCGTCGTATCGCCGATCTTCACCTGCGCCGGTGTGCCCTTCGGCGCCTCCTGATTGGTGTAGTTCACCGACAGGTTCACGAGCGCCGATTTGGCGATGTCGCAGCCGGTGGTGAATTTTTCGGTGCCCGTGGCCTTGAACTGGAACGAGCACTCGCCGGGATCGGCGATGACCGTCACGGGCGAGGAAGCCAGCGCGGCCTCCAGCTTGGGATTGGCGAAATGTGTAATTCCCTTGAAGATCGGGAAGTAGGTCACGGCCGCCAGGAGGAAACCCGCCAGGATGATCGGCTTGCGGCCGATCTTGTCGGACAGCCAGCCGAACACCACGAAGAACGGAGTGGCCAGCGCGAGCGCAACCACGATCATCATCTGCGCCGACACCCCGGGCACTTTCAGCGTCTGGGTCAGGAAGAACAGCGCATAGAACTGTCCGCCGTACCAAACCACCGCTTCGCCGGCCGTGGCGCCGAGCAGCGCCAGCAGAGCGATCTTGGCGTTCGACCATTCGCCGAAAGCTTCAGTAAGCGGACGCTTCGAGGTCTTGCCCTCTTCCTTCATGCGCTGGAACACCGGCGATTCGCTCAGGCTGAGCCGGATCCAGATCGAGACGATTAGCAGGATGCCGGAAGCGACGAAGGGAATTCGCCAGCCCCAACTCCCGAAGGAATCTTCGCCCATCACGGTTCGGATGCCGAGAATGAGCAGCAGCGCCATGAACAGGCCGAGCGTCGCCGTGGTCTGGATCCACGAGGTGTAATAGCCGCGCTTGTCCTTCGGCGCATGTTCGGCGACATAGATCGCCGCTCCGCCATACTCGCCGCCGAGCGCAAGACCCTGCACCAGGCGTAGCGCGATCAGCACGATCGGCGCCGCCAACCCCCAGCTTGCATAGCCCGGCAACAGGCCGATGAAGAAGGTTCCGACGCCCATCAGGGTCATGGTGATCAGGAAGGTGTATTTGCGGCCGATCATGTCGCCGAGACGACCGAAGATCAGCGCCCCGAACGGGCGGACCGCAAAGCCCGCAGCGAAGGCGAGCAGCGCGAAGATGAAGCCGACGGCCGGCGGCACGTTGGAAAAGAAGTATTTCGCGAGAAACGCGCCCAGCGTGCCGTAGATGTAGAAGTCGTACCACTCGAACACGGTGCCGAGCGAGGACGCGAAAATGACTTTTCGCTCGCCTGCCGTCATTCCCGCGCTGCGGACGCTGCCGCCCGTCGCTGCTATTGTCATTGCTTCGCTCCCCCAAAGAAAATTGAATGAAGTTATGGCCTCATGCACGCGTGCCGGTGCGTACAACTAGGGCTTGTGTTCACGGTAACATTTCTGTGATATCCGGCCCATAAGACTTTCGGCCTTTAGCCGCCTTCTGTGCAAAAGCATTTGCGCTGGATCAACGAGCGCTCGCCTTTCGCGTCGCACAGGGCAACATTTAACCGCTCTTTCTCAGAGGCTTATTGTGTGCTTGCATGCGGAATACCAGCTAAAGAATATCTCAAGCTGAGAATTCCGAGAGGGCCTTCCGACGCGGAAAGCGCTTTGCAAGCATCATCCAGAACTATCACGTCCAGAAGAAATAGAATGGCAGCATCCTCCACTCATCTTGTCATCGCCGACGATCATCCGCTGTTCCGCGCCGCGCTTCGGCAGGCGGTTGCGGGCGTGGT
>JBLMWS010000207.1:0-3105 GCA_050257355.1 Gemmatimonas sp.
CGCGAAGGCGAGCGGCTGAGGGTCCCGGTCCCCAACTGCAGGGCGGTGTACCGCCTGGTCAAAGGGCTTGAGCTCGCAGCCCGGAGGCGGGTTGCGAAACCCCGATGATTCAACACGTTAACGGCCATTTTCCCGATATAATGTCGCCACAGGATTCGGACGCGCCGCCCGTTAAACAGACAGGCCAGGGACTACAATGAGCGGGCATCCGGTATGGCAACCACCGCATCGCGATGGATGACAGCGACGAAGCGCTCATGGCCCGGGTCGCGCGCGGCGACGAGCGGGCATTCCAGGTGCTTGCGCGCCGTCATTTGCCGGCCATGCTCGGGCTCGCCCGGCGCATCCTCCAAAATGCGGCGGAAGCGGAGGACGTCGCACAGGAAGCGCTCATGCGCGTCTGGACGCATGCTCCGCGCTGGCGGCCTTTGGCGTTGTTCCGGACCTGGCTTACCCGCGTGGTCGTCAATCTCTGCCTCGACCGCAAACGGCGCGCATCCTGGGTCGGGTTGGAGGCAGCCGGTGAGATCGTCGACTCGACGCCGGGCGCTGCCGAGAAGGCAGAAACGGATGAGCGCGAGCGCATGATTGCGGCTGCGATCGACAAGCTGCCCGCACGCCAGCGCAGCGCGATCATGCTCACCTACGGGGAAGGCATGAGCAATGCGGAGGTCGCCGAAATTCTCGACACGTCGGTATCGGCGGTCGAGACCCTGCTGGTGCGCGGCAAACAAAATCTGCGCCGCACGCTTGCCAATATGATCGATAAGGACGAGTGAAATGAACAACGAGCAGTTCGACAACCTTCTCAAGAGTGCATTGAAGCGGCAGGCGGAGACGCAGCCCGTCGACGAGGCCGCGGTCAACCGCGTGCTGAGCCGGATCAGCGGCCCGTTGCCCCGGCAGAAGCAACCGTTGTGGCGGTTGCCCGCAGTGCTCCTCGACTGGCAGTTCGCGCCAGCCTGGCCGCGCATGGCGGCGCTTGCCTGCTGCGCCCTGCTCGGCTTCTTCGTCGGCATCGCCGGGCTTGACCGCCGCTTTGATGATCCCGGTGCCGCACCGGCTTTTGTCGGCGGCGGCGGCATTGGCTCGATCACGTTTGAACCCGAGGCATTCACCGGAGCGCGTCCATGAGTATCGCCCATGCTTTGCCGACCGTGACGCGCGGCTCATCGCGGTGGCTGCTGCTCGGCTCACTCGCACTCAATCTATTTTTTGTCGGCGTCGCCCTCGCCATGGTGATCCGCGCGCCGGCACCGTCCTATTGGGACCCCAATGTGTTCGTCCGCGTCGAGCGCCTGGCGGCAACATTGCCGCCCGCCGACGCCGAGATCGTACGTAAGCAAATGAACGCCAATCATGCGGCCATCGATGAGGCGCAGACCAAATATCATTCAGCGCGCCAGCACATACATGAAGTGCTGCGGCAGGAGCCCTTTGACGTCGAGGCCATGCGCGCGGCTACGGCGCAGACCCGCGTCGCCCGCCTGAACTTCGATCAGACGATCCAGGGCGTTTTCGCGGACATCGCGGCAAAAATCACGCCCGCTGGCCGCCAGGCTCTCGCCAATTGGCCCCCGGGCCGCAAAGCCGTGAGCGACAAACGGTAGTAATATTATTGCCCAACCGAGTCGCTCTTCGACCAGGCTTTGAAAGTTCTTTGAATGGATCGGGCTGGCAAGACAAAGGAGGCGGGAACGAAAGCTTGGGGGCGCCCGTTCTGGACCATGTTGCAGGGTATATGCGTAACATTGCCGCTTGGCGGCTGCCTGCTTTCCGGCGACAAGCCGGAGCCCGGGCTCAATATTCCACCCGCCTACAGCGCAGGTCCACGCAACCCCGCGGCGGCGGAAACGGCAATTCCGGCGCTTGACTGGTGGCACGGCTTCCGCTCGCGCGAACTGACCGAAATCATTGAAGAGGCCCGCGCCGCCAATCTCGATATCGCCGCAGCCATCGCCCGTATTGTACAGGCCGATGCGAATGCCCGCATCGCCGGTGCGGCTTTATTGCCGATAGTCGATTTAAACGGCGACGCCCAACGCAGTCAGTCGTCCAAGACGACCGGCAGCACGAACGTCATCAGCATCTCGCGATCGGGAGCCGGCGTTGAGATCATTCGCGACAATCTACGGGCCACCCTTAACGCCAGCTATGAGATCGACTTCTGGGGGAAGAACCGTTCCCTGCTGCGCGCGACGGAAGAGGCCGCCGTTGCCAGCCGATACGATCGTGAGGTGGTCGGCCTTACAACGGTCGTGGCCACTGCCAATGCATATTTTCAGGTTCTGGCGGCGCAGGACCGGTTGCGGGTTGCTCGCGAAAATCTTGCCAGCGCCACACGCGTTCTCAACCTGATCCAGCAGCGGCTGCAGGCGGGTACCGCCTCCGCGCTGGATACCGCGCAGCAGGAAAGCCTGGTCAATACGCAGCGCGCCGCCATTCCGCCGCTCGAGCAGACTTTGCGGCAGAACCGCGTCGCGCTTGCCGTGCTGATGGGGCGGTCGCCGGAGAGCGTCAGAATCCGCGGCGGAAGCCTGCGCAGCATCGCCTATCCCCGCGTGACGCCGGGCCTGCCGTCCGAACTGTTGACGCAGCGGCCCGATATCCGCGAGGCCGAAGCCAACCTCGCTGCCGCCAACGCCAACGTGGAAAATGCGCGTGCGCAATTCCTGCCGAGCATTACGCTCACTGGCGAAGGCGGCTATGAAAGCGCAATTCTAAAATTGCTCCTGCGTCCGGAGTCGGTGATCTACACAGCCGCCGCCAGTCTCACCCAGCCGATCTTCCATGGCGGCCAGCTCCTCGGAAATCTCGATCTGCAAAAGGGCAGACAAGACGAGTTGTTGCAGACTTACCGTAAAGCAGTCATTTCGGGCTTCGCCGACGTCGAGAATGCGCTCGATGCCATCCGGCAGACCGCAGAGCGCGAGCGCCTGCAGCGCGAAGTGGTCACGAGTTCTCGCCGCGCCTTTGATATTTCCGAACAGCGCCTGCGCGAAGGCACGGTCGACCTAGTCACTGTGCTGCAAACCCAGCAGACGCTCTATCAAGCCGAGGATGCGCTGGCGCAAGCGCGGCTCGACCACGTGAAAGCGATTGTCA
>JBLMWS010000208.1:0-10900 GCA_050257355.1 Gemmatimonas sp.
GGTGCTGACGCGTGTGGTGCTGCTCGCCCACTGGCTGAGCGACGTTCTGGCGGGATTTGTCATAGGCGTATTCATTGAGCGGCTGTTGCGGTTCTGGACCGGCTTCGGTTCCACCGGCAGACCCCAATGAGACGATAGAACTGTGCCTGTGATTGTGTGAGTATGGCCCCGCTGGGGACAGCTATGAGCAATCCGGACGGCCCGAACGAGATCCTTCGCGAGACCGCGGCAGCGGATAAATTGCGTCTCCATCTCCAGGAGATCGCCCGCGAGCGCGATCATGCCTACCGTGCGCTGCAGGAGCGCGAGTCCGAACTGGCGACGATCCAGCGCATCGCCGGCGTCGGCGGATTTGAAGTCGACCTTCGGGGCGGCTTTCGCAGCCGGCGGTCACCGGAATACCTCCTGATCCACGGGCTGCCGCCGGACCAGATCACGGCCCCGCATCAGGACTGGGTCAATCGCATCCACCCCGACGATCGCGCGGCGACGGTGAAGCGTTTCCTCGACGCGGTCGCAGGCACCAATGACGATTACTCCGGGGAATACCGGATCGTGCGGCCGGATGACGGCCAGATCAGGTGGATCCAGGTCGTCGCCAAGATCGAGCGTGACCACGACGGAAAGCCCGCGCGGCTGGTCGGCGCCCACATCGACATAACCGACCGCATGCTCGCGCAAGCCAGTTTACGGGAAAGCGAGGAACGCTTTCGCCTGATCGCCAACAGCGCGCCGGTGCCGATCTGGGTCACCAAGCTCGACAGGACTCGCTCCTTTGCCAATCAGGCCTATGTCGATTTTCTCGGCCTGCCTTACGAGGAAGCCATCAAATACGACTGGCGCAAGGTGCTGCATCCGGACGATCAGCCGCGTATCCTCAAGGAGCAGATCGCAGGCGAATCCTCGCTGAAGCCGTTCGTCCTGGAGGCGCGTTACAAGCGCGCGGACGGCGAATGGCGCTGGCTGCGTTCGGAATCGCAGCCGCGCTGGGATCCGACCGGCAAGCATATCGGCTTCATCGGCGTCGCCCACGACATTACCGCCGCCAAGCAGGCGGAAATCGAACTGCTGCGGCTGAACGAAACGCTCGAGCGGCGCATCAAGGAACGCACCGCGCAACTCGAAGCGAACGAAGCGCGGATGCGCGCCATCCTGGAGAGCAGCCACCAGTATCAGGGCCTGCTGGGCCAGGACGGCAGCGTGCTCTACGCCAACAAGACGGCGCTTGCCGGTATTCGCGCCGAGGCCGCCGACGTGATCGGAAAACCGTTCTGGGACACGCCGTGGTTTGCCGCGACGGCGGGCGCGCCCCGACTCGTCCGCGACGCCTTCGCCAGGGTCATGCTCGGCGAGGACGTGCGCAGCGAAATGCTGCTGCACCTGCCGATCGGCGAACGCTATTTCGATCTCACCCTGCGCCCCGTATTCGATCAGCATGGCGAGGTCACCGGGGCCGTTCCGGAAGCCATCGACATCACCGAACGCCGCCAGGGCGAGGAAGCGCTGCGCCAGTCGCAGAAGATGGAAGCGATCGGGCAACTGACCGGCGGCGTCGCGCACGACTTCAACAACCTCTTGACCATCATCCGCTCCGCGACGGATTTTCTGCGCCGGCGAGAGCTGCCGGAAGAGCGGCGCCGGCGCTATGTCGATGCGATTTCGGAGACGGTGGAACGCGCCTCGAAACTCACCACCCAGCTCTTGGCCTTCGCGCGCCGCCAGCCGCTCAAGCCGCAACTGTTCGACGTCGGCGCCCAGGTGGAGAACGTCGCGCAACTCATTCGACCGCTGGTCGGCAGCGGCATTCAGATCGAAACCGAGATCGCCCATCCCGGCAGTTTTGCCATTGCGGATATCGCGCAGTTCGAGACCGCCCTGATCAACCTTGCGATCAACGCGCGCGACGCCATGAACGGGGAAGGCCGACTGAGGATCGCAGTCAGCGCGGTCGACACGATCCCGGCGCTGCGCGCGCAACCGGCCCGCCATGGCGATTTCATTGCGATTTCGGTCGAGGATACCGGCAGTGGAATTGCGCCCGAGCACCTCGCAGCGATCTTCGAACCGTTCTTCACGACCAAGGAAGTCGGTAAAGGTACCGGCCTCGGGCTGAGCCAGGCGTTCGGCTTTGCCAGGCAATCCGAAGGCGATATCACCGTCAAAAGCGTCCTCGGACAAGGGGCGACCTTCACCATCTACCTGCCGCGGGCGGAAGCGCCGGCCGATGCAGCGGATACGGCGACGATCAGCCATGAACCTGCGAGCAGCGGGCGCGGTTGTCGTGTGCTGGTCGTCGAGGACGACGACGAGGTCGGGCGTTTTTCCACCGAGCTTCTGGAAGATCTCGGCTATTCCGTCCGCCGCGCGGCCGACGCCGCCACGGCGCTGACGATCCTCGCCGAAGACGAGTTCGCCGTCGATCTCGTCTTCTCCGACGTCATCATGCCCGGCATGAATGGCGTCGAACTTGCAGGTCTCATCCGCGAGCGCTATCCGGGACTGCCGGTGGTTCTGACCAGCGGCTACAGCAACGTGCTTGCCGAGAACGCCGATCGCGGATTCGAGCTCATTCAAAAGCCCTACTCCGTCGAGGCGCTGTCACGCATCCTGCGCAAAGCCATGGCCGGGAGAGCGGCGGTGGTGCGCTGAGCTGGTCTCTTCCGCTGGTGCCGTCACGCAGATTTGCTTCTCGACCACTATCGGCCTGGAACCGTGTCGGTTGACGCATTGTTTTCGACCGGGCCGACGCGTGACGACGCGAACAGATCCAGCTTCTCACCGACCAGCACGCCGATGTGAACGGCGGCCGATTGCAGAAGACAGCGCCGCCTGCTTCCGCTATCGCTGCCGAATAATTCCCTGTTGGAGACCACGCGACGATGACGCCGCACGAGACGCTATTGGCCTGGAGCATCATCATCCTGGCGACCGCCGGCGTCATTGTCAGGCCGTTCCGTCTGCCGGAGGCGATCTGGGCCGTCGTGGGCGCGGTTGCCCTGCTGCTGTTCGGGCTGTTGTCACCGAGCGACGCGCTGCGCGGGGTCGGCAAGGGCCTTGATGTCTATTTCTTCCTGATCGGCATGATGCTGACGGCGGAGCTTGCGCGCTGCGAGGGCCTGTTCGATTATCTCGCGGCCTTTGCCGTCGAGCATGCGCGCGGCTCGCCGCAACGGCTGTTTCTCCTGGTCTATGCCGTCGGCATCCTCGTCACCGTGCTCCTGTCCAACGACGCCACGGCCATCGTGCTGACGCCGGCGGTCTATGCCGCGACCCGCGCCGCCGGCGCCGCCCCTCTGCCCTATCTCTTCGTCTGCGCCTTCATCGCCAACGCAGCGAGCTTTGTGCTGCCGATCTCGAACCCCGCCAATCTCGTGGTATTCGGCGCACGCATGCCGCATCTGACCGAATGGCTGCAGCTGTTTGCCTTGCCCTCGCTCGCCGCGATCATCGTCACCTATGTCGTGCTGCGCCTGACCCAGGCTCGCGTTCTCTCTGAGGAGAGCATCGAGCCCAGCGTGCCGAAACCCAAGCTCGGCCGCGGCGGCCGGCTGACGGCGGTCGGCATTGCCGCGATCGGTATCGTGCTGGTAACCGCATCGGCGCTCGATTTTCAGTTGGGGCTGCCGACTTTCATCTGCGGACTGGTGACGGCAACCGCCGTGCTTGCCTTGAGCCGGCAGTCGCCATGGCCGGTGATGAAGGGCATTTCCTGGAGCGTCTTGCCGCTGGTCGCGGGCCTGTTCGTCATGGTGGAGGCCCTGGTCAAGGTCGGCGCCATCGGCCAGCTCAATGCCTTCCTGCACGGGGCTGTAGAGACGTCTGCGCGTCAGGCCGCCTGGGGCACCGGCATCGTCACCGCAGCCGCCACCAACATTGCCAACAACCTGCCGGTCGGGCTGGTGGCCGGATCGGTTGCGTCGAGCGATCACATTCCGGCGAAGGTGGTCAGCGCGATGCTGATCGGCGTCGATCTCGGGCCCAACCTGTCGGTCACCGGATCGCTCGCGACCATCCTCTGG
Source organism: Gemmatimonas sp. (assembly GCA_050257355.1). Lineage (GTDB taxonomy): Bacteria > Pseudomonadota > Alphaproteobacteria > Rhizobiales > Xanthobacteraceae > Bradyrhizobium. Next base: position 4,020 of record JBLMWS010000208.1, read on the forward strand.
CTGGTCGCGCTGCGGCGAGAGAAGATCCATGTCACCGCCTGGCGCTTTCTGCAGGTCGGCGTGCTGGTGACCCCGCCCGCCCTGATCGCCGCGCTCGCGGCGGCGATCCGCTAAGCGGCCCTACTCGGTCGGCCGCCGCAAGGGACTTTTGACCCAGCCTTCCGCTTCGTCCGACTTCATCGGATCGGGACCCTCGCAATCGAAGCACTGCGGCGCGCGTTCGCCATTGCCGCCCGGCACCAGCGCCATCACCATCGGCTTTCCGCATTTCGGACAACGCATCTGGGCGCAGGTCTTGGTCATCGCCATCCCGTGACGGCCCCTCCCGTTGCAGGCGGTCGCCGCGGCTTGACGCCCTCGAGCTTTCGCTCGCGACGCGAGGGCGAGCGGGCGTGCTGCCTGCGGCCGTCTTTCCATGACGAGGCCTCCGCTTGCAGCTTGGCCGCCCAGCGCCGCTCGACCGCGTCCAGCACGTGGAGCGGCAATTTCACCTCGTGCATCGCTTCCTCCCGTTCAGGCTGCGAGCGCCCGGCTCACCGAATGCAGGCGGTTCGGCTTGCCGCCGGGCGGATGATTGGGATGGCCGCCGCGCGGATGGCGCGGGCCACCGTCGAGCTCCGATAGCGCTTCGAGGATCTCATCGACCGTCACCGGCGCCTTTACTCCACTCGCCTCCCGCAGCGCCGGACACGAGGCAATGGCGGAGGCATCAGAAGCCCAGGACGATAGAATGGCGCGCTTTTCAGACAGGCTCAGTGCCGGATGGCAAACCACGTCCCTGGGATGTTCGAAAACCGCACCTGGATGCAGCAGCGCGTTAAAATCGAACACGTTGTCATTGATCGCCTTGTCGTTGATCGCGGTGGTCGGCCGCATCTTTCCCTCCAGTAGTGACCCGTTGACCCAGCCATCCCGCGCGCGCATGCGCCACGCGGGACGGCTCTTAGCGACAAATAGGATACGAGCAGGTAAGCCTGCGCGCCTTGGACGGGCGGCCGGCTCCGGGCCCCTCGCGGGCGCCCGCTTACCGCCTTCCGCGGCGAGAAAAGAATTGGAACAGAGGCAAAAGGTTTCAAGAGAGCTTGCGAAAAATTCGTTGCGGCGTCGCAAAAACGCCCCGGCGACACTCCGCCGGGGCGCACTCGATGCAAACCGCTGAGATCAGGCCGCAGCTTCGTAATTGACGGCCTTCTCCGCGACCTTGGTCAGGAGTTCGTCCGTCTTCTTTTCCTCCGCCAGCGTCTGGTCCAGGAGCTTCACGGCATCTTTCATCTCCAGCTTGGCCGCCCAGGATTTCAGCGTGCCATAGCGGGAGATTTCGTAGTGCTCGACGGCCTGCGCCGCGGCGAGCAGGCCGGCGTCGAGCGCGGGCGTGTCGGCATATTCCTCCATCACCTCTTTGCCCTCCTCGATGATGCCGTCGATCGCCTCGCACTTCTTGCCGCGCGCCGGCTTGCCGACGAGTTCGAACACCTCCTCCAGCCGCTCGACATGCACTTCGGTTTCGTCGTGATGCTTCTCGAACGCCTTCTGCAGGTCTTCCGAGTTGGCGGCTCTCGCCATCTTCGGCAGCGCCCGCAGGATCTGCTTTTCGGCGTAGTAGATGTCCTTAAGCGTATCCAGGAACAGTTCGTTGAGATCTTTTTCTTTCTGAGCCATCGCGCACTCCTTTCGCTCTCGCGCGAGACAACCGCACCTTGCCCGCAATGTTCCTGTCAGGCGTCGCGCAAGTGCCAGTGGTCCGGCAAGGCTTCGGATGTGATGAGATCGATCTGTTCGCTGAAGCGCAGCCGGTACATCGTCATCAACGCGTCATGACCGGCATCGGACGAGCTGCACACGGCATCCTCGACCAAGACCACCCGCAATCCGATGTCGACGGCATCGAGCACGCAGACGTCTGTTTCCGCGCCGGAGACCACGACCGTCTCGACCTGCCGGGCGCGAAGGTGTTCGACGAGCGACGAACGAAAGAAGCCGGAATAGGTCGGCTTGTCGACGACGATCGCGGGCGGCGCGTAGCGCGCAAGCTCGGGAACGAGATCGAGCTGGGCGCCGCCCAGCGACCCGCGCGTGGCAAGCGGCCAACGCTCATAATAGCGCCGCCATTGTCCGGGGGCCTGCTCCGGCGCGACCGGGGTGATGAAGCGGGTGAAAACGGTTCGCTCCCGATAGCGCGCGGCGATTTCTGCAATGGTCGGAAGCACCCGCTCCATCCAGGGCGTCTCCCAGATCCCGCCTTTGGCGAAGATCCGCTGCATGTCGACGCAGAGATGGACGGCGTTCTCGATCGGCTTCATCGGCGCACTTTGCCGTTGGGCAGTTCGCGGCCGCTGGCCACGCCGGGATGCGGCGATGCGCCGCCGCGGCGGGTATGGCGCAGGAAGCGCCGCAGCCACCATCCGGAGACGGCGACGACGAGCCAGGCAGCGCATGCCGCGAGCAACGAGACGACGGCCCCGGCTCCGGCCATGAGCCATATCACGAGGCCGAAGATGCCGAGCGCCAGGCTGCCCCACGCGGCGCCTGCGGAATCCAGCGCGGCGGCTTCTTGTCCACGCCGCTTGCCGGGGAGGCCCTTTTCCTCCTTGCGCTTGCGCTCATGCTTTTCGATCAGGGTGGCGCTGGCGCAAAAGATCGCCGGGAACGCCAGAAACAGCCCGCCGGTTGCTGGTCCCCCAAGCTTCGCGGCCACCCCGGCCAGCACGGTGGCGAGCCCGCCGAGGGCGAAGCGCACCGCATGCTCGGTCCACCGATTCTGTTTCAGCCCCTCCAGTTTGAAGTGGACGGGCATCAGCTACCCCAGCAGGCTGAGCTTGAGGGCGAAAGCGACCCCGAACCAGGCGACCATTGCCGTCAGCGTAGCGGCAAGCGCGGACCAGCGAAGGCGCATCAGGAGTTGGCAGACCACGAAAGTATAGGCTGCGAGCGCGGCCGCCCCGAGCAGCATGGAGCGGCCCTCGATCGCCGCATAATCCGGTCCCTGTTTCCAGAATGCGAGCGCGAGCGTCGCCAGCGCAATCGACGGCGCAGCTCCGAACAGGCCGGCAAAGCTCTTCGGCCGCAACATGTCGCCAAGCACCGCGAAAGCGGACACGACAGCTCCGCCCACCAGAAAGCGAAAGACGTACTCCAAATTCGATTTATCCTCGGAACATCGCTTTTGACGACCAACGTTCCGCGAAAACGCGAGTTCCGATTGCTGTCACGAATCTGTCGCACATTGGCCGATGCGCGGAGTTACGGCTCGCCGTCGCGCAGCAGAATTTGGCTCACCGCGCGGCCGCTATCACCGCCCCCCCCCGCGAAATGAAGATAGGCCGAAGTGAACAGGCCGGCGTTCTTCAAAGCCTCGAGATCGCTGATCGTCAATATTCGCTCGCGCAGCACGATCAGCCCGGCCGCCCGCAATTCCTGCAGCGTGCGATTGAGATGGACGACGGAAAGGCCGGTCGCATCGGCAAGATCCATCTGGGTGATCGGAAACGCGCAACTGTTGCCGTCCACCTGCCCGATCACCTTCAGCCGCTCGAAAACTTCGCAAAGCAGATGAGCGACACGCTCCAGCGCCACCCGCCGGCCGACATTGAGCGTCCATTCGCGCTGGACCGAGTTGCCGGCGAGCCACTCGCACCACACCGCCTCGGCGAGCGCGCGATCGCTCGCGACCAATGCCTCGAAGCGGTCGCGCTCGATTTCCGAATAGACGACCGGCGTCAGCGTGCCGATCGAATGGTCCATGCGCGCCAGCAGATACGCGTAAGGATCGCAGACCTCGCCGGGCAGAACGAAATTGACGATCTGGCGCCGCCCATCCTCCAGGGTCTTGTAGCGTGCAAGCCATCCCGACAGGACAAAGCGAATTCGGTCGGGCCGATCGCCTTCGGAGATCAGGTCCTGCCCGGGGCCGAGACGCAGGACACGCTCGCGCAAGACTTTATCGAGCGACGTGGCCGCCGGCGCCGACAATGGCCGAAAGGCGCCCAGGCGCCGAAGCACCACCTGCGTCTGCGTCAGATCGAGGCGCGTGGGGCTCATCAATGATCCATTGCCGGACTATGCACGACGCGGCGATTGAGCGGTATCGCTATCGTGCACTGGACGCCGGACGGGTTGAACTGCAGTGACGTCTTCGCCTTGAATTCGAACGCCAAGGTCCGTTCGAGCATCTCGGTCCCAAACCCTTTTCGCTGCGGCGGAGACACGGCTGGCCCCCCTCTCTCCCGCCATTCGAAGATCAGTTCGGGCGGACTGCCCGCCTCCACAATGTGCCAGGTGACATCGATGCGTCCCGACGGCTGGCTCAGCGCCCCATACTTGACCGCGTTGGTTGCCAGTTCATGTATCGCGAGCGCGAAGGTCTCCGCCGGCTTGGGCTGCAGGCGTATGGGCGGACCGGAAATACGCACCTGCTCGCCCTCGCGCGCATTATAGGCCATCAGCTCCTCAGCCACCAGATATTCGAGGTCGACGCCGCCCTCGGGGTCGCGCGTCACCAGCGCCTGGGTGCGCGCAAACGCATTCAACCGCCCGTCGAGATGCGCGGAAAATTCCTCGACCGTCGAGCTGGTCTGCGCCGAGCGACGCGCAATCGAGCGCACCACGCCCAGCGTATTGCGGACCCGGTGCTGCAGTTCCGACAAGAGCAGCCGTTGGCGCTCTTCGGCGCGGGTGATCGCAGTGACGTCGATGAAGGTGATGACGACGCCGGCAATGAAATTGTCGATGCTGCGGTAAGGGAGGATGCGCACGATATACCGCGTGCCGCTGTCGGGCGCGGTGAGCTCGCGCTCGGTGCTGGCCAGCGTCCGCAGCACGCGACGCACGTCGTCATAAAGCTCTTCGATCGGGATTTTCGCTTTGATATGGGAGATCGGCCGGCCGGTGTCGGTCTCAACCAGATGCAGCACCTGGGTGACGGCCGGCGTGAAATTCATCACGCGCATGTCATTGTCCAGGAACACGGTCGCGATCTGGGTGCTTTCCAGGAAATTCTTCAGGTCGCTGGTGGCCCGGGTCAATTCCTGCACCCGATGCGCCAACTCGCCGTTGACCGTGGTGAGCTCCTCGTTGACCGACTGCAGCTCTTCCCGCGACGTCTCCAGCTCCTCGTTGGCGGATTGCAGCTCCTCGTTTAGCGACTGATATTCCTCATTGGAGGACTTAAGTTCCTCGTTGGTGCTCTCGAGCTCCTCGATGGTCGCCTGCAGGCGGTCGCGCGTGGCGCGGAGCTCGCTTTCCAGCCGCTCGACGTGCTCGCTGCGCACCATGGCATTGGCATCGCCGTCCAGGCCGGCATTCGGCCGCGCCGGACCGTCCTTGAACAGAACGACGAAGTTGTTGTGGCCATCAGGCGAATCGTGGACCGGCTCGACCGTGATGTCGACCAGCACACTGTGTCCATTCACGCCCAGCGGCACCTGCTCGGCATGCGCCACCTCGCCTGTCTCACGCGCGCGGCTCAGCGCTGTGCGCAATTCCAGCCGCAGATCGCGGTGCACGAGGCTCAACAAATCGAGCGTCGCGGTGCCCGCGTTGGGCTCGATATAGCGGCCGGTCCGGCCGGAGAAATGCAGGATCTGGAAGTTTTGGTCGGTGATGACATAGGCCGGCGCGTAACGCTCCGCGATGCGCTGGGCACGTCGTTCGAGGCCGACGTCCGGGCCGAAATTGCGGACCTGCGGCACCTCGACCGCTCCCCTTCCCGCCGTGGTCGTAATGGGAAATTCCGGCGGCAGGCGCGTTCCGGTCTCCAGCTTCCGGAAGATGCGCGAGCGGCGATCGAGCGGCGCGAACAGCTTCGGATGCCGCGTGACGTTTTCGGAATTGCCGAGGAAAAGGAAGCGCCCGGGCAGCAACGCGAAATGAAACAGCGGAATGACGCGGTTCTGCAGCTCGGAATTCAGGTAGATCAAGAGATTGCGGCAGGAGATCAGGTCGAGCTTGGAAAACGGCGCGTCCTTGATGACATTGTGCTGCGAGAAGATGCACATCTCGCGCAGCTCCTTGACCACGCAATAGGTGTCGCCCTCGCGCACGAACCAGCGGGCTAGGCGCTCGGGGGACATGTCGTGCTCGATACTGGTGCGGTAGCGCCCCACCCGCGCGGCAGCCAGCGCGCGGCCATCGATGTCGGTCGCGAAGATCTGCACCTGCGGCGGCGAGTCGAGCTTCGCCATCTGTTCGCGCAGCAGGATCCCAATCGAATAGGCCTCCTCGCCGGTCGCGCAGCCGAGCACCCAGATCCGCACCTGCTGGCCGGCGGACTTGTCCTCGAAGAGTTTCGGGATCACCTGCGTCTCGAGCATTTCGAATTCGCGCTTGTCGCGGAAAAACTCGGTGACGCCGATCAACAGGTCGTTAAAGAGATGCTGCACCTCGTCCTTGTCGTTGCGAAGATGTTCGACATAGGCCGCGATGTCGTCGACCTGCACCACCTGCATGCGCCGTTGCACCCGCCGCAGGAACGTGTTCTGCTTGTAGCCGTGAAAATCATTCCCCGTCTTGTTGCGCAGGATGTCGGCGATCCGCGTCAGCGACGTGGAAGCCGCCGCCAGCACCTCGTCGAAACCCTGCCTTTGCTCGAGCCGGCGCAAGTGCCTGGCATAGACCTGGATATGCTCGGGTATCTCCTCGGGGGCGATCACAAAATCGGCGATCGCCGCAGGCGTATTGGCGTCCGCGAGAGGATGATCGGATGCGTCCTGCGAGGTCTGCTCGGCGATGGCAAGGCCGCCATGGTCCTTCAACGTCGCGACGCCCAGCGTGCCGTCGCCGCCGGTCCCGGCGAGAATGATGCCGATCGACTGCTCGGCCCGATCCTCGGCCAGCGAGACCAGGAAGCTGTCGATGGTCGCGCGCTCGCCAGGCGCCTGCTCGGC
>JBLMWS010000209.1:0-5816 GCA_050257355.1 Gemmatimonas sp.
CTTCCAGCGTTTCGACCGCGTCGGCCGGCCTGAACACGAGCAGATTTGGAATGACCCGCAGCGCCGCCAGATGCTCCACCGGCTGATGCGTGGGGCCGTCTTCGCCAAGCCCGATGGAATCATGCGTCATGACGTGAATGACGCGGATGCGCATCAAGGCCGCGAGCCTGATCGCGGGGCGGCTGTAATCGCAAAAAGCCAGGAAGGTGCCGCCGTAGGGAATGAAGCCGCCATGCAGGGCGATGCCGTTCATCGCGGCCGCCATGCCGTGCTCCCGAATGCCGTAATGCACGTAGTCGCCCGCGAACTGACCGGGCCGCACCGCATGCTGGGTTTTGCTCTGGGTCAGGTTGGAGTGCGTGAGATCCGCCGACCCGCCGATCAGGCTCGGTATTGTCGAGGCGACGCTGTCGAGCACGAGTTGCGAGGCCTGCCGCGTCGCAAGCTTCGGACGTTCGGTCGCGAGCCGCTCGCGCAACCTCGCGAGTGCAAGCTCATAGGCGCCCGGCAGGAGCGCCGCCTGTTCCTGCTCGAAGCGCTCCCGCTCGACCGCACCGACCTGCGCGCAGCGATCTTGCCAGGCGAGCCGCGCGGCGCGGCCGCGCTGCCCGATCATTCGCCAAGTATCTGCGACCGTCTGCGGAATGACGAAGGGCGGATGATCCCAACCCAGTTCCTTGCGGGCGGCGGCGGCTTGCTCGGGCCCGAGGGGCGCACCGTGAACCTTCTCGGTGCCCTGACGCCCCGGCGCGCCGTAACCGATGATGGTACGGCAGGCGATCAGCGAAGGCCGGGCCGTCTCGCGCTCTTCGCTGATGGCACGCGCGACCGCTTCCGGATCATGGCCGTCGAGGCGACGGACCGACCAGCCCGACGCAGCGAAGCGCTTGAGCTGGTCGTCCGAGGTCGCAAGCGACGTCGGGCCGTCGATGGAAATGCCGTTGTCGTCGAACAGCACGATCAGTCGGCTCAATTGCAGATGACCGGCGAGCGAGATCGCCTCCTGGCTGATCCCTTCCATCAGGCAGCCGTCGCCGGCGATCACATAGGTGTAGTGGTCGACCAGATCGTCGCCATGCCGCGCATTCGCCAGCCGCTCGGCAAGCGCCATACCGACCGCGGTCGCAATCCCCTGCCCGAGCGGACCGGTGGTGGTTTCGACGCCCGGCGTGTGGCCGTATTCCGGATGTCCCGGGGTTTTCGAACCCCATTGGCGGAACGCGCGGATGTCATCGAGGCTGACGCCGCCGCCGGTCAGATGCAACAGCGCATAAAGCAGCATCGAGCCGTGGCCCGCCGAGAGCACGAAGCGGTCGCGATCGGGCCAAGTCGGATGCGCGGCGTCGAACTTCAGAAAACGCGAGAACAGTACGGTCGCGACGTCCGCCATGCCCATCGGCATGCCGGGATGCCCGGACTGCGACTTCTCGATCGCATCGACGGCAAGAAAGCGGACCGCATTGGCCAGATCGCGATGGGTGATTGCATTCAGGTCAGCTTCGGCATGAACCGAGATGTTCATGAGACCCTCCCTCTGTTTTTTGCTTTAGAGAAGCCGCTACGCGTCACTTCAGGTTTCGCTTCCGTTCCATCAGCTGCATGATCAGCGGCGTCAGGATCAGCTGCATCGCCAGATCGAGCTTGGAGCCGTGGCAGACGATCGAGTTCGCGCGCGACATGAAGCTGTTCGGCAGCATCGACAGCAGATAGGGAAAATCGATGCCGCGCGGATTCTTGAAGCGGATCACCACCATCGATTCGTCCGGCGTCGGAATCCAGCGCGCAACGAACGGATTGGAGGTATCGACCGTGGGGACACGCTGGAAGTTGATGTCGGTCTCGGTGAATTGCGGGCAGATGTAGTTGATGTAGTCCGGCATCCTCCGCAGGATCGTGTCGGTGACCGCCTCGGTCGAATAGCCGCGCGCGCTGCGGTCGCGATGCAGCTTCTGGATCCATTCCAGATTGATCACGGGGACGACGCCGATCTTCAAGTCCGCATAGCGCGCGACATTGACCTTGTCGGTAACGACGGCGCCATGCAGGCCCTCATAGAACAACAGATCCGAATTCTCCGGCAGCCGTTTCCAGGGCGTGAAGGTGCCGGGCGAGGCGCCATGCAGCTGCGCCTCCTCGTCATCGTGGACATAGTGTCGCGTGACCGCCGTGCCGGTCTCGCCATATTCGCGAAAAGCCTGCTCCAGCTCCTCGAACAGGTTGGTCTGCGGACTGAAATGGCTGAAATGCCTGTTGCCGCGCTCGGCCTCCTGCGCCATCTGGGTGCGCATCTCCGCGCGGTCGTAGCGGTGGAAGGCGTCGCCTTCGATGTAGACCGCGTTGACCTTCTCGCGGTGGAAGATCTGCTCGAAGGTGCGCTTGACCGAGGTGGTGCCCGCGCCCGAGGAGCCCGTGATCGAAATGATCGGATGCTTTCTCGACATGACAGCCTCCTCTACACGCGGAAGAAGCCGCGCCGCGCGAATAGGGGCGCGGTGGTGCTGGCAATGAGCAGCGGGTCGCAATGCAGCTCCTCGATCCGGCGCACGTCGTGTGCCGAGCCCATGATCAGCGGCACGCGCTGATGCAGGCTCAGCGGCGCAAGCTCGAGGATGCGCTGGTAGCCGGTCGTTGCGAGTCCCCCGGCCTGCTCGACGATGAAGGCCATCGGATGCGCTTCGTAGACGAGCCGCAACCGGCCGTCGCCATAGCCGGGACGGGCGTCGGAGGGATAGAGAAACACCCCGCCCCGCGTGAGGATCCGCAATGCTTCCGCGACCAGCGAACCGATCCACCGCATGTTGAAGTCGTGATTGGCGGGGCCGTCGACCCCGGCCAGGCATTCGTCGATAAAGGTGCGCACCGGTGCGTCCCAGTGCCGCCGGTTCGAGGCGTTGATGGCGAACTCGTCGGCATGGGTCGGAATCTGCATGCCGCGCCGAACCAGCCTGAAGCATCCGGCCTCGCGATCGAGCGTGAAGACATCGACGCCGGCGCCTACGGTCAGAACCAGCGAGGTTTGCGGTCCGTAGGTGACGAAGCCGGCCGCGAGCTGCGCGGTGCCAGGCTGGCGAAAACAATCGGCGAGATGGTCCGGCGCAGGCAGGATCGAAAAGATCGTGCCGACGGTCATGTTGATGTCGATATTGGAGGAGCCGTCGAGCGGATCGACGGCAACGCAGATGCGGCCCTGCGGATCGCAGATCTCGACTTCGCGCGCTTCTTCGGACGCAAATGCCGCGATCGGGACCTTGCCGAGGCAGCGGCGGATGATGGCATCGGCCCGGACGTCGAGATCGCGCTGCAGGTCACCGTCGCTGTTGCGCCCCGTCGCGAGGCCTGAGGTCTCGGACAGCAGGCCCTTTCCGGTCAGCTCCGCGATTTCCACGGCGGCGGCTGCAATCGCGTCGATGGCTGCCGCGGCGGCCAGCGCAGCCGGGTGGGTCTCCGAATAGCGCTGAAGATAGTCCTCAAGCGAGCATTGCCCTGTCATGGCGTCCATCCCTCGCGGCTGCCGCTGCCCTTGCTCCCCGGGTGGGGTTCGGTGCGGTCCGGGCCCGCAAAGAAAAATTGACAGAGAATGAGAAATAAGGAAAATTTCTAATTGTGATGAAGGCCAAAGATTTTTCTTATAGTCAGGCCCGGCTCCGGCACCTGACCATCCGCCAGCTGCGGGCGCTCGCGGCCCTTTCGGCGCGCGGAAGCGTCACCGCCGCATCGGAGCAGCTGGGCCTGACCCAGCCGGCAGTAACCCAGCAACTTCATCAACTTCAAGGGCTTGCCGGGCTGCCGCTGGTCCAGCGGACGGGCGACGGAATGCAGCTCACGGCCGCCGGACGTGAGGTCCTTGGGCTGGCCGAGCGGATCGAAGCCGCCATCATGGACACCCAGGGCGCGCTCGACCTGCTCGCGGGGCGGACCGGCGGCGCGGTGTCGATCGGCGCGGTCTCCACGGCGAAATACTTCGTGCCGCACGCGATCGCGGCCTTCTCCAAGCGCTTCCCGAAAATCGAGATCAAGCTGACGATCGGCAACCGCGGGGAGATCCGCGAGGCGATGCACGGCTACGATCTCGATTTTGCCGTCATGGGTCGGCCACCGGCCGACGTCAGCGTCGACGTGAGGCAGCTCGGCAAGAACCCGCACATCATCATCGCCGGCAAGGGGCATTGGCTGGAAAAGGACCGCGGCCTTAACCTGACCGACCTGGTTCACGAGACCTTTCTGACGCGAGAACCCGGCTCGGGCACGCGCATCCTGATGGAGGGGCTATTCCAGAAATCCGACCTCGAACCGGTGATCGGCATGGAAATGAGCAGCAACGAGACCATCAAACAGGCGGTTATGGCCGGACTCGGCATCGCCTTCATTTCTGCGCATACGGTGGCCCACGAACTGGCCGAGGGCCGCGTCGTCATGCTCGATGTGGCGGGCTTGCCGATCGTGCGTCAGTGGTACGCGATCCGCCGCAGCGACAAGGTGCTGCTGCCGCCGGCGCAGGCGATGTTCGATTTCATGGGATCGGAAGGATCGAACTATCTGCCCGAGGTGACGATGGTTGACCATCAGTAGAGGATGATCCGGAAGAGTGTGCAGCGCTTTAGGTGGTCGGATGTCGCCATCCGATAGCGGCGCGGCGAGCGAAAGGCCTATGTTCACCCGCTCTACGCGTCCCACGTCACCGGCAGATTGAGCAGGCCGCGAAAGGCCCAGCCGCCGATCCGGATCGGCTCGTCATCCACGATGCGTAAATTCCTCAAACGGGAAAAGACGGTGGGCAAGGCGACGTCCGCGATCATCGCGCGCGAGGCCCAGGCCCCGGCGCAGAAGTGCGGGCCGGCGCCGAACGCGACGCTCTTGCCGGCATCACGGCGCAGGTCGAACTGGTCGGCGTTTGCGAAATGTCGCTCGTCGCGATTGGCCGAGCCGAACATCAGAAACACCCGCTCCTCCGGCTCGAAACTGATGTCACGAATGATCCAGGGCTTTGCGATCCGACGCGGCGACATCCCGATCGGGGAAATCCAGCGGGCATATTCCTCGAACGCCTGCAGCCACGGCACGCGCCCTTCGCGTGTCAGCGCAAGTTGATCGGGGTGGGTGAGCAACGCCCACACCGTGCCGGCGACGGCATCGCGCGGCTCGTTCTGGCCGCCGCTGATCGCAAGCTTGATGTTGGCGCGCACGCTTTCGAGGGGCATGCCGGCCTCAACCATGACCGAGAGCAGGCTGTGGTCCGGCGCCTTGCGCACGACCGGCAGCATATCGTCGATCGCCGCGTCGATTCCGGCGGTCGCCGCATGGCAGCGCGCCTCCACCGCGGGATCGCCGATGTAATTGGCGATCCCGTCGATCATGCCCTGCGACCACGCATTCATGTCTTGAAAGCGCATATTGGTGAGGCCGGTGATCGATTTCAGGCACTCGGCCGAGAACGGAAGCGCGAAGTCGCGCACGAGGTCGATCGGCGCCGCCGGATCGAGCGCGTCGATGATGCGATCGGCATGAGCCTGAAACTGCGCCAGCCAGCGCGATTTGACCGCTCTTGGCGATACCGCAGGAAAGAAGATGTTGCGTTCGGCCATGTGCGCGTCACCGTCCTTGCGCATCATGTTCTGGCCCATCAGCCGGTTCATCAGCCCGCCCGGCTGATCCGAGCTGAACACGTCTATTCTCTTTTCGCAGACGAAGATGTCATCCCGGCTGCATAGCAGCGTGCTGCCAAGCTGCGGCACGAAGGCGATCGGCGCCTCCTTCCGCATCTGCTTCAGCGCTGGATACGGATCGTGCCAGAACGCGGCAACATCGACGTCGAAACG